>NZ_ALAS01000119.1 GCF_000290615.1 Heyndrickxia coagulans DSM 1 = ATCC 7050
CAAGCGACCAGCGATGTCATGAAAAATATGGCATGAGATCAAAATTAAATTTCACTTATTGGTGTCCAAAATATTGACTTAAATCCATCCGTGTAAAATTCCCTTAAAACCTTCCCGTCCCCGAGCAGCACCGCTTTGTCCAGCAAGTGCTCAATATCATTGATTTCATGTGTGGTAATCAAAACACCGCGGTTTTCAACCAGGCCGCTTGCGAACACATCTGCAATTTGCTCCCGGCTGAAAATGTCAATGCCCGAAAAGGGTTCGTCCATCAGCACGTAATCGACATCGAGTGATAGCCCGAGCAGCAAATTCACTTTTGCCATGTTTCCTTTCGAAAGCTCACCGATCCGGTCATTTTCATTCAACTTGAAAAAGTGAAACAGGTCCTTGGCGCGCAAGGCATTCCAATCCGGATAGAAATCCCGCATAAAAAGAATGACATCTTTGATTTTCATCCGCGGCAGCATGATGGGCGCATCCGGAATGAATGCCAGCTTTTCGTAAATATGTTTGTTGTACGGTTCCCCGTCGATCAGAATCTTTCCTTTGCTGACCGGGACAAGCCCTGCAATCGCTTTTAAAGTGGTCGTTTTGCCGGTCCCGTTCACCCCGATCAAACAGGTAATTTCCCCTTTTTCTGCTGTAAAAGAAAGCGAATCAAGCACTTTTTTCCGCCCGTATTTTTTCGTCACTTCCATAACTTCAATCATGCCCGGCCCCCCCTTTGCCCCTGTATTGCCTTTTTACCAGCTCCAACAGCTCCTCCAGCGGAATATCCATCGGGCGGATCGAATCTAGAAAATCAGCCAATGCTGACTGGATCAGTTCTTCCCGTACCCCGGCAAGCACTTCCCGGTCTGTTGTAATCCGGCTCGGAAGATTGCGTTCTGTGTGGATCAAACCTTGCTCCTCCATTTCTTTATACGCTCTTTGCGCGGTATTCGGATTGATTTTTAACATGGCTGCAAGTTCGCGCCGCGATGGAATTTCCTGTCCCGCCTCAAGGCTCCCTGACGCAATCCGGGTTTTAAAATAACGGATAACCTGAATGTAGACAGGATCGCGGTTATTCCATTTAATCTCTGCGATGATCTGAATCGCCCCCATCCTTTTTCATCTCTCCATGTGTATGAAGCCCTTCATACACAAACGCCAAAATGATCGTATTAATACATTGATACAGCTGATATGTGTATCATACCGTTCATACACTTCTCCGTCAATGGATTTTTATAAAAAAGCCTGGAAAAATTTCCGGGCTTTTGCATTCAAAGAAAACGGGATGCAAAAAAGCGGCGGGAAACCAAATACAATGGCTTCCCGCCGCTTTTTTATCAGTACCTCCGGAAAAAACGGGGCATTTTCCGAAGGGTACAGGTTTATTGTTTACCCTTGATCGACGCTTCAATAAATCCTTTAAACAAAGGCTGCGGGCGTGTCGGGCGCGAGGTAAATTCCGGGTGGAACTGGGAAGCAACGAACCACGGATGGTCCTTCAGCTCCACAATTTCAATGAGCCGGCCGTCCGGGCTTGTCCCCGAGAACGTGAACCCGGCATTTTCCATGCGTTCACGGAATTGATTGTTAAATTCATAACGGTGGCGGTGGCGCTCATAAATGACTTCATCCTGATAAGCTTCATACGCTTTCGTGCCTTTCACAAGCCGGCAAGGATAAAGCCCGAGGCGAAGCGTACCGCCGAGGTCTTCAATTTCTTTTTGTTCCGGCAAAAGGTCAATCACCGGATAAGGCGTATCCGGGTTGATCTCCGAGGAGTGCGCATCTTTCAATCCGAGGACATGGCGGGCAAACTCGACCGATGCAAGCTGCATGCCAAGGCAGATGCCGAGAAACGGAATCTTATGTTCACGGGCATACTGGATGGCAAGAATTTTCCCTTCGATGCCGCGGTCGCCGAAACCGCCCGGCACTAAAATGCCGTCCGCGTCTTTCAGCAGGTCCGCCACATTTTCCCCGTCCACCTCTTCGGCATTGATCATGTCAATATCAATATCCGCATCAAACTGGTAGCCGGCATGTTTGAGCGCTTCTGCAACGGAAAGATAGGCATCCTGGAGTGCCACATATTTGCCGACAAGCGCAATTTTCACCGTCTTTTTCAAATTGCGCACCCGGTCAACAAGCCCTCTCCATTCGGCCATATCTGCTTCCGGGCACTGCAGTTTTAAATGGTCGCAAACAAGCTGGTCCAGTTTTTGCTCCTGCAGCATGAGCGGGATGGCATATAACGTATCGGCATCGATGCATTCGACTACTTCACGCGGCTGGATATCGCAGAACAATGCAATCTTGTCCTTCATATCCTGCGAGATTGGCATTTCCGTCCGGACGACAATGACATTTGGCTGGATTCCGAGGCCGCGCAATTCTTTTACGCTATGCTGGGTCGGCTTCGTCTTCATTTCGCCCGATGCTTTTAAATAAGGAATTAAGGTACAATGGATGTACATGACATTGTCAATGCCGACATCCGTTTTGATTTGCCGGATTGCTTCAAGGAACGGAAGTGATTCAATATCACCGACCGTCCCGCCAATTTCCGTGATGACGACATCTGCATTGGTTACTTTTCCGGCACGAAAGACGCGTTCTTTGATTTCATTGGTAATATGCGGGATGACCTGTACGGTGCCGCCGAGATATTCGCCGCGGCGTTCTTTCCGGATGACTTCGGAATAAACTTTGCCGGTCGTAACGCTGCTGTATTTTGTTAAGTTAATATCAATAAAACGCTCATAATGGCCGAGGTCAAGGTCGGTTTCCGCGCCGTCGTCCGTTACAAACACTTCCCCGTGCTGGTACGGGCTCATCGTACCCGGATCAACATTAATATACGGATCAAATTTCTGGATCGTAATATTCAGCCCTCGGTTTTTCAACAACCGCCCGAGCGATGCTGCAGTAATCCCTTTTCCCAGCGAGGAAACGACCCCGCCAGTTACAAAGATATATTTTGTCACGTGTTGTCCCCTCCTGTAATGTAACATTATTGTTGCCCCAATACATGGCTTCATCCATTTTTAAGAGCCGGATCTGTTCCGGTCCGTTCTCCGGATCTGCCCCGTAAAAAACAAAAAGCCCCTCTTGCAATACGGGTTGCAAGGGGGAGCTTGATTTATTTTGCGATATTCCGTCCTTCTCAAAGGAGCCCAAACATAATACTACCGTTGTCCCGGAAAGAAGTCAAGACTAATCTTCTTTGTCGTTAACGTCTTCCTCGTCTTCGTCTTCGATAACGTCGAAATCATCCGTGAGCAGTTCTTCGTCTTCGAAAGTTTCTTCTTCATCTTCATCGATATCGGAAAACTCATCGTCAACCAAATCTTCGTCTTCGACCAGGTCTTCGTCTTCCTCGTCTTCGTCGGCGAAGTCCTCTTCTTCATCTTCGGCGACATCATCGATATCCTCAAGGTCAAGGTCTTCATCATCTATAAAGTCCTCTTCTTCCTCGACAACTTTCGCTTTTTTCCGCTTCGTTTTCACGGTGTGGGTCACTTCTTCGTCAATCTGGTCAACCGGGTACCAGGCACGGAGACCCCAAGTGTTGTCCCCCAGGCTGATAAATCTCCCGTCAATATTTAAGTCCGTATAGAACTGGATCATTTTGCTTTCGGTTTCTTCTTTCGGCAACCCCAAAATGGCGCCGATTTCCGCAAGCAAGTCCTGGAAGGAAGTCACTTGTTTTTTTTCCTCCAATATTTGTTCCGCCAACTCGATAAAAGACATTTCCTTCAGCTCTTCTTTCGGCAACTGTCGCAAGCTCACGCGTCGCACACCCTTTCTCATTGATCAAAACTGCTATATGGCAGGTAAATGCTAAACTTTGCATGATTTAATAGAAAACATATTTATCATTATATACAAAAAGCAAACGTTTATGCTAGCCCCGCGGCCTTTTCCGGCTGTTTTTATCCCGGGTTTTTAAGCGGCCCGGCGTCCTCATCAGCCGGTATGCAAGATAAAACAGAAAAAACGAGAGGAGCAGAAAAGGGATGGCGCCGAGTTCTTTACTGTATAAATAATACCCGGCCAGCAAAAAAACGATCATACCGCTGCATGATAGTAAAATTTTGATAAAAGAATACAAACAGTCCACATCCCTTGAAAAAATAAGCGATTGACGAGTCCTACTCCCACCTTCCGCCTATTCAAGCACATCTCCTATATCCTTGTCCATTTTACATCCATCTGGCAGAAAGAAACAACAGAATTCTATGTGGAAAGAAAATTTATTTTCGTACTTGCCATTGAGCGAAAGCAAAAAGCCGGCATTTAGCTGCCGGTTTTTTGCTTTTGGAAGCACACGCTGCATTTTTGTCCAGCGGCGACTCCTAGCGGAAAATGCTATTTGGGTCGTTCAGCTTAGCATCCCGATTTTCCATTGTCGTTGATAATAAGGTGGATTTTTTTAAAGCTCGGATTTTCCACCAGAGTTACTGTCGCCTTTTAGAATATAACCGCCGTTACAGAAAACTTATAAAAAATTGTAATTTCTTACAACTTTTATGTTTCCTTACTTCTTCATCGTGTCTGCTTTCACGTCTATCTATTAAACAGATCGCTACTTGCATTTGGTGTAACACTCCAAAGTCGTAAATTCCCAACTAACGAATCGGTACATGTCTACATTAACTTGCATTGTTAAAATACAGATTCTAAAACATTTTCACCATATTTTTTAAGATTTATAGACGCTTGATAATCTCGGTCAACAATATTTCCACATCCGCATTCAAAAGTTCTATCGGATAACTTCAAGTCTTTTTTAAGTTTTCCGCAGCAAGAACACAACTTAGAACTTGGAAACCATCTATCCGCCAATTTGCACCTGCTTTTTCGCGTCCTCTGAACCTTTGCGCTCAAATTTGTTTATGACAATGAGGTCCGCATAATCGATCATATCAATTTTTTCAAGCTGGGAAGGCGCCCCGAATTCGCTCGTCATCACATACATTGCGACATCGGAAATATTCGTGATTTCGGCATCCACCTGGCCGATTCCGCTTGTTTCGATCAAAATCAAATCAAAGCCGGCAGCCTTTACAATCCGGATAGCATCATGAGCAAGAGAAAGTTCGGAACGGGATGCCCTTGTAGCCAGGCTCCGCATAAATACATTCGGATGAAAAATCGCATTCATCCGGATCCGGTCGCCAAGCAATGCGCCCCCCGTTTTTTGCTTCGTCGGGTCGACCGAAAGAACGGCAATTTTACTTTCCGGATGGTCATGCAAAAAGCGGCGGATCAGTTCATCTGTCAAGGAACTCTTTCCCGCTCCCCCGGTACCGGTTATGCCCACGAACAGCGCTTTCTTCACGGCCGGAATGGCAGATTCAAGGGCAGCAAGCGCCTCCTGATGGTTCAAATGGTTCTCGGCATAAGAAATCAGCCTGGCAACAGAACTGATCCGCCCTTCGCTTAAGCGCCCGGCTTCTTTGGCAAAATCCGCTTCCGTTACCGTCGGGTGGTCGCACTCCCGGAGCATCATATTGATCATGCCCTGAAGGCCGAGCTTTCTGCCGTCCTCCGGTGAAAAAATACGCGCGATCCCGTAGTCATGCAGTTCTTTCATCTCACGCGGGATGATGACGCCCCCTCCCCCGCCGTAAATGCGGATCCCGGAGGCGCCGTTTTCCTACAGCAAATCATACATATACTTGAAAAACTCAAGATGCCCTCCCTGATAGGAAGAAACGGCAATACCCTGGACATCTTCCTGAATCGCCGCCTGGACAATTTCTCGTGCCGAGCGGTTGTGGCCGAGATGGATGACTTCCGCGCCGCTTGCCTGCAAAATCCTCCGCATAATGTTGATGGAAGCATCGTGGCCGTCAAACAAACTGGACGCTGTGACAAAACGGACCGCATGTTTCGGGCGGTAAACCTCTGTTTCAGCCATCATATCCCCCTTGTCTTCATCAGGATTGGAACTTAAAACACATGAATGAACCCCGGGATGGAAAAACGGAAATGGCGCCAAAAATTTATGCCATCATACCCCTTGTCTCAAGGCCGGAAAACAGCAAATGGGTTTGCAGACGGATATAATCCTCAATTGTAAACTTCTTTTTAAATGCCCAGCGGCGGAAAGCCCACATTTCACCTTGGACAAAAATATTATGGGCGAGCATCTCAATCTCTTTTTCTTCCAGATCAAGTTCGCCGTTTTCCGCACATCTTTTAATCATTTTTTCAAATATGCCGACCATTTCCATTTCCTTTTTTAATACGTAAGGCAGTGCTTCTTTTGTCAGTGATTTTGCTTCCTGGTACATGACAAGCACTTCATCCTGCAGTTCATCAACAATCCGGAAATAATGGGCAATTGCGAGTTTCAAACTTTCAAGCGTCCCCTGGCCGGCATCAATGCGCAGCAGCCTGTCGCGCACTTCATCATAAATCCGGTCGCACACCAAATAGAGGACATCCTCTTTTGCCCGGATATATTCGTAAAGCGTCCCGATGCTAAAGCCGGATTTTTTGGCAATTTCCCTCGTTGTCGTCCGGTGGAACCCCTTTTCCTTAAAAAGCGCGACGGCGGCATTGATCATTTGGTTTCTGCGCTTTTCAATCAGCCTTTCGTCCCTGACCGATGCCGGCACAAACTTTTTTTGGCTCACAAACGGCCTCCCCTCTCCGTCAGTCCCTTGTCAGCATTCTTGAAATGACAAGCCGCTGGATTTCCTGCGTCCCTTCGTAAATTTGCGTAATTTTGGCATCGCGCATGAACCGCTCAACCGGATAATCTTTTGTATAACCGTAGCCGCCAAAAATCTGCACGGCTTCCGTTGTGACTTTCATCGCCGTATCGCCGGCAAACAGTTTGGACATGGCGGATTCTTTTCCGTACGGCAGCCCGTTTGACTCAAGCCAGGCTGCCTGGTACGTTAACAGCCTTGCCGCTTCGACTGCAGTGGCCATGTCGGCGAGTTTGAAAGACACGCCCTGGTTTGCTGCGATCGGTTTGCCGAACTGTTTCCGCTCTTTCGCATAAGCTGCAGCCGCATCGAGCGCGCCCTGGGCAATGCCGACTGCCTGGGCTGCAATGCCGTTGCGCCCGCCGTCCAGCGTCATCATCGCGATTTTAAAGCCCTGTCCTTCTTCCCCCAGCCGGTTTTCTGCCGGCACCATGACATTGTCAAAAATGATTTCCGTTGTGGTGGAAGCCCGGATGCCCATTTTCTTTTCCTTTTTGCCGGTTGAAAACCCGGGAAAATCTTTTTCAATGATAAATGCGCTTGTACCATGGTGTTTGCTTTTCGGATCGGTGAGGGCAAACACGATGTAAATATCCGCCACGCCGCCGTTTGTAATGAAAATTTTGGAACCATTTAAAACATAATGGTCTCCTTCACGCCTGGCCGTTGTCACCATCGCACCCGCATCAGAACCCGACCCCGGCTCCGTCAAGCCGTACGCGCCGATTTTTTCCCCGCGGGCAAGCGGAACGAGGTATTTCTGTTTTTGTTCTTCTGTGCCGAATTTAAACAGCGGCCAGCTGGCAAGGGAAGTATGTGCCGAGAGGGTCACGCCGGTTGAGGCGCACACACGCGACAGCTCTTCCACCGCAATGCAGTATGCCAGAAAATCGCTCCCGATCCCGCCGTACTGCTCCGGCCACGGAATCCCGGTCAGGCCAAGCGCCGCCATCCGGTCAAAGATGCCACGGTCAAACCGTTCGTTCTCATCGCGTTCCGCTGCTGTCGGCGCTACTTCCTTCACGGCAAAATCGCGTACCATTTTCCGGATCATTTCATGTTCTTCACTTAAACGAAAGTCCATTTTTCTGCCTCCAATTTTTTTATTCAAGACAACTTAAAGCCTTTTCTCCCGCAATAATTGATTGCTGATCACGATTCTTTGGGTTTCACTTGTCCCTTCATAAATTTGCGTAATTTTCGCATCGCGCATGAACCGTTCAACCGGATAATCTTTCGTGTATCCATATCCGCCGAAAATCTGAACGGCTTCAATCGCTGTATCAACAGCTGTTTGGGAAGCGAGCAGTTTGGCCATCGCCGCTTCTTTTTTGCAGCCCAGGCCGTTGCTCCGCAAAAAGGCTGACCGGTAGACAAGCAGTTTGCTGGCTTCGATGTTTGTTGCCATGTCGGCAAGTTTAAAACCGGTACCCTCAAATGCGTGGATGGGTTTTCCGAACTGGCGCCGGTTTTTTGCGTATTGAAGTGCCAGTTCATAGGCGCCTTCCGCAATCCCGAGGGCCTGTGCCGCGATCCCGATCCGGCCGGCATCCAGCACCGCCATTGCGATCTTAAACCCTTCCCCTTCTTCCCCCAGCCGGTTCTCAGCCGGAACCTGGAGATTTTCAAAGTGAAGCTGGACAGTTTTTGACCCGTGCAGCCCCATTTTTTTCTCATCCTTGCCGGTCCGGAAACCCGGCATGGTCTTTTCAATAATGAAAGCGGTGATGTTGCCGTCTTCCGTGCGGGCAAATACAATATACGTATCTGCCTCGCCGCCGTTTGTAATGAACATTTTTGAACCATTGAGCACATAATGCCCGCCCTGTTTTACCGCTTTTGTTTTTAAATTTTTCGCATCCGACCCCGCCTCGGCCTCCGTCAGGCAAAAAGCCCCCAGGTATTCCCCGCTTGCAAGCTTTGGCAAATATTTTTGTTTTTGCGCTTCGCTTCCAAAATATAAAATCGGCGCGGTCCCGACGGATGAATGGACGGAAAGGATGACGCCAATGGTCGCGCTGGCTTTGGAAATTTCATGAACAGCCATAACGTATGCAGTAAAATCCAGCCCCGCACCGCCGTATGTTTCCGGAATGGTGATGCCCATCAGACCGAGGGTTGCCATTTTTCCAAGTATTTCACGCGGGAACATGCCGCGCTCCATGTCGCCCATAGCCGGCAAAATTTCTTTTTCTGCAAAATCCCGTACGGTTTTCCTTAGCAAAAGCTGTTCTTCCGTAAACTGAAAATCCATGATCAGGTCCCCTTTTTTGGGTGGTCATACACGTTGAAGTTTTATTGCACTTCAATCATGACGGCATCGCCCTGGCCGCCACCGGAGCAGATGGCTGCGATCCCGGTCCCGCCGCCGCGCCGTTTCAGTTCGTATGCAAGGGTTAAAATAATGCGCGTGCCGCTTGCACCGATCGGATGGCCTAACGCAACCGCGCCGCCGTTTACATTCACCTTATCCAAATCGAGCTGTGCGATTTTGCTGCTGGCAAGGGCCACAGCGGCAAATGCTTCATTGATTTCAAACAAATCAATGTCATCAAGCTTTCTTCCTGTTTTTTTCAGGATTTCGTTGATCACAAGCCCCGGCGTCTGCGGAAAATGCTGCGCCTCCACCGCCACTTCCGCATGCGCCACAATCTTTGCAAGCGGCTTCAACCCTGCTTTTGCAGCCCGTTCAGCGCTCATTAAAACAAGTGCAGCCGCCCCGTCATTCACACCCGGAGCATTGCCGGCCGTGATGGTGCCGTCTTTGTCGAAAGCAGGCGGCAGCTGGGACAGTTTTTCAAGCGTCGTATCCGCGCGCGGCGGTTCATCCTGTTCAACAAGCAGCGCAGGGCCTTTTCTTTGCGGGATTTCCACCGGAACAATCTCTTCGGCAAACTTGCCGGAATGGATGGCTTCCAATGCTTTCTGGTGGCTTCTTAATGCCCAGCGGTCCTGAAAGTCGCGGGTCAGCCCGAACGCTTCCGCCGTGCGGTTTCCGTATGTGCCCATATGGACGCCGGAAAATGCGCAGATGAGTCCGTCATGGGTCATCATGTCTTTCAGCTGGACATCGCCCATTTTCAATCCCCATCTTGCCTTGGGCAGGAAGTAAGGGGCGTTTGACATCGACTCCATCCCGCCGGCTACAATGACTTCCCCGTCTCCCAAACGGATGATCTGATCCGCCATGGTCACGCTCCTCATGCCGGAAGCACACACTTTATTCACCGTTTCCGTTTTGACTTCCCACGGAATGCCGGCGTGCCTTGCCGCCTGCCGGGATGGGAGCTGCCCCTGGCCGCCCTGTAGGACATTCCCCATAATCACTTCATTTACTTCCCCGTTTTCAACGCCCGCTTTTTCCAATGCATGCCGGATCGCAATCCCGCCTAACGCGGACGCCGGAAGTGCAGCCAGTTTTCCCCCGAATTTCCCAAATGGCGTACGCGCCCCGTCGATGATCACCGTGTTCAACCATCTTCTCCCCTTTTACAATGGATTTATGATAAGCGCCGGCAATTTGCACGAACGCGAATCATCGTTCATTCATAGTCCCTTTGTTATTTGTTGCCAAAACAGCAGCGAACTTCCCGATGCTTTTGGAATGGATGAAAAGCGCCAATCGAGCGAACGCTCAATCATCGTTCATTCATGGCCCTTTGCCGTTCGTTTCCCAAAACAGCAGTGAGCCTTGCCTTACTGTGTGATTTATGAAAAGCGCCGGCAATATGAATGCGCTTACATTCCCGAACCCTTATCATCCTGTGTGATCTGCCGCAAAAAAACGGCGGAGAATCTTCCTTTTGCATATCCTGTTCCCCGCCGCTTTTGCGCAAATGATTTGCCGGTTTACATACAACTGTTGTTAGCTTCCCTGCCGCGCATCCCGTTTTGCGGCGGTATCACCCGCTTAAGATACTGCAGCAGTCTGCCCCGGTGCCCCGCAGACCGAACGTTCCAGAATTTCGGCAACATCCAGGGTTTTCACAGTGTCTTCCACTTCTTTCGCTTTTGTACCGTCAGACAGCATTGTCAGGCAGTACGGGCATTCCGTGCTGATGACGGTCGGATTCACGGAAAGTGCCTGTTCAGTCCGCGCCACATTAATCCGGTGCCCGGTATCTTCTTCCGTCCACATTAACCCGCCGCCGGCCCCGCAGCACATCGCGGTTTCACGGTTCCGTTCCATTTCCACAAGCTTTACGCCCGGGATCATTTTTAAAATGTCACGCGGCTGGTTATAAATGTCATTGTACCTGCCGAGGTAGCAGGAGTCATGGAAGGTAACCGTTTCATTGACTTCGTACTTCGGCTTTAAGCGTCCTTCTTTCAGCAGCTCATAAAGCACTTCGGTGTGATGGTACACTTCCCCTTCAAAACCAAAATCTTTATATTCTTTCTTAAACGTATTGTATGCATGCGGATCGATCGTCACGATTTTTTTCACGCCGTTCTTTTCAAACTCGGCGATGTTCTGGCCAGCCAGTTCCTGGAACAAAAATTCATTGCCAAGCCTGCGTGCTGTATCTCCGGAGTTTTTCTCCTTGTTGCCGAGAATGGCGAATTTCACACCCGCTTCATTCAGCAGTTTCGCAAACGACTGCGCGATTTTTTGGCTGCGGCTGTCGTAAGACCCCATTGATCCGACCCAGAATAAATACTCGAATTCCTCATCCGATTTTTTCATTTCTTTGACCGTCTTGACCTCGATATCTTCGCGCCCTTCACGCCACGACTCGCGCTCTTTCCGGTTCAGCCCCCAAGGATTGCCCTGGCGTTCAATATTTTGGATTGCCCGCTGTGCATCTGGTTTCATTTTTCCTTCGGTCAAAACGAGATAGCGCCGCAAATCAATGATTTTATCGACATGTTCATTCATAACCGGGCACTGGTCTTCGCAATTCCGGCAAGTCGTGCATGCCCAGATCTCTTCTTCGGTAATGACATCGCCGATCAGGCTCGGATTGTAATCAAGCGCTACAGCTGCCTCTTCTGCCCCGCGGGTTGCACTCTCCCGGGCGAGCCGGTTCCCTGTCGTGTTGGCAAAAGCAAATGCCGGAACCCACGGTGCTTTGGACGTAACGGCCGCGCCGTAATTGGTCAGATGGTCCCTCAATTTAATGATCAAGTCCATCGGTGAAAGCATTTTTCCTGTTCCGGTTGCCGGGCACATATTCGTGCAGCGGCCGCACTCCACACAGGCGTAAAGATCGACAAGCTGAAGCTGCGTGAAGTCCTCGATTTTCCCGACGCCGAAACTTTCCTGCGATTCGTCTTCAAAATCGATCTCCCGTAATTTCCCGGTATCCCCGAGCCGGTTCAGATACACATTCGCAGGCCCTGCAATCAAATGGGCGTGCTTCGACTGCGGGATATAGACAAGGAAAGTAAGCAGAAGCAACAGATGGATCCACCATGCCACGTAAAACACAACGGCCGCCGCGGTGGGCCCGATCCAATGAAAGGCGGCTGCAATCCCGGCTGCCACCGGTTCCGTCCATGAAGGCTCCTCAAAGTGCCAAATGATTTCCATACCGCTCCCGACCAGGACAGAAACCATTAGCCCGCCGATAAAGATGAGCACAAGCCCCGCTTTAAAATCGCGTTTTAAGCGGACGAGCTTCTCAATGTAGCGGCGGTAAAACGCCCAGCCGACCGCAAATAAAATCACGAGCGTGACGATTTCCTGAAAGAAAGTAAATCCGGGGTAAAGCGGCCCGAGCGGCAAGTGCGAACCCGGCGCAAGCCCCTTCCATATGAAATCAATTGCGCCGAACTGGACGAGAATAAACCCGTAAAACATCATCACATGGATGGCGCCGCTCTTTTTATCCTTGAGCAGTTTTTTCTGCCCGAAAACGTATACCCATATTTTTTTGAGCCGCGCCTTGACATTGTTGTCGAATTCCTGTTTTTTCCCCAATTTGATATACTGGATCCTTGTCCTTACCAAATACGCAAAAAGGCCAATGCCGTAAGCGGTTACAGAAAGAAACAACAACCAGTTTAACCATAATAAGATGTGCATTTTTCTCCCGACGCTCCCTTCGTTCATTCGTGCTCGCACAAAAAAGCAGATAATTTTCCGAATCTTGCTTACCTATATTATATAATGAATGAGCATTCAGTCAATCCTTTTTTCTTTATTTTTTTGAATTTCTTTGTGCCTGTTTCCGGCTTTTGTAAGTAGAATCGGC
Source organism: Heyndrickxia coagulans DSM 1 = ATCC 7050 (assembly GCF_000290615.1). Classification (GTDB taxonomy): domain Bacteria; phylum Bacillota; class Bacilli; order Bacillales; family Bacillaceae_C; genus Weizmannia; species Weizmannia coagulans. The sequence continues at coordinate 12,920 of NZ_ALAS01000119.1, forward strand.
CGCATTTGGGGAAGCATAAAGACATGGACTCGACCACGAAAAAAATCGATTGAAGGGAGAAAAAAGATATGATTTTGCTCTTATTCCTTTCTGCCGTCATAGTACTCATCATCTGGCTTTTCGCCGATTACACGCTTGGAAAAAGGCATTTCCGCAAAACTCGCAAACAGCGCCAATATCCCGTACGGCACGGAGATTTTACTGTTTTTACATGCGGAGAAAATCTGTTTCCCCACTACTTTTCCGATATCCTGCATGCCAAAAAAAGCATATACGTCCTGTTTTATATTGTAAAAAATGATGAAATCAGCCGTGAATTTTTCAGCCTGCTCGCAAAAAAAGCGCGCGAAGGGAAAGAAGTAAAAGTATTGCTCGATTGGGTGGGCAGCCGGAAGGTCACAAAACAGATGATTGCACAGCTGAAAAACGCTGGCGTCTCGTTTGCCTTCGACAACCGGCCGAAGTTCCCTTTTTTCTTTTACACGCTCCAGCAGCGGAACCACCAGAAAATAATCGTCATTGACGGGAAGACAGGCTATCTTGGCGGTTTCAATGTGGGGAAGGATTATATCAATGGCAACAAGTCGCTGTCTCCTTGGCGAGATTACCATTACCGCTTAACCGGCGGAGGTATCCGCGACTTGCAGGAGGAATTTATCAGGAACTGGGAAACGGCTACAGGAGAAAATATGCCATTTGAAACACACATCTCTCCCCATGAGGAGAAAAGCGGATGCCGCCACCGGATCATCCCGACTGCGGGCGATGAGCTTGAGCACCTGGTTTGCAGCCTGATTGATGAAGCCCGTGAATCGATTTTTATCGGTTCCCCGTACTTTATCCCGACTCCGGCCATGCACAAAAAACTGGTGCAGGCTTTGGCACGCGGCGTAAAAGTCACAGTGCTCACCCCCGATAGGGCGGACCATCCGCTTGTCAAAGAGGCCGCAAGCCGCTATTTCCGGCAGCTGCTTGAAAATGGCGCAGACATTTATTTGTTCAAGCCCGGATTTTATCACGCGAAAATTATGATCATTGACCGGACCGTCTGCAATATTGGAACGGCTAATTTTGACCGGCGCAGTGCCCGTTTAAACTTTGAAGTCAACTGCCTTGTATACGACAATGTGTTTATCCAAAAAATGTGCGCGGTCGTGAAGGATGATATGCGCCACGCTGCCCCTCTTACATCAGACGACCTGAACCGCCCCGGATTGGCAACGAGGCTGGCCGAATGGGGCGTGAGGGCAATTGAAGAATTTTTGTGATGAAAAAGCCGGCTCTGGGCCAGTCGGCGCAATCAGGAAAATATTGCCTTCCGGAAGACCGGGGACACTGCGAGGGATGATGGGTGCTTGGCCGGCCTTGAATACCATCTTGCGGGCTGTAACGCATTTTGTTGCCCGTTAAATTTACCACACGTTGACTGAAAAAAGCACTGAACCCCGGGCTATCTTGCTGCCTGTAATCCAATTTGCTTTTCTTACACCCGGCGGCAATCGGCCACCGGCTTACGGAAAAGCCGGTCCCTGGGACACTGAACTGAAACACCATCTTAATAAAAAAAAGCCGCCCTGAACCCGGAAACGGATGAGGACGGCTTTTGTCTTTACATTTTTTCAGGTGCGGAAACGCCGATCAGCTGGAGCGCGTTTTTCAGCGTAATTTGCACGGCCTTCACGAGGGCAAGGCGCGCTTTGGTGGCGTCCGCATGCGCCGGCTCGATCACTTTCACAGCATTGTAAAAGCTGTGGAAGTTGGCGGCAAGTTCGTTAATATAATTTGTAATGCGGTGCGGGATCCGCTTTTCGGCCGCATCAGCAATCACCTGCGGGAATTCTCCGAGCTTTTTCAGGACATCCGTTTCCTTTTCAGACCGGATCACGGAAAAATCGGCGCCTGTATCCGGCACAAACCCTTTTTCTTCCGCCTGGCGCAAAATACTGCAAATACGGGCATGGGCATATTGCGCATAGTAAACCGGGTTTTCATTGGACTCTGAAACGGCAAGATCAAGGTCAAAGTCCAAATGCGTATCCGAGCTTCTCATCGCAAAGAAGTACCGGGTTGCATCAAGCCCGACTTCGTCAATGAGTTCACGCATCGTGACCGCTTTCCCAGTCCGCTTGCTCATTTTCATTTTTTCGCCGTTTTTATACAAGTGAACAAGCTGGATGATCTCCACTTCAAGATTGCCGCTGTTATAGCCGAGCGCTTCCATTGCCGCTTTCATCCGCGGGATATAGCCGTGGTGGTCAGCGCCCCAAATATTAATCACCGTATCGAAGCCGCGGTCAAATTTGTCTTTATGGTAAGCAATATCCGGGGTCAAGTACGTGTAAGTCCCATCGTTTTTGATGAGCACGCGGTCTTTGTCGTCGCCGAAAGCCGTCGAGCGGAACCACGTTGCCCCGTCCTTTTCATAAATATGGCCTTTTTCGCGCATCAGTGTCAGCATTTCGTCAATTTTTCCGCTCTTATAAAGAGACGTTTCCGAATACCAGACATCAAAACGAACGCGGAAGTCTTCAAGGTCTTTTTTCAGTTTCGCCATCTCGTAATCGAGGCCGTACTGGCGGAAAAATTCGTAGCGCGTTTTTTCATCCGCGTCCACAAATTTCCGGCCGTATTCATCGGCAAGTTTTTTTCCAAGGTCAATAATATCCTGGCCGTAATAGCCATCTGCCGGCATTTCCTTTTCCATCCCGAGCGCCTGGAAGTAGCGCGCTTCGACTGACAAGGCCAGATTGTGGATCTGGTTGCCGGCATCGTTAATATAGTATTCACGGGTCACCTCATACCCTGCTTTTTCAAGAATATTGCACAGTGAATCCCCGACAGCGGCGCCGCGCGCATGTCCGAGGTGAAGATCACCGGTCGGGTTCGCCGATACGAATTCAACCTGGATTTTTTTGCCCCTGCCGGCATCTGAACGGCCGTAATCCGCACCATCGTGAAGGATAGAAGGGATCAGCCGGGTCAAATACGTATTGTCCAAATAAAAATTAATAAAGCCGGGGCCTGCGATTTCCACTTTTTCAATCGACGTTTTCGATTTGTCGATATGTTCGACAATCGCTTCCGCAATCTGGCGCGGCGCTTTTTTTGCCGCACGCGCAAGCTGCATTGCAATGTTTGCGGCATAATCGCCGTGCGCTTTTTCTTTTGGCTTTTCCAGCACAATAGCCGGAATATCCGCTTCCGCAACCAAGCCGGTCTTCATCACCGCTTCTTTGATTTCCGTTTTCAGCGTTTCCTGCATTTGTTCCGCAATGTTCATTTTGCTGCTTATACCTCCTCATAATGGATCTTCATTTTATATGTACCGACCGAACCCCCATGCATATAAAGCCTGTATCCGAGGGAAAGCTGCCCGGAAAGCGGGCCTGTGCGCGTGTGCACAATCTCATCTGCCGCCGCTTCAATCGGGAATTGGCCATAGCCGTTTTCGTAAGTCCCCGGGCGCCTTGTCCCGGCACGCAAATCAAGCCGCATGGAGACCGCACCGCTTCTCAATACAAGCACCCTTCCGCTTGCCATTTTGACAACCGTATAAATTTTGCCGGCTTCCTGCACTTCCTCGTACTTTAAATAGGCCGAACCGCCTTTTTCGTAATAATGGCCGAACAAAACCAGTTCAATTTTTTCCGCTTCTTCCTGGAAAATCTCCGTGGTCATATGTATTTTTACAGGGCAAGAAACGGTTTCCCCCGCCATTTTCCCACATCCTTTATTTCATCCATTATAACCCTTCCGGCGGAAAAATAATATGGTAACTCTCCTCATTTTATCATATATAATGGAGCTGCTATCCCGCAAGCTTAACTTTAAAAACCCGGCACCCGCCCCCGCAGCCGGTGCCGGGTTTTCCGTTACTTCACCCAGCCGAGCATCATTTCGCGCACGAGCTTGCTAGCCGTATTGGCTGTTTGCTCGGAATGATCATATACAGGTGCCACTTCAACAAGGTCACAACCAATGACATTCACGCCGGAACGGGCAATCGCATGAATCGATGCCAGCAGTTCTTTTGAGGTGATCCCGCCGGCATCCACCGTCCCTGTCCCCGGCGCAAAAGCGGGATCGAGCACATCAATATCGACCGTCACATACACATGGCGGCCGGAAAGCGCCGGCAACACTTTTTTGAGCGGCTCAAGCACTTCAAACTTTGCGATATGCATGCCGTTTCTTTCCGCCCATTCAAATTCCTCTTTTAAGCCGGACCGGATACCGAATGAATACACATTCGCGGGCCCGATCAACTCCGCCGTTTTCCGGATCGGCGTAGCATGCGAAAGCGGCTCGCCTTCATAATCCGTGCGCAAATCGGTATGGGCATCAAAATGAATGACAGCGAGATCCGGGTATTTTTTGTAAACGGCGCGGATCACCGGCCATGTCACCAAATGCTCGCCGCCAAGGCCGAACGGAAATTTCCCGTCGTCGAGCAATGTCCCGACATAATTTTCAATCATATCAAGGCTTTTTTGCGGATTGCCGAACGGCAGCGGCATATCTCCGGCATCAAAATAGCTGATTTCAGCAAGTTCCCGGTCAAGATACGGGCTGTATTCTTCGAGCCCGATTGAAACTTCCCGGATGCGCCCCGGGCCGAACCGTGAACCCGGGCGGTAGCTGACTGTCCAGTCCATCGGCATGCCGTAAAGCACCACCCGGCTTTTTTCATAATCCGGGCTTGCCCCGATAAAAACATGGCCTGAATAAGCTTCGTCAAATCTCATCTTTTTCTCCTCTTTTTCACAATTTCGGACACATGGAAAAAGTATAGTGAAATTCCGAAAAAAAGCAAGAATCTTTTTACAGCGGGCCACCCTTCCCATCATCCTTTTTTCGGTTCCGGTGTTTAAAATTTCCTCTCTTACTAAATACTAAGGAAATAAGGAGAAAAAGAGGTGCGGATGATGGAGACACAGACAACACCAAAGATCCGGAAAGCCAAATGGGGCCTGCGCCTGATACTGTTTGCCCTGATTACTTTCGCCATCCTGCTGTCTGCCTTAACGGCAGCTGTCTATCTGTATGCAAAAATTCTCGGTCCGCCGCCGCTGTCCGTACCGCAATCAACGCTTTATTATGCACAAAACGGCAAACAAATCGGCGAGTCGAACAGCGGCCAGCAAAGATACTGGGTGCCGCTTGACGGCATCTCCGAAAACGCCATTGACGCGACCATTTCAATCGAAGACCGAAACTTTTACCATCACCACGGCTTTGATTACCGGCGCATGGCCGGGGCGGTCGCTGCCGATATGAAAGCAATGGGAAAGGTGCAGGGCGCAAGCACCATTACCCAGCAATACGCCCGCAACCTGTTTTTAACGCTTGATAAAACATGGGAAAGAAAATTAAAGGAAGCATTCTACACGGTCCGGCTCGAGTCCAGCTACAGCAAAGACCGGATTCTGGAAGGCTATTTAAATACGATCAATTACGGGCATGGAAAATACGGGATTGAAGCCGCAAGCCGGTACTATTTCGGGAAAAGCGCCAAACAGCTGACACTTGCCGAAGCCGCCATGCTTGCCGGGATTCCAAACGGACCCGGAGTCTACTCCCCTGTCATTTCGCCGGAAAAAGCGAAAAAACGGCAGCTTGCTGTTTTGCAATCGATGGTGAAAAACGGCTATATTACAAAAAAACAAGCAGCAGCAGCCGCTAATGAAACGGTAAAAATCATGCAAAAAGCGGATCCGGATACAAACCGGATCGCCCCTTATTTCCAGGACCTTGTGAAAAAACAGCTGAAAACAAAACTCGGGTTTGATGACCGGACGATTGCGCTCGGGGGATTAAAAGTATATACCACCCTTGATGTGAAGCAGCAAAAAATTGCCGAAGAAACAGTGAAGGAAATCATTCCGGCATCTTCGCAAATCCAGCTCGGTTTTGCGGCAATCAATCCGAAAAACGGCTTCGTAACCGCACTTACCGGGGGCCGCGATTATGCGGAAAGTTCCTTTAACCGCGCCACACAGGCAACGCGCCAGCCCGGTTCCACCATGAAGCCGCTCCTTTATTATGCTGCATTGAACCACGGATTCACGCCGGCAACGATGCTCAAAAGCGAACCGACCGTTTTCCGGCCGGGCGGATCTTCATACAGGCCGCATAATTTCAACAGCCAGTATGCCAATAGGGACATTACGATGATGCAGGCGCTCGCCGTTTCAGATAATATTTACGCCGTGAAAACCCATTTGCTGCTCGGGCAGGATGTGCTTGTCCAAACCGCAAAACAATTCGGCCTTACAACCCCAATGGAAAAAGTGCCGTCACTTGCGCTCGGCACATCCGGCGTGCACCTGCTCGATATGGTGAACGCCTACAGCCTGCTTGCAAACGGCGGCACTCAAAACGGGCCTGTTTTCATCACAAAAGTGGAAGATTATAAAGGCCGCGTCCTGTATGCATACGACAAACACGAGAAAAAACGGGTGTTGGACAAAGCGGCGGCGTTTGTCACCTCGCAAATGATGACCGGCATGTTTGACAAGCGCCTGAACGGCTATGCCCGTGTCACCGGCGCCTCCATTGTCAAAAACCTCACCCGCCCGTACGCCGGCAAATCCGGCTCCACCAACACGGACAGCTGGATGATCGGGTTTTCGCCCCAGCTTGTATCAGGCGTTTGGGTCGGATACGACAACGGGCAGGAAATCACGTTGGCCGCCGATAAAATGTACGCCAAAAAAATATGGGCCCGGTTTATGGAAAAGGCGCTTGACGGGCGCCCTGTAACGGAATTTAAGCCGCCCAAAGGCGTAACCGGTGTTGAAATCGATCCTGCCACCGGGAAAATCGCAACCGCTAACTGCCCGGTGGCAAGGCTGACATACTTTATATCCGGTACCGAACCGGCCGAGCCCTGCAGCAAACATCCCGCTGCAGGAGAAAATGAGTTGTACCCGAAAAAGCACCGGAACTGGCTTGAAAAACTGTTCCCGTTTTTTTAAAACAGCAAACAGAAAGGCCTGTCCGCTGTGCGGTCAGGCCTTTCCTGCTCCTTCAATGCATCGTGAAATTTCGGCCGGTTCCTTACGCAAAAATAAATGCGCGGGGTCAGGCCTTTAATGCTTCTTTCAATTCATCGCTGGATAAGTTCCACATCTCGCTGCTGTGGCCTTTTAAAAAGTCTGCCAGCACTTTTTTGGACCGGTCGTCCATATGGTCTACAATGATATGGCCCTTCATCGACTTGTCGAGGCGGTTGACATGTTCCGGCAGCGATTTGTAGCCACGGCGTTTTTCCTTGTTGACCACCATTTCGCAGGCTGTCACCCCGTGATAATAAGGCCCGTTTTCGCCGCGTTCAATTGTCACCCACACAAGCCAGTACGGTTTTGCCCCCTCTTCCGGGACTTCCGAACGGTCGGGGAAAAATCTCACCCGTTTTTCCACGGCGCTCCTTGCATGCATCGCCCCAATATCGACAACCGCCGTGCCTTCATTGACATCAATGATCACCGGCGAGACATTTTCAAGGTTCAGCGCCCCGGTGCCAAAACTTTTATGGCCGTCAGTCGGCGCATTTTTAATAATATTAAATTCTGCCTTTTTCTTTTCTTTAGCCATCTTGCACATCCCCTTTCTCTCAATGGCAATCTATCCGAATACGGAAACAATGGTCTGGAATCCCTTCATAATCGACGGAACCGCACTGTTAAGCAGCGGCGAGATCGTATACCGGCCAAGCGGCGTGACCAGCAGGACCAGAAATACAACGATGCTGTACTGCTCGTACTGCGTCAATTTTGCCCGTACCCCCGGCGAAACCAAATCTTCTATGATCCGGTACCCGTCCAGCGGCGGAAGCGGAATTAAATTAAAAATAAACAATACGAGATTCAGCCAGACAAAATAATTGAAAAAGGAAAGGACAAACCATGGCAGGCCTGCGCCAAGCCCGGTTGCCACCAGCACATAAAAGATGATTTCCCCGATAAACGCCATCAAAAAATTGCTGGCAGGGCCCGCAAAAGATACCGCCACCCCTGCCAGGCGCGGATTTTTGAAACGGTAGCGGTTTACCGGGACAGGGCGCGCCCAGCCGAAGCCGGCGACAAAAATAAGCAGCGCGCCAAGCGGGTCAATATGCTGCGCCGGGTTCAATGTCAGCCGCCCCTCGCGTTTGGCAGTCGGGTCGCCGCACAAATAAGCTGTATAAGCATGGGAAAACTCATGGACGGTAAAAGCAATGATCAGCACCGCCGCGACAATCGGGATATCCCTTAACGGATATGCCAAAAACTGTTGTAATTGTTCCACGTACCGGTCTCCTTTAAAAACAATATATTGACTATAGTATACAAAATTTTCATTCGGTATTCACTTGTTTTAAAAGTGCCACTTGCAGGCGGGCAAAAAAGACTTTACAATTTTTAAATGAAAACATCCAAAAGGAGATGCACCATATGCCATATGTAACTGTCAAAATGCTGGAAGGCCGTACAGACGAACAAAAGAAAGCGCTGGTCGAAAAAGTAACGGCCGCGGTCAGCGAAACCGTAGGCGCCCCGAAAGAAAACATTACCGTTTTTATTGAAGAAATGTCAAAAAACCATTATGCTGTCGGCGGCGTCCGCAAAAGCGACGAATAAGGGTGAAAAAATCGCTAAGCCTGCTGGACGGGCCTGGCGATTTTTTTCAATTTTTCTATGTAATCGTACGCCTCGTTGATTTCCTCCTCTGTATAACGCTGCTTCGGTTTTAATGTAAAGATTTTCTCTTTTACTTCCTCTTTCGGAAGCGTGTCAAAATACATGACGGTTGAAACAAGTTCAAGGAAACGCGCATTTTGCCCGTTCATTTCTGCCAAGCACGCATCTAGCCCCGGCAGATCCGGTTCGTACATTTCCAGAAATTCCCGGCCTTCGTCTGTCACCGTATACCGGTACTGGACATATCCGCCTTTTTTCTCTTTTACTTCGTTTACAAACCCGAGATTGGTCAGTTCCTCTACTTTGAGCGTCAACTCTTCAGAATACGGGCCGTAAAAGTGGAACTCGAATTTTTCCTGAAACGGGAAGGATAATTTTTTCGCAATATAAATCATTTTTTGCAGCTTTTTACGCCCGACAATCTCTCCGCTTATGGCAAGCGCACCCATTATTTTCACATGATCTTCTAACACAAACCATTCACTCCTGACTAAATTTCCGAACTCCGGGGCAGTTTCAGCAAAGCAGCAATTTCCCTTTTCTTTTCCCCGTGTGTCGTTTCGTCTTCGATCAAATCAAGCGGAAAATACAATTTATGATCCGTTCTTCTTTTCCCCGAAATGGCGTCCACAATATCCGATTCCCTTGATAATTCCTTCAGGTCGCCGTTTCGCATCAGCAAATTGATCGGCAGCCGTTCCCCTTCCTCGCCCGGCCGGTAAAAATCGTACGGAAGGTCTGAAGACGAATCAATGACCAAATAATAGTTCGGGTCGATCCCGGCTTCTTCAAAAAGCTTTTCAAGCCGGCTGTGCACCTTAAATTCTTTTGCCGGGTCAAACTCAATGTATTTAAACAGATTCCGGTTTACAAAGCGGGCGCAAAGATCCCGCAAAACCGGGTCATCTTCTTCCTGCCAAACTTCAATATAATACAGCATGATGTGCTCATCCAGCTTTAAATAATCTCGCAGGGTAAGCCTGCCTTCAAAAAGCGATTGGAAATGGCTGGGCCCGTGTTTGAACGGATAACGGGCATCGTACAACGTTTTCGCGCGCTGCAAAATTTTTGTTAAAATCACTTCCGCACTTCTTGTCACCGGGTGGAAATACACTTGCCAGTACATTTGGTAACGGCTTAAAATGTAATCTTCGACCGCATGCATGCCGCTATATTTAAAAACGGCCTGGTCTTCATGCGGGCGCATGACGCGGAGCAGCCGTTCAATGTCAAAATGGCCGTAGCTGACCCCTGTATAGTACGCATCGCGCAGCAAATAATCCATCCGGTCCGCATCAAGCTGGCTTGAAATCAGGCTGACCACCAGCTTGTTTTCTGAAGTTTTCGCAATCACTTCCGCCACTTTTTTCGGGAAATTTCTGCCGACCCGCCGCAATACTTCATTGACTTCCGTCTCCCCGAGGATGATTTGCCTTGTAAACTCCTCATGGTCCATACCGAACACTTTTTCAAACGAATGGGAAAACGGGCCGTGGCCAAGATCGTGCAAAAGCGCAGCGCAAAGCGACAGCAGCCTGTCCTTTCCGTTCCAGTTCACCCGGTCTTTAAAAACATCATCTGTAATTCTCCTGACAATTTCATAGACGCCGAGCGAGTGGCTGAAACGGCTGTGCTCCGCCCCGTGGAAAGTCAGGTAAGTCGTGCCGAGCTGCCGGATCCGGCGCAAACGCTGGAACTCTTTTGTTCCGATCAAGTCCCAGATCACCCGGTCACGCACATGGACATAGCGGTGGACAGGGTCTTTAAACACTTTTTCCTCACTGAGCTTACGTTTGGCGTATTCCATGCTTTACCCTCTTCCTGATGTCGTAATTCTATTATACCGGGACAAGCCCGAGAAAAAAAGCTTGTAATATGCGGACGGGCAGCTTTTGGAAATGCGCGGGGCTAATGAATACCCCCCGATGGAAGACCGCCTCTTTCGAAAATGCTTGATTTTACAGTTTCTATAGGGGAACCAGCTTGTGGCGCTGCATTTTTTTAACACCGGCCGGGCGCGGTAAGCGTAAAACAGCGGTTCGCACCAGCTTTGACTCTGCACTTTTTAAACCGACCAGGTGGTTGGAGAGCATTGGCGGTCTCCATGCCCACAGCTTGTGGCGCTGCACATTTTAATTAGGAAACCCGTTCTTTCTTGCCATATTTTCCAATCCCCGCCAGCGTGTGGCTGCGCTTTTTAAACCCCTTGCATTTATCCGTGCCCGGGCAGACGCTAACGGGGCTTTTTGGCTTCCCCCGTGTACCCGCCTGTCTGTGTTGTCGAAAGCAAAAATCCGTTTGCGCGCTAAAATTCTATTATTTTTTTACCATATTGGTATAAATTGCGTGTTTTTTGTCCATTCTCTTAGTACAAACAAAAAATTTACATTTGGGGGTAATGAGAATGAAATCACGCCAAGATGCGTGGAGCGAAGAAGATGATTTGTTGCTGGCGGAAACAGTGCTCCGCCACGTGCGCGAAGGAAGCACACAGCTGAATGCTTTTGAGGAAGTCGGCGATAAGCTGAACCGTACATCCGCCGCCTGCGGTTTCCGCTGGAATGCGGTTGTCCGCCATAATTACGAACAGGCGCTGCAGCTTGCAAAAAAACAGCGCAAACAACGCCAGCGCCTGCTTGGAAAAGACCAGGGCGGGAAAAAGAAACTGCTGTACCAGCCGCCGGTTCCAACACTCGAGGAAATTGGCGAAATGCCGCTTGCTGAATTTCCAGAACAACCGGCTCCGGACGGGGAAGAAGCTGAAAACGGCAGCCCGCAAGTTTCACAGCCGACCGAAAGCAACGGGGATATGAGCCTTGTCAAGGTCATCAGCTATCTGCAATACTTGAACAATACGCAATTCCAAAGCACGATTTTAAAAAGTGAGAATGCAAGATTGAAGCACGAAAACCAGGAATTGAAAAAGGAAACGGAAGAATTGAAAAAACGTGTCCAAGAGCTCGAAGAAGGTTCGGTTACCATGCAGGAAGACTACGAAACCTTGATGAAAATCATGAACCGCGCGAGAAAATACGTCCTTTTCGAAGAAGACGAAACCGGCGCGACTAAGTTCAAAATGGACCGCAACGGCAACCTCGAAAAGCTGGCAGAATAAGTTCCGGGCGAGCAAACAACAAAACCCATTGGGCGGTGCATGCTCAATGGGTTTTTAATGCCCGGGGCAGGCAATCATCCGGGCATCGGCTTTTTGACCCCGGTGTGTTTTGTCTTTTGGAGCCATTCTAAAAAACAATTGGACGTTGTTACCCGGGGGTCTTTTTCAGTGCCCTCCCAGCCGCGTATCAAAATGTCTTTCATCCGCTTCATGAAGGATAAAACAGAGGCCATCACCGGCCCCAAATGTCCTTCATCCGCCCCATGAAGGACAAAACAATCTCACCACAACCTCCAAATGTCCTTCACTCGCCCGATGAAAGACAAAAACGGGCTACCGCCACTTTAAATTGTCCTTCATCCCGCACATGAAAGACAATGGACTCCGGCCACACCTCAAGAATGTCTTTCATCAGATCAAGGAATGGCCCATTATCATCCATTCTTTACAAAAACCGGGCGTTTCTTTCCAGCATGCGTTCATAATATTTGCCGTACCATTTTGTTTCCTGTTCCGAAAGCGGGCGGGACACAAGCCGGCTCCCCAGCGTCTTCAGCGTTTGCAAAAGCCGCATGAAAACGTCCTGGACCGTGAGTATTTCCTGTAAAAGCTCCGACAAAGAAGCCATCACTTCAGGACGGACACACGGGTATTGCAACTTTGTCTCCGCGCCCTGTTTTGCCCGCTCATAAAAATCCCGAACGAGTTCTGCCCTGTCGGCGCCGCTGCCCGTCACGCATAAATAAATCTGGACAGCCACCCCTCTCCTGACCCGCCGCTGGGAGATGCCGGCGAATTTTTTCCCGCCAATGCTCAAATCATAACTCCCCGGGCAGTACGAGCCTGCTATTTCCCCCGCTTCAATTACAACCGGAAAATCCGAAAACATCATTTGGACCAGCTTAAACATCGCTTCGTATCCGCGGTTGATATCCATCCCCTTTTCCGTATCCGGCATAACAAGCGAAATGTTCAGCACGCCCGTATCCAATACAACGGCAAGCCCGCCTGAATTACGGACAATATACCGGAATCCTCTATTTTTAAGAACAGCCAGCCCCTCCTCAAAAAAGGGCAATTTTGTATCCTGAATGCCCAGGCTGACGGTGTCGTGATGCACCCATGTCCGGACAACAGCCGGGGAGGCGTTTGCCCCTACAGAGGTGCACAATGTGTCGTCCATCGCAAATGACTGGGCCGCTTCAAACTGCGGGCCCAACCCGGACTGGTCCATCACCCGCCACTCGGGCTGCTTCAGCAATTGCAGCGCTTCTTCCATGTTGATCCTTCCCCCATTTATTTTACTACTATCATATCATGCCGAATTGACTACCAAAAAGCTGCGCTCGAAACCCCTCTATTGGCAAGGATTCGAGAGCAGTGCTGAACCATCGGCTATCGCATGCCTTAGTAAAAATTGCCCCGGCTGCACATAAATTCCCAATACGATCAAATTCAGCCTTTTCCCTTTTCTCCCCAAATTCTTTCATTATAAAATGCCTTCTCTCCGGCCGTATAAAACATAAAAAAGGTTTGGCATCATGCAAAAGCCAAACCAAAAGAAGGCAAGCACTCTAATCCCCGGCGCTTCCGGAGGGTGCAAGCCGGAAAAGAGGAGTCCCGGCCACATACCAAAGGCCATTTTCCCGCGCAATGTCCAACAGCTTTACTACTGTGCCGGCTGTTTGCCACTTTTCCGCTCATGCCGAATCCTTGCGGCATGGATACACAGTTTTATTTCATTTAGTTAAAAAAATTACAATGCTGCCGGATGCGGACATTGCCGGCAATTTGCCTGCCGGGCTGCTCCCAAGGATCAACCCGCTCTCCTCCAAACTTTGTCCACCCAACAGCCGGAAGCCTGGCAACTCCCTTACAAACTTTGTGCCGCGGAAATCAAAGCCAAATGATAAACATCTTCCGCATTGCAGCCGCGCGACAAATCATTGACAGGCGCATTCAGACCTTGCAAAATCGGGCCAACTGCCTCAAAACCGCCAAGACGCTGGGCCATTTTATAACCGATATTCCCCGCATCCAGATTTGGAAAAATAAACACGGTTGCATTGCCCTGAATCACGGAATCCGGCGCTTTCTTTTGTGCAACAGCCGGCACATACGCAGCATCAAACTGCATCTCGCCGTCCACCACAAGCTCCGGATCGCGTTCTTTTGCCAACCGGACAGCCTGCGCCACTTTCTCCGTCTCATCGGAATGGGCGGAGCCTTTTGTTGAAAAGCTCAGCATCGCAATCCTTGGTTCAATATCAAATGTCCGGGCAGTTTTTGCGCTCTCCGCAGCTATTTCCGCCAAATCCTGGCTGTCCGGTGAAATATTGATTGCACAATCTGCGAAAACAAATTTCTCTTCGCCCCTCACCATAATGAAGACGCCGGAAACTTTTTTCACGCCCTGCTTTGTTTTAATGATCTGCAATGCCGGCCGGACTGTATCAGCCGTCGAATGGATGGCACCGCTTACCAGACCGTCCGCCTTTTTCAAATAGACAAGCATGGTGCCGAAATAATTGACGTCTTTTAATATTTGGCGCGCATCTTCCTCCGTCGCCTTGCCTTTTCTCCGTTCCACAAAAGCCTGCACCATTTCTTCAAAACCTGCATATTCTTCCGGGTCATACACTGCAACGCCCTCGACGGAAACACCGATGTCCCGTGCTTTTGCCTGGATTTCGTCCTTGTTCCCGATTAAAACCGGCCGGATCACTTCATCGGATGCAAACCGTGAGACAGCTGTTAAAACTCTTTCATCCGAACTTTCCGGGAAAACAATCGTTTTGTTGTGCCCCCGCACTTTTTCTTTTATTCCGTCAAAAAATGTACTCACGCTCAACACTCCTCGTATAACGGTATCCATTTTAAGAATAATCCATTTTTCCGGAAAATCAAAGGCAAAAGAAGGCTTCTTTTAGACAATTTCGCGGCAGCCGTAATATTTTCTCCCTCTTCTAAACTGTGTTATAGTAAGGGAAGAGAAAAACATTTGGAGGGAGAAAAATGAGCGAAGCAGCAGAAACACTAGATGGCTGGTACTCACTGCATGATTTCCGTTCTCTCGACTGGGCGGGCTGGAAGGCGCTGCCTGCGGAAGAAAGGGATGCGGCTGTGAAAGAATTCCGGCAATTTCTTCAGCAACTGGATGCCATCCAAAGCAAACACGAGGGGGCTTATGCTTTATACACCATCACCGGCCAGAAAGCCGACTTTGTTTTATGGACGATGCGGCCGGCCCTGGAAGACCTCGAAGAAATTGAAACAGCCTTAAATAAATTAAGGATTGCTGATTTTACCATTCCGGCATATTCGTACATCGGTGTAAATGAACTGAGCAACTATGTGCGCGGCGGGAAAGCGGACGAGTCTGCGTATGAAAATCCGCGTGTCCGCGAGCGGCTCTACCCGACATTGCCGAAATCCAAATACTTCTGTTTCTACCCGATGGATAAACGGCGCGAAGGCAATGACAACTGGTACATGCTGCCAATGGAGGAACGCAAGGAGTTAATGAAAAGCCACGGATTGATCGGGCGCAAATATGCCGGCAAGGTAAAACAATATATTCTCGGTTCCACCGGGCTTGACGACTACGAATGGGGTGTGGCTTTATTATCCGATGATGCCCTGCAGTTCAAAAAAATCGTCTATGAAATGCGGTTTGACGAAGCCAGCGCAAGGTATGGGGAATTCGGCCCGTTTTATGTTGGTAGCCTGCTTGACGAAGAAAGGTTAACCTCCTATTTGCATATTGGTTAAAAGAAATCCTTCCAGCCTGCTGGAAGGATTTTTTAACGGCTTTCCGAAAGAAGTCTCCCATCCTCAAGGAATGTGAAGGTGCGAATCGCACCAATGAGTAGGTGGGAGATGAATTTCGGTT
>NZ_ALAS01000120.1 GCF_000290615.1 Heyndrickxia coagulans DSM 1 = ATCC 7050
AAATCCCCCGTTGCACATTTCCCGTTGTTTACCTGTTTCAGGGCATACGCAGGATACGGTTCCTTTGTAGTTATAAACGACGTTTTCCTTTCCCGGGAGTAATCGTGTTTTGTCGGGGTCTTTCCACATATTGCGAATATCAATGATGGGCTTAATCTTATACGTATCCCAGAGTTTCGTAATCAGCTTCGTGTCATCATAACCCCGGTCTCCCGCCATCGTTTCCGCTGTT
>NZ_ALAS01000121.1 GCF_000290615.1 Heyndrickxia coagulans DSM 1 = ATCC 7050
AGGACTTGAACATGAAAGGGATGTCTCAAGCCCTTCACTTTGGGAAAAGCGTTCATGATAACGGCTGGGGTATGTTCACTACTTTCTTAGTGTATAAGCTAAAAGAACAGGGGAAACAACTTGTGAAAATTGATAAGTGGTTTCCCTCCACTAAGAAGTGTTCATGTTGTGGTGCAGAAAAACCTGTGAAACTATCTGAACGCACCTACCGTTGTTCGTGCGGTTATGTGGCAGATCGCGACTATAATTCAGCAATCAATATCAAAAATGAAGGTATACGCTTATTAGCGTTATCATAAGTAACAAAACTCTTGGAACAAGAGGGTTAGCTCGGTCAGTTTTCGTTGGCTAGTAAAAGCAACGATAAGTCGAGAAGCCCCCACTTCAATCAAACCGTAAGGTTGATAAGTGGAGGGTAGTTCACATGACGATATAGACGATATACCTGAAGTTGTGCATCAGCCCCGGGCGTCCATTTGCATGGCGATGGCTTTTTGCAGCAGGCAACAGAGCGGCAATATTTTGTTTATTTTTTATGGGATTTTTAGCCTTAAGCACCGGCAGCCTGTCTCCGGGTGTATGTGTAAAATTTTACTCGAAGGGGCAAATGAGTGGAAAAAAATGGGAAGACACTCTATCATCTAAATGTACACCTTGAATGAACAT
>NZ_ALAS01000122.1 GCF_000290615.1 Heyndrickxia coagulans DSM 1 = ATCC 7050
AGCCTTCCGCCTGTTTCTTCAGTCTAATCGTTTGATCTAACTTCTCAAATACGTCCCCAACCCATTGTGTAAAAACTTTTTGCATCAGAAATTTTAACCTGTTCTTCAAATTCAATAAGACTCTTTGTATCCTTTAATAATCCAGCAATTATTGATATAATATCCATGGGAAGACCTCTCTCTAGATGTTCATTTCATGGTGTACATTTAGATGATAGAGTGTCTTCCTATTTTTTTCCACTCATCTGCCCCTTCTGACCCTGCGAGTAAAATTTTACACATACTCATCTCCCACCTACTCATTGGTGCGATTCGCACCTTCACATTCCTTGAGGATGGGAGACTTCTTTCGGAAAGCCGTTAAATTGACCTTTTTCTTTTAAATATCGATAGGTATATTGCAGCTCGTCCCTTGGCATTATGCCTTCTTTTACTGCCGTTTCGTATTCTCGCAGCCAATAATCTTTCTGATCGTAATTTTCAAGCATATTGAGCAAGTTAAATAATGAGACTTCTTTAAACCGCTGCTGGATATTACTTTTAAAATAGCTGATGGCTGCCTCATATTCGCATAATGCTATCTTCAGCCTAAAAACAGTTTCAACAAGATCATTTATTTTTCGCTCGCGGCTATATTCGTGATTATCCCATGTTTCCTTTGCAGGCGCTATCGTTCGCTGTTTCAGTCCCATTCGTAACTGATGACATTGTTCAATAGCTATTTCTTTCGCATCTGCGGTTCTCAGATTTGCAATGAATACATTGATTAGATCTGACCGCAGCGTGTCCATGTCCAGATAACAATTAATCACTTGTTTTATAGCAAAACTTATAGACTCACTATTAATTCCGGTACTAAATTTTCTTTTTAGGAGAATATCGAATAACTCAACTTGCGCAATACCAACAGATCTAAAGGGATTTTCTGTGTTAAAGATCAAATAGCCACATCCATAACACAACATTTCATACAGTTCTTCCAGTAGATCTGTGGCTCGTTTTCCCTCCTTTCCTGCAACGGGTACCTGTTGCAAATGCTTTATGTATGATTTGACTTTGAATCGCCACTTGGAACGATCCTTTTTGCTGACATAGTGATTAGGGATGACATAATTTTGCTTATAAGCGTTTTGGAGCAACTGCTCAATTTCACGTTCCAAATCATTGACGTTAACATCCTTAACTTTTTTTCTTTTCTTCTTTTCGGCTTCTTTGTACCGCTGAAAATCTTCCAACATCATGTCAACTGTTTTTTCATCACGCACTTTTTTCGGAATTGACTTATACAATTCGACAATAATCTTACTTAAATCGTCCTTACTGTATTTTTCAATAAGCTTTCTTAGTTCAGTGACACGCATTAACATCACTCCTTTGTTTAAGGCTTAGTTACCTTAATTTAGAATGAGTTGGGACACGCATTCGATATGCGTCGTATGCGGAAACATGTCAACAGGCTGTACGTCCGCTGTACGGTATCCTCCGTCTTCCAGGATCCGCAAGTCTCTTGCCAGTGTTGCCGGGTTGCAGGAGACATAGACGACCTTTTTCGGCTTCATCTCTAGAATCGTCTGCAGCAGGGCTTCATCACAGCCTTTGCGCGGCGGGTCGACCACTAAGACATCTGCCTTGTTGCCTGCCTCGTACCATTTTGAGATGACCGTTTCCGCTGTGCCCGCTTCAAACTCCACATTCGTGATGACGTTGAGCGCCGCATTGCGTTTTGCATCTTCAATCGCTTCCGGAACGACTTCGACTCCGAACACTTTGCGGGCTTTTTGCGCCAAAAACAGTGAGATCGTGCCGATACCGCAATAGGCGTCAATCACCGACTCGTTGCCGTTCAAACCTGCGTATTCAAGGGCTTTATCATAAAGCACCTTTGTCTGGACGGGATTGACTTGGTAAAAAGAAAGCGCGGAGATGGCGAATTTCACATCCCCGATTTTATCGTAAATGGCCTCATTTCCCCACAGTACTTTGGTTCTCTCCCCCAAAATCACGTTTGTGCGCCTCGGGTTGACGTTGTGCACGATTGACTTCACCTGTTTCAGGCGCGACACAATCGCATCCACGAGTTTTTTCTGGTGCGGCAGTTCCGCTGTTCTCGTGATCAGCACGACCATCAGCTCGCCGGTCTCCCTCCCGTAACGCGCCATGATGTGGCGGAGGACGCCGCTGTGATGTTCTTCATCGTAAGCCGGGATGCGAAGTTCCCGGCAGATTTCTTTTACTGCCCGGACAGCTTCGTTTACCGCCGGAAGCTGGATTACGCTCTCATCGGCATCGAGTATTTCATGGGTTCTCGGTTTGAAAAAGCCAGCTACGAGTTTTCCGTCTTTTTCGCCGACCGGCACCTGGGCTTTGTTCCGGTAATGCCACGGGTTGTCCATGCCGATAATCGGGTGGATGCGGGCGCCTTCAATTTTCCCAATCCGGGCAAGTGCCTGGCGCACCTGATTTTCCTTGTACTTGAGCTGGCCGGTATAGCTTATATGCGCAAGCTGGCAGCCGCCGTATTTCGGCGCCTCTTCTTTCGGGATATCGACACGGTACGGGCTCTTTTCGTACAGCTCAAGGAGGCGGCCGATCCCGTAGTTCTTGTTGGCTTTGATGACTTTAATACGAGCTTTCTCCCCCGGCAGGCCGTTTTTAATAAACAGCGGGTAGCCGTCCACCTTCGCTACCCCTGCGCCGTCATGCGTCAAATCTTCAAAAACAACCTCTATTTCTTCGTTCTTTTGGACCGGTAATGTTATTTTCATGGCTGTCTTCCTTTTCGTCTTAATGGCTACGGAAATTTTAACATATAGCGGCCTTGAATGCGAAAAACAATCCGTTGCCGCAGACTGTTTTCTTGAATATTCGGCCGGTTTTAAAAATACACCTTTATTAAACAGATATTATGATGATAAAATGTTGTTGAAAGGACCAAAAACAAAGGGGGAAATGACTTCTGTGAGTGATCAAACATTAAAAATGATTTCCATCACCATTTATATGGTGCTGATGCTCTGGATCGGCTGGGTGGCTTACCGGCGGACGAGCAACCTCGATGATTATATGCTCGGCGGTCGTTCGCTCGGCCCTGCTGTTGCCGCTTTAAGCGCAGGCGCTGCTGATATGAGCGGCTGGCTGTTGATGGGATTGCCGGGGGGCATTTATCTGACCGGGCTTGCCGATGCATGGATTGCGATCGGGTTGACGATCGGAGCATATTTAAACTGGCGGCTTGTGGCACCACGTCTCCGCTCCTATACAAAGGTGGCCGGTGATTCCATAACGATCCCTTCTTATCTTGAAAACCGTTTTAAAGACCCGACCAAAATGCTGCGGCTTGTTTCCGCACTTGTCATTTTAATTTTCTTCACGCTTTATGTTTCTTCTGGGATGGTATCCGGAGCCGTCTTTTTTGAAAACTCATTCCATACGTCCTATTATGTAGGGTTGGTCATCGTGGCGGGCGTGGTTGTACTGTACACGCTTTTCGGCGGATTTCTCGCTGTTTCATGGACTGATTTTGTCCAGGGGCTGATCATGGTCATCGCACTCGTGCTCGTGCCGATTATCGCTTTTACCAAAACGGGCGGGCCAGTTGAAACCTTCCATACCGTGAAATCGATCAATCCGGATTTGCTTGACTTTTTTAAAGGGACAACGGCATTGGGAATCATTTCCGCGCTCGCGTGGGGGCTCGGCTATGTCGGCCAGCCGCATATTATTGTCCGTTTCATGGCAATTAAATCGGTAAAAGAAACAAAAAGCGCGCGCAGAATCGGGATCAGCTGGATGATTTTATCGCTGATCGGCACATCCCTTACTGCGCTGATCGGGATCGCTTATTTCCATCAGCCCGGCCATAAATTGGATAATCCGGAAACGGTTTTTATCCAGCTTGGGCAGATTTTATTCCATCCGCTCATTGCCGGATTTGTGCTGGCAGCAGTGCTTGCGGCGATTATGAGCACCGTCTCGTCCCAGCTGCTTGTCACTTCAAGTGCGCTGACAGAAGATCTGTATAAGCTCTTCTTCCGCCGCAATGCTTCGGATAAAGAGTCGGTATTTTTCGGCAGGCTCGCGGTGCTTGTCGTTTCTGTTGCCGCCGCGCTGCTTGCTTTAAACCGCGATTCCACCATTTTGCAGCTCGTCAGCTATGCATGGGCCGGGTTTGGCGCATCATTCGGGCCGGTGATCTTTTTGAGCCTGTTCTGGCGCAAGATGAACCACTGGGGTGCCCTTTTCGGTATGATTGTAGGTGCCGTGACAGTGATAGTCTGGACCGTGTCCGGCCTGGATGCCAAATTATACTCCATGGTACCGGGGTTTGCCTTTAACCTGATTATCAGCATGATTGTCAGCATCGCAACCTACAAACACCATGCGGGCATCGAAGAAGAATTTAACGACAGCCTTTCCGCATTGAAAAAAGAAAGTTGATTGTAAAACGCCGGGAGCTTTTTATACTGCTTCCGGCGTTTTTGCCAGGGCAGGGGTTGCCATTTGGGGCACAAAATGCCGGATTGGATACTAATTTAAAAAGCGCCGGAGCCGGCAGTCTGCATGCCCCGCTTCCTGCTCTTTTGTCAGTCAACCCTGTCTTGCGGGCGGATTTTGTCAAGCGGCGCAAAGACTTCGAGATGGCGGTACAAGTTTTCAAAAACGGCAGGGGCTTCTCCGCCGAGTTCGCCGTCCAGATTTAATAAAATTTTATCCGGCGAATGAACTTTTACGCGGCTGGCAGAGGTATAAATGACGTTCGGGTCATTCAGATGTTCGCCGCGCAGCGCAAGGGTAACAGCCCGAATGAACTCGGCCAGGTTCGTTTTTTTCAAAATCATTAATGTAAACAGGCCGTCATTGATCGAAGAGTCCGGAGCAAGTTTTTCAAAACCGCCGATGGAATTCGTCAGGCCGATTAAAAACAGCATCGCTTCGCCTTCAAACAGCTTCCCGTCATATTCAATCGTCATCTGGGTCGCGCGGATCGAAGGCAGCATTTCAATTCCTTTTAAATAATAAGCGAGCTGGCCGAGCATCGTCTTCAGCCGGCTTGGCACATCATATGTCAGTTCCGTGAGCCGCCCGCCGCCGCCGATATTGATAAAATATTTCTCATTCATTTTCCCGATATCAACCGGAAGGGTATCGCCTTTTACGATAATTTCCGTTGCCGCCTGCACATCACGCGGGATTTGCAGTGCGCGCGCAAAATCATTTGTCGTACCCATTGGGATGACGCCAAGTTTCGGCCGGTAATCCTGTTCGGCAATGCCGTTGACGACTTCGTTGATCGTGCCGTCCCCGCCGGCTGCCACGACAATATCATACTTGCGTTCAACCGCTTTCCTTGCCGCTTTGATGGCATCGCCGGCGCCGGTTGTGGCATGGCAGGATGTTTCATATCCGGCCAACTCTAATTTTTGCAGCACATCCGGGAGATGGCGCTTAAACGCTTCACGGCCGGAAGTCGGGTTATATATGATTCTTGCTCGTTTCATTCGCATCATCCTTATTTATGTTGATGTACATGCGTATTATGTAATCCCGTTTCGTGCAGGCAAAGGACAGTTTCCCCAAAACAGATCCGGATAGGGAAACTGCTCGATATGTTGTCCGTTATTTCTGCATGGGGCAAATCCTTCATGCATCCACTGAATTATCATACAACTTTTTTGAAAAAAAATCCACTAACAGCGCGGTGCGGTGTGCGCCTTGGCTGCAAAAAGGCGCCTTTTCGGCTGCCGTGTTCGTGGGGGCTGCCTTATGTGGTTCAAGAAAAGGGAACGTGCAGGCACGGATGATTTGTGCGTGCACCCTAAAACTCTCCATACTTGCGCATCATCACCAGCTGAACAACCGGATGCCGCGCTCATCCAGAAATTGAATCGTTTCCAGCAAAGCATCTTCGCCGATCTGGTACACTTCCCCAATGGTATCTTTCCAGCGGCCGAAGTCCCGCATGTGCAACTCGCGGATATTGCGGTAGTTCATAATCTTTAATGAGCGGTCGCGCAAATAGTAGCATTCCCGCCCGTTGAAGCGCACGGCGGTCACCCTGCGCATCGTCTGGTTGGCGTTGTCGTCAAGGTAAGATGCACGGATATCTTCTTTCAAATCGTCTTCCGTAAGCGGCAGCCACTCAATCGTTTTTTTCACAAAAGATTTCCCGTTGGAACGGCGGTCGATTTCGTAACGGCCGGGCTCAAGCTGCGTAAAAATGATGTCTTCGCCAAAACCGTGGAGCACGTGGCGCCGTTTTGATTCAAGTTCAACCGGCTTCATGATCGGGGAGCCGTAGCCGACATCCACATACAGTTTTTTTCCGTTCAATAAAACCATCAGCGCAACATGGCCGGGCACCACACGCACAAAGGAGCATTGAAAACCGAGGCTGCGCAACAGCCGCGCAAAATTGATGTTTAATGTAAAACAGGTGCCGCCCCATCCTTTTTCCCATAAATGCTCCACAAAAGTCTCAAACGGAGGTATGTAAATCCCCTCACGGAAGTAATGAAACTTGCTGAACGTTTCATAGGGGACACAAGAAAGATGGTGCTGGATGAGCCGCTGCAAAAAATTCAGCCCCGGCTCTTCATGTTCAAGCTTTAAGTAATTCAAATAAGCCTCCACCTGTTCCTCCATTTTCCTTTCCCCTTTCAAGTGCTTTATCCATTCTTTTCGCTCCCCGGCATAGAAAAACCTTTTTTTCGCAACAACAGCGATGAAAAAAAGTGACCAGCAGGCCCAGCTTGCAATCCTCCATTCTATTATAAACGTTTCGGTACTAGACGCGCAGCTTGCAAGTTCCATCTCCTTTCGGGTTCAGATCCAGGCCTCTTTTAAAACCTTTTAAAGGACAGCCCGTCCGGAACCCCAACGTTTTTTGAATATTTCAAAAATAAAATTGAGACCCTCTTTTGTCTAAAGGACAATTTGCTTTTTTGAACCATTCAAAAAAGACAATTTGCCCCCATCCCGGGTTCCGGCCTCCCAAAGGATGCATGTCCGTTTTTGCAACGTTTTCCGGCCGGGCGCTGCTTAAAGATGATTCCATTTTTGTCTATTATTTTTTAGTTGAAGTTTATTCCTGCTGGACGGTGGTATATATGTTGCCGTAAGCGATATTCACAATCACCGAACAAAGGAGAGATTTTGAATGGCAGACAAAGATAAAAAAATGACAGTAGAAGAAGCAGGTCGCAAAGGCGGAGAAGCTACTGCTGACAGCCACGATAAAGAATTCTATCAGGAAATCGGCAAAAAAGGCGGAGAAACCACTGCCGAAAAACATGGCAAGGAATTCTATCAAGATATCGGCAAAAAGGGCGGGGAAGCTACTGCTGACAGCCACGACAAAGAATTCTATCAGGAAATCGGCAAAAAAGGCGGAGAATCTACAGCGGAAAATCATGATAAAGAATTCTATCAGGAAATTGGCAAAAAAGGCGGAGAAGCCACTGCTGACAGCCATGACAAAGAATTCTATCAGGAAATCGGAGAAAAAGGCGGTAACGCAAGAGCGAAAAACAACGGTGAAGATTAAGAGGAATGATTTCACCCAAACCGGTTCAGCCCGCACGCTGAACCGGTTTTTTACCGTTGTTCGCACTCTCTTTCTTTTTCTCCAATTGTCATCATTATTATAGCACAGCCCGCCGGATTTGGCAGTACATTTTGAAAAGATATTCATTTTGGATGTGCTTACATAAAAAGAGCCGGCATCCATTTTGCCCGCTCTTTTTATGCATTCAACCTTCTATTCAACTGGCAACTGTATCGCAGGTATTTTAAGCTTCTACCGGATTTGCCTGTTTTTCAACGGTTTCTTCGATCAAATTCCGGATTTTCACTTTTAAAAAATGTTTTTTGCAATAATAACCGAGCAGTTTGTTTGTTTTCCAGTCATACACCGGATAAACAGCATCAATTTCTTTGCCGGCTTTTCTCAAACAATATGCACACGTGGTTGTCAGTTCAAATAGGCGATCACACATTGTTTGCAGCCTCCTATCGTCAATTTCACCCTTTCGTTATATACCCGATCTCCGCATTTTAAAACAAAAAAGCGGTGGGGCGCACCGCTTTTTTGAAAAATTACCGTTTATTCATTTCCTGGATCAGCAGTTTATTGACAATCGGCGGGTTGGCCTGCCCTTTTGTCGCTTTCATGACCTGCCCGACCAAAAAGCCGAGCGCCCGGTCTTTACCGTTTTTATAGTCAATAATGGATTGTTCATTTTTATCCAGTACTTCTGTCACAATCTTTAAAAGCTCGCCTTCATCAGAAATTTGCACAAGCCCTTTTTCCTTGACGATTTTTTCCGGGTCGCCGCCTTTTTCGACCAATTCGCGGAAAACCTTCTTCGCCAATTTTGAAGAGAGCGTGCCGTTTTCGATCAATTTGATCATGCCGGCAAGGCTTTCCGGTGTAAGCGCAATATCATGCAGTTCTTTCTGGGCTGAATTCAAGTAAGCGGACACTTCGCCCATCAGCCAGTTCGATGCCTGTTTTGCATCGGCGCCGGCTGCGATCGTCGCTTCAAAAAAATCGGACATTTCTTTCGTGAGCGTGAGCACCATGGCATCATAAGCAGGGAGCCCGAGTTCTTCTGTGTAACGCTTTTTCCGTTCGTCCGGCAGTTCCGGAATTTCGGCGCGCACCCGTTCCTTCCAGGCGTCATCAATATATAGATCCACAAGGTCTGGTTCCGGGAAATAGCGGTAATCGTCCGAGCCTTCTTTCACCCGCATCAGAATCGTTTTGCCGGTTGCTTCGTCAAAACGGCGCGTTTCCTGTTGGATCACATCGCCTGCAAGCAGCACTTGTTTCTGGCGTTCCTGCTCATACTGCAGGCCTTTGCGCACATAGTTGAACGAGTTCAGGTTTTTCAATTCAGTTTTCGTGCCGAATGTTTCCTGTCCAATTGGACGGATGGAAATATTGGCATCGCAGCGGAGCGATCCTTCTTCCATTTTGCAGTCGGAAACGCCAGTATATTGAATGATGGATTTTAATTTTTCAAGATAGGCATACGCTTCTTCCGGAGTGCGGATATCCGGTTCCGAGACAATTTCAATAAGCGGCGTGCCCTGGCGGTTCAAATCGACGAGAGAATACCCTTCATTTGCCGCGTGGAACAGCTTCCCGGCATCTTCTTCCATATGGATGCGGGTAATGCCGATCTTTTTCTTTACGCCGTCCACTTCAATTTCAATCCAGCCGTTTTTCCCGATCGGTTTATCAAATTGGGAAATCTGATAAGCTTTCGGGTTGTCCGGGTAAAAATAGTTTTTCCGGTCGAATTTCGTTTCGGTTGCAATTTCGCAGTTCAGCGCCATTGCGGCCTTCATTGCGTAGTCAACCACTTTTTTATTCAGTACCGGAAGCACGCCCGGATAGCCGAGATCGATGACATTGGTGTTCGTATTCGGTTCTGCCCCGAAATGCGCAGGCGCCGGCGAGAAAATTTTTGTATTGGTTTTTAATTCAACGTGCACTTCAAGCCCGATCACTGTTTCAAAATTCATCTTTTTCACCCCTTACAATTGCGGTTTTTGGTTATGGAAGTCCGTTGCCTGTTCAAATGCATGGGCAACGCGGTACACAGTGCTTTCGTCAAAATGCTTCCCGATGATTTGCAGCCCTAATGGCAGCCCGCCTGCAAACCCGCATGGAAGAGAGATCCCCGGGACGCCTGCCAGGTTGACCGGAATGGTTAAAATATCATTCGCATACATTGTTAACGGGTCTTCAATTTTTTCCCCGATTTTAAAGGCCGCAGTCGGCGTGGTCGGCCCGATGATGACATCATATTTTTCGAGCACATCATCAAAGTCTTTTTTGATCAGGGTGCGGACCTGTTGTGCTTTTTTGTAGTACGCATCGTAATAACCCGCGCTTAGCGCAAAAGTCCCGAGCATAATGCGGCGTTTTACTTCGTCCCCGAAACCTTCCGAACGGGTCTTTTTATATAATTCTTCGAGGCTGGTTGCATTTTTCGAACGGTAGCCGTAGCGGACGCCGTCAAAACGGGCCAGGTTGGAAGACGCTTCGGATGAAGCAAGCAGATAATAGGCGGCCACGCCGTATTTCGAATGCGGCAGCGACACTTCTTCCCATGTGGCGCCGAGCTTTTCCAGCACTTTCAAGGCATCGAGAACAGCCTGGCGCGCTTCTTCGCTGACGCCTTCGCCTAAGTATTCTTTCGGCACGGCAATTTTCAAGCCTTTTACATCGCCTTTGAGCGCCTCCACATAATCCGGCACTTCCACATCGGCGGAAGTGGAGTCATGCCGGTCAAGCCCGGAAATTGCCTGTAACAGATAGGCATTGTCTTCCACGGTCCGGGTAATCGGCCCGATCTGGTCAAGAGAAGAGGCGAATGCGACAAGGCCAAAACGGGAAACACGCCCGTAAGTTGGCTTCATTCCGACAACCCCGCAAAATGCGGCCGGCTGGCGGATCGAACCGCCTGTATCAGATCCAAGCGCAAACGGCACTTCCCCCGCTGCCACCGCTGCAGCCGAACCGCCGGAAGAACCGCCCGGCACCGTATCCAGGTTCCAAGGGTTGCGGGTGATTTGGAATGCGGAATTTTCCGTCGACGAACCCATCGCAAACTCATCCATATTCAATTTGCCGATTGTGATCGTATTTTCCTTATGTAATTTCTCCATGACCGTGGCATCATAAATGGGATCGAAGTTTTCAAGGATTTTGCTAGCACAGGTTGTCCGCAAATCTTTCGTGACAATATTATCCTTGATTCCGATCGGCATGCCGAACAGCATATTTTCAGCTTCCGGCGAGCCGATTTTGCCGTCCAGTTCCGCTGCGGTTTTGCGGGCCCGTTCTTCATCCAATGTTAAAAAAGCTTTCACTTTGCCGTCTGTTTCTGAAATCTTTTGATACGCTTCATCAACAAGTTCTGAAACTTTAACTTCCTTATTATGTAAAAACTCGTGAAGTTCCGAGATTTTATGGTCAAATAAAGACATGCTTTCCCCTCCTTATTCTACGATTGTCGGCACACGGATCATGCCGTCCTGGGTATCCGGCGCATTTTTCAACACAAGCTCGCGCGGCAGTCCTTTTTCCACCGTATCTTCGCGCATGACATTGCGGATTTCAAGCACGTGCGTGGTCGGCAGAACCCCTGTTGTGTCAAGTTCATTTAATGATTCCGCAAAATGGATAATATCCCCCAGCTGTTTCGCAAATTTCTCCGTTTCCGTCTCATTCATTTCAAGGCGTGCCAGGTCGGCAACGTGTTGGACTTGTTCTTTTGAAATATCAGGCATAGCCTTTCACCTCCGTTATAAAAGTCGCATCAATTGTACGTGGAACCCAATCGGGCGTGCAGTTCATTGCCCCGCAGCACGGCCCGGAAAGCGGGGCCTGACTGTCCGTTCATATGGGGCGAATCGAACCCTGCAATACTATTGATCATAGCAGAAAAGCCCGCCCTTAAGCAAGGGGGGCGCCGGGGGTTGCAAAAAAGAAAACGGAGAAGCTGCTTCAGCCTCTCCGTTTTACGGGTCCCCATTAATGGGTGAATTGTTCTTGCTCGGTCGATCCCGTAAGTGCGGTAGTAGAAGAAGTGCCGCCTGAGATGACCATCGATACTTCATCGAAATAGCCGGTGCCGACTTCGCGCTGATGGCGTGTTGCCGTGTAACCATATTGTTCGTTCGCAAATTCTGCCTGCTGCAGTTCGGAATAGGCCGCCATGCCGCGGTCGCGGTAGTTGCGGGCCAGTTCAAACATGCTGTGGTTCAAGGCATGGAAGCCGGCTAGCGTGACGAACTGGAATTTATAGCCCATGCGCGCAATTTCTTTCTGGAAGTTCGCGATCGTTTTGTCATCAAGTTTCTTCTTCCAGTTGAAAGACGGCGAGCAGTTGTAAGCCAAAAGTTTGCCCGGGAATTTTTCATGGATCGCTTCTGCAAACCGGCGTGCTTCATCCAGATTCGGCTCGCTCGTTTCGCACCAGATCATATCGGCATATGGCGCATAAGCAAGTCCGCGGGCAATCGCCTGGTCTATGCCTGCCTGCGTGCGGTAAAAGCCTTCCGCTGTCCGTTCCCCGGTGATAAATGGCGCATCATACGGGTCAACATCGCTTGTGATCAGATTTGCCGCATTTGCATCCGTACGGGCAATAATAACGGTCGGCACGCCCATGACATCAGCAGCAAGGCGGGCTGCAATCAAGTGGCGGATGGCTGTTTGTGTCGGCTGCAACACTTTGCCGCCCAAATGGCCGCATTTCTTCTCGGAAGAAAGCTGGTCTTCAAGATGGACAGACGCGGCGCCCGCTTCGATCATCGCTTTTGTCAGTTCGAATACGTTTAACGGGCCGCCAAAGCCGGCTTCTGCATCGGCAACGATCGGTGCAAACCAATCAATCCGTTCGTCCCCTTCTGCATGGTGGATCTGGTCGGCGCGCTGCAAGGCCTGGTTGATCCGTTTGACGACATTCGGCACGCTGTTCGCCGGATACAGGCTTTGGTCCGGATACATTTGCCCGGCCAGGTTCGCATCAGCTGCAACCTGCCAGCCGCTTAAATAAATGGCTTTCAATCCGGCCTTTACCTGCTGGACAGCCTGATTTCCCGTGAGTGCGCCCAATGCATGGATATAATCTTCCGTATGCAGCAGGTTCCAGAATTTTTCCGCCCCCCTGCGCGCCAAAGTATATTCAATTTGAACAGAACCCCTCAGTTTGAGCACGTCTTCCGGAGAATACGGGCGGACAATCCCCTGCCACCTTTCATCTTTCTCCCAGCTTCGTTTCAGTTCAAGCGCTTTTTCGTTTACCATCAAAAATTCCTCCCATTTTTTCAATATAATGTAAAGCCGCAGGCAAAATAAGGCTTCCTCGGGGTTCAAACGATTCCCCTTTGTTACAGCTGCGGCGAAAGCAGCTAACATATAGAGCGATTTGTGATATTCACACGATTCCTCTCTGTATGGCTCAAGAGCCTTTCATTGCACGTCTCCCCTTGTTGCGTTCATTCATTGTCAAATTGCCATTCTATCAGCCCAGCAGTTCATACGCCGGCAAGGTTAAAAATTCAATAAATTCATCTTCTTTGACAAGCCGGTCAAACAAGGCCACTGCTTCTTCAAAACGGCCGGCCCGGTAATATTCCTCCCCGATTTCCCGGCGGATGCGTTCCAGTTCTTCCGCTTTGATTTGTTCATATAGCTCAATCGTCACTTTTCTGCCGTCTGCAAGCACGCCCTTCGGATGGCGAATCCAGTGCCAAAGCTGGGTGCGTGAAATTTCAGCCGTCGCCGCATCTTCCATTAAGTTCGAGATCGGCACAGCGCCCCTCCCCCGGAGCCAGGATTCGATGTACTGGATGCCGGCATAAATGTTTTCGCGGATGCCTTTTTCCGTAATTTCCCCTTGCGGCACAGCGAGCAGATCATCTGCCGTTGCCGTAAAATCCATCTGCTTGCCGGAATGGATTTGGTTCGGCTCGGGCATTTCTTTGTTAAATGCTTCCATGGCAACCGGCACAAGCCCCGGATGCGCGACCCAGGTGCCGTCATGCCCGTCTCTTGCTTCCCGCTCTTTATCGGCGCGCACCTTTTGGAAGGCTTCTTCATTTTTTGCCGGGTCGTCTTTTACTGGGATCTGCGCAGCCATTCCCCCGATTGCCGGCGCATTCCGGCGGTGGCACGTCTTAATGGTCAAAAGCGAATAAGCGCGCATAAACGGTACCGTCATGGTGACGAGAGACCTGTCCGGCGTAATAAACTGCGGATTGGTGCGCAGTTTTTTAATATAGCTGAAAATATAATCCCAGCGCCCGCAGTTGAGGCCTGCCGAATGCTCTTTCAGTTCATACAGGATTTCGTCCATTTCAAATGCAGCCATGATCGTTTCAATCAGGACAGTTGCTTTAATGGTGCCTTTCGGGATACCGATATACTTTTGCGCAAAGATAAAAACATCATTCCAAAGGCGCGCCTCCAGATGGCTTTCCATTTTTGGCAGGTAAAAGTACGGGCCTGTGCCGTTTTCAAGGAGCCTGCGGGCATTATGGAAGAAATAGAGCCCAAAATCTGTTAAACTGCCGGATACGGGTTTGCCGTCTACTAAAATATGTTTCTCTTCCAAATGCCATCCGCGCGGCCTGACAATTAAGACAGCGGGATGATCGGCCAGCTTGTATTCTTTTCCGTTCGGGCCGGTAAACGTAATCGTCCGGTTGACCGCATCACGGAGATGGATCTGGCCTTCAATGATATTCTCCCACGTCGGGGAAGTGGCATCTTCAAAGCAGGCCATAAATATTTTTGCGCCTGAATTCAAAGCATTGATCACCATTTTCCGGTCAACCGGCCCGGTAATCTCCACACGCCTGTCCTGCAAATCTTCGGGAAGCGGGGCAATGGTCCAGTCGGATTCGCGGATGGAGGCCGTTTCTTCGAGAAAATGCGGAAGCTTGCCCGACTTGATTTCTTCATCGCGTTTTTTTCTGTAGGCCAGCAGTTCGCGCCGCCTTTCGCCGAAATGCCGCTCCAGCTGTTCCAAAAACTGCAGCGCTTCCGGGGTCAATATTTCGTCATACCCGTCCTGGATGGATCCCGTTACGGTAATGCCTGGTGCTTTGGTCTCCATATCTGCACTCCCTTTCTTGTTATAATACAGTGTGTTTTGCATGTTTTTATTATATAACAGCACTTTCAAAAATGGTAGCCTTTTTTTGAAAAAAATTTAAAAAATGTTTTCCTTTTTTGAAATGTGACATACTAAAAAGAGCAGATACATTTTTCATGTATCTGCTCTTTTTTCAGTTATAAATATGGACGGTTGGGTCTTTTGCTTTTGAATTCCTTACAATGAGCGCTTTTGCTTCATTGTTGGCCGTGATGCTCACCTGTAGATTGACGTAATCTGGGAATGTTTTGACCACCAGGCCGGCGACATATTGCGTAAAAGCAATGACTTCCGCCTGCCCGTAAAACTGGATCGGAATGTCGATGCTTAAATCAGCAAGCTGCCCGTCACTGTATCTTGCCCTGCCAATGCATCCGGTATAATTCGGGAAAAAGTCTTCAATGTCCGTTTTAAAATTCTCAAATGTTTTCTCATCGTCACGATGAGCTTTTTCCGCATCGTCGGACGGGAACAAATAATATTTTTCATTGATGTTTTTCCAATCGTCTGCAGAGGTGCTGTTTGCCGGAACGGTAGCGTAAGCAAAATAGTTTCCGGGAATCACGGAATCCTTGCTCTGCTGTTTGTACAGCCCGACCGTAATCGGGACATTTTTCAATGCATTTATATTGCGCAGGCGCCGGACGACTTCCGATGCAATCTGCTTCCCTTTTTCGTCTAACGTTTTTTGGGGAATATTGACGTCATACGTGGAACCGTACTTTTCCGTCTGATAGTAATAAACTGAGTTCAGGGCAAGCCCGATGGCAACGCCGGACAGTTTGACGTTCCCTTTGCTGTCTTTTGTTAAATAATCCTGTTCGAGAATTTGCGCCAAATAAATCGGGTTTTTCTCGTTTTGCTGCTTTGCCGATCCTTTTCCATCATTCACCGGATTCAAGCCGACATTGTCCTGTTCTTTCAGGCCTTTCTTTTTCAACTGGTTTGCCGTATATTTCCGGTTCAGCCATTTTGTAATGGTGTCGGAAGTCAAATACTGGCCTTCCTGAAAAAGATAGTCATCCGGCGGGTAATTTCTCTGCGCAACCCGCATCAGGCCGGTTTCAAATTCCTCGATATCATACGAAGTGTTTAAGTTGCTGACAACAAGCCCCCGCGATTTGCTCGTTTTATACGGGTAAATATTTTTATAATACTGGTCGGAAATCTGGTAACTCGAAACAACGGACGTTTCTTTTTTATTGTTGCTTTTCTGGACCACTTTGTTATCCGAGCCGAAACCCGGTGTACAGCCAGCCAGTAAAACCATCGATATGATGAGGGGGTACCATTTTTTCATACTGCCTTTCCACCTTTTTGATTTCTCGCTTTCCCTTGCATTTATGAATTGAGCCGTTCCAAAAACGCTGCTTCATCCCATACTTCAATGCCGAGCTGTTCCGCTTTGGCCAGCTTTGTGCCCGCATCTTCCCCGGCGATGACAAGGTCGGTATTTTTGCTTACGCTGCCGGTCACATTTGCCCCGAGCGCCTCCAGTTTTTCTTTTGCTTCGTTGCGGGTCAAGTTCACCAGTTTCCCGGTTAAAACGACCGTCTTTCCGGCAAAAGGCGAATCTGCATTGCGCTTTTCCGCACGTTTGGGGCCTTTATAAACCATGTTGACCCCGAGCACAGCCAATTCCCGGACCAGGCCGAGCGCTTCTTCATTTTCAAAATACGCAACAATGGAATCCGCCATCTTTTCGCCAATATCGGGTATGGCTTCCAGTTCTTCACGCGTTGCTTCAGACAGCCGTTCCATTGTTTCGAAATGCTCTGCTAAAATTTTCGCAGCTTTGGCGCCGACATGGCGGATGCCGAGGCCGAATAGCAATTTTTCCAGCGAATTCTTTTTTGAGGCTTCAATTGCGGCAAGCAAATTGGAAACCGATTTTTCCCCCATTCTTTCCAATTGCAGCAGTTCTTCTTTTTTCAGCCGGTAAATATCCGCGACATTGTGGATCAATTCATGCGCGAACAGCTGGCTGATGACCTTTTCCCCCAGCCCTTCAATATTCATCGCATTCCTTGATACGAAATGGATCAGCCCTTCGCGGATCTGCGCCGGGCAGTTCGGGTTAATGCAGCGGAGCGCCACTTCATCTTCGAGCCGGACAAGCTCGCTGCCGCAGTCCGGGCAGTGGGACGGCATGGAAAATGCCCGCTCCTCGCCGGTTCTCCGTTCGGGAATCGGGCGGACCACTTCGGGAATGATGTCGCCCGCTTTTTTTACTATGACATAGTCCCCAATCCGGATATCTTTTTCGCGGATCAGATCTTCATTGTGGAGCGTGGCCCGCTGGACGGTTGTTCCGGCCACTCTTACCGGATCCAGTATCGCAGTCGGCGTGACAACCCCGGTGCGGCCGACTTTTACTTCAATGCCGGTCAGTTTTGTGACTACTTCTTCGGCAGGAAATTTGTAAGCAATGGCCCAGCGCGGGCTTTTCACCGTTGTGCCAAGGGCGGCTTGCTGGGCATAGTCATTTACCTTAATGACAATGCCGTCAATTTCATACGGGAGGGCCGGCCGTTTTTCCGTCCATTCCGCGATAAATTCGAGTACTTCCCCGATATCCCGGCATATCCTTGTTTCTTTATTGACCTTAAGGCCGAGCTTTTCCAAATACGCAAGCCCTTCGCTATGGGTGGCAATATTGAGCCCGGTTGTATCACCGATCGCATACATAAATGTATCAAGGTTCCGGGATGCCGCAATTTTCGGATCGAGCTGGCGGAGCGAGCCGGCTGCCGCATTGCGCGGATTGGCAAACGGTTCTTCCCCGTTTTCTTCTTTGATACGGTTCAATGCCTCAAAAGACTTTTTCGGCATAAAACATTCCCCGCGCGCCTCGATGGTGACCGGTTCATTCAGCCTGAGCGGTATCGAGCGGACGGTTCTGAGGTTGGCCGTAATGTCTTCACCGATCGTCCCGTCCCCTCTTGTGGACCCTTGGACGAATAAACCATTCTCATATTTAAGCGAAATCGCCAGCCCGTCGATTTTCAGTTCGCACACGTATTCATATGGATCGCCGGCCGTCTCCCGGACTCTGCGGTCGAAATCGCGAAGGTCGGCTTCGTTAAAGGCATTTGCCAGACTGAGCATCGGTGTATCATGGACCACTTTGGCAAATCCGGATAAAGGTTCTCCTCCGACCCTTTGCGTTGGTGAATCCGGCGTGATCAACTCCGGATGCGCATTTTCGATCTCCTGCAGTTCACGCAAAAGCCTGTCGTATTCCGCATCCGGGACGCTCGGGCGGTCGAGCACATAATATTCATAACTGTACTGGTTCAGCAGTTTGCGCAGTTCGGCTGCCCGGGCGGCTGCCGCGTGATTATCCATGTGCAACAATCCTTTCCATCAGGGCAAAAGAGGCATTTGCCGCCTGTGTCCCTTTCGTTGTCCAGACTTATTCTATTCTACTTTTGTAATCGGCGCAAACTCGGCTAAAAGCCGTTTGATGCCGACAGGGCTCGGGAATGCAATGTCAAGTTCGGCTGATTTGCCTTCTCCCTTGACACTGACAACCGTGCCGATCCCCCATTTTTTATGTTCGGCTTTATCGCCCACTTGCCAGGAAAGATTGCCGGCCCCGTTTTGTTGCCAGGCAGGAACAACAGGCGGCCGTTTCTCTTTTCTTTCCGTTTTGCCGCGCGAAACCTGGCGGAAATCGAGCCGGTCTTTTTCCTCCTTGCGAATATCCTCGATCAATTCTTCCGGAATTTCATTGATAAACCGTGAAACCGGATTGATATTCATGCGCCCGTAAAGCGTCCGCACTTCGGCATTGGTCAGGTACAGCTCCTCCTGTGCCCGCGTGACGCCGACATACATGAGCCGCCTTTCCTCTTCCATTTCCGCTTCGTCCATAAGGGAACGGCTGTGCGGGAAAATGCCCTCTTCCATGCCGATCAGGAAGACAACCGGAAATTCAAGCCCTTTGGCAGCGTGCAATGTCATTAATACAACAGCATCTTTTTGTGCATTATCTTCTTCAAGCCGGTCAATATCGGCGACAAGCGCCAAATCCGTCAAAAAGGCGACAAGGCTTTTGTCATCGTTCTCTTTCTCAAATTCCTGGGCAACCGAAAGAAATTCATCGATATTTTCGAGCCGGCTTTCGGCTTCAAGCGATTTTTCCAGTTTCAGCGCATCCCTGTAGCCGGACTTGTCCAGCAATTCTTCCACCAGTTCGGTAACGGATAAATATTCCTGCATCCGGGTAAAATTGCTGATAAGCTCATAAAATTCCCGGCAGGCTTTGGCAATTTTCGGGCTGAGGCCGATAAAATCTATTTCCTGAAGGACAGTAAATAAGGAAACCTCCTGGTCCGCCGCATATCGCACGATTTTATCCAATGAAGTCTGGCCGATACCGCGTTTCGGCACATTGATAATCCGGGCCAGGCTGAGGTCGTCATCCGGATTGGCGATGACCCGCAAATACGCAAGAATATCTTTAATTTCTTTCCGGTCGTAGAAACGGGTGCCGCCAACGATATTGTAGGCAATGTTCGATTTCATTAATACTTCTTCAATGACACGGGACTGAGCGTTCGTGCGGTATAGAATCGCAATATCGGAGTGCCGGCGTTTGCCCGATGCAGTGAGTTCCTTAATTTTTCCGGCAACAAACTGCGCTTCCCCCTGTTCGCTATCCGCCCGGTAATAGACGAGATTTTGCCCCTCATCGTTTTCCGTCCATAAATTTTTCTTTTTCCGGTTTGCGTTGTTTTCGATGACTTTATTGGCCGCCTGTAAAATTTTCTTCGTCGAGCGGTAGTTTTGCTCAAGCAAAATGACTTTCGCGTTCGGATAATCTTTTTCGAACGACAGGATATTGGCAATATCCGCACCGCGCCAACGGTAAATCGACTGGTCATTATCCCCGACAACACACAAATTCTGAAATCTTGAAGCCAACAATTTCACAAGTGTATACTGAGATTTATTGGATATGGATAGGTAAGCCTTTGAAGTCATCTCCAGCTTTCCCCCCCATTCACACCGTACGTGAGAGTTTCCCCTCATACGGCGTTCCATCAATTTGTTATCGCGTTATAATACCTACTATTTTATCGTTTCCAACCAAAACACGAAGTTTGTTGATTTTATCTAGGGCATTCTCGTCTAAGTTCAGCTTTTGGAGATATTTCTGGATGGTCACTTTTTCTGTTGAGTGAATCAACTTGTGAACATCCTTCCTTATGAATATAAGATTTCTATACTCATCACTTCCACCTTGATTTCTTGGTATCTTGTGATGAACTTCCATATCTCCAAGTTCTAATGGTACATTTGTTACTGCACATTGTCCAAGTTGTCCTACGTAAAGGGATATGCGATTATCATTATATTCCATGCTTTGATCAGGTAAAGGATTATACATAAGATGATGAATGATTGCCTGATTACATCCCTTAAGTTGATCATGTATCTTCTGTCTTCCCAAATCTGTATAAGGGCAAATATCCTGACTAAAATTAGTTGGATATTTAGTTCTTATATGATCAATTGGAAAAACATTTACTCCATGGATAAAAATCACTTTCCCATTAAATTTCGGATACAATTTTTTAAATGTGTTTGACTTTGTACCTTTCTGACTTAGAATAGCTTTCGTTCGGTTGTACAGGATCTTTCTGACCGAGAAGCCAATTTTACTTAAATCAACAGTGATATGAGTCGCATACCGGTAATAATTTTGGATTCCTACAATCGTTGCATTTAGCTTAGATACCTCTCGCGGGCTGTTCTCAACCTTTTTGATTTGGCCACGTAATTTTGCAATGGCCTTCTTTTTCGCTTTATCACTCATATTTGTTTTAGCTACAAATTTGTCTTTTTTCGGGATAGCTTTCATTTTAAACCCAAGGAACGTAGAATGCTTTTTCCGCAAATTAATTACCCCAGATTTTTCAGGACTGGTTTCTAGTCCCAACCTTTCTTTCAGCCATTTCTTCACGGCTTCAAAAATAGCGAATGCATCTTTATGATTACGGCAAAAGATTTTAAAATCATCGGCATATCGGACAATAAACATTTCCTTCAGTCCAGTTTTTCTCAATGCTCGATATTTTGCACTTTGATCTAATACCAGCCTTTTGCCAATCATTCGTTCCCGATTGTAATTCTTTTTCGTTTTGAAAGTTTCCCATTGGCTGCTGATCCACCAGTCCAGCTCGTTTAAAACGATGTTGGATAGTAGTGGTGAAAGAATTCCGCCTTGTGGCGTTCCTTTTCCTGGTATACCAACACCCTTGATTTCCGCTTTAAGCATTTTGGATAAAATATTAATGACCTTCTTATCCTGAATGCCCAGTGACCATATCTGCTTCAGTAGCTTGCCATGGTTAACATTGTCAAAGAATCCCTTAATATCAATGTCCACGGCATAATGGAGTTTGTTTTTGTTTACCAAGGTTACTGCCCTTGATAATGCATGATGTGCACTCCGGTTTGGACGAAAACCATAACTGTGTGGATGAAACTTTGCTTCACAGATAGGTTCAAGAACTTGTTTCACACATTGTTGAATCAAGCGGTCTTCAATAGTTGGTATACCTAAAGGCCTCATGGTCCCATCCAGTTTAGGGATCTCTATCCTTCGGACAGGATGTGGTTTAAAATTAGACATCCTTGCTCTTACATACTTTATAAGAGACGAAGGATCCTTTTCCCCAATATCAAGAATGGTTTTACCATTCGTCCCACTCGTTTTGCTTCCGCGATTCTTTTTGATATTTCGGAAGGCCAACTTAATATTTCTTTCATCAATGATAAGATCATACAGCTCTCGGAATTTGTAGCCATTTTTACTTTGAGCGTAAAGTGTATCTAACGCTGCTTGCATATTGTAGTATTCATTATTACGCAATTTTTGTTTCTTCTTTAGCTTTTGGTTGTTATCAGTCAACTAATCACCACCCGGTTACTGGCAGCTTTCGTTTCTCTTAGTCATACTCGAACCTGATAGACGATAAATGTAGTTGCTTTAACAAATTGACTAGTGGCTATCCCTCCATGATGTTTCCATCACCTCAACGGTACTGTGCCACCACTTTCACTGACATAAAGATAAGTTATAGCCTTCGCTTTTCCTTATCACCGCTTCATTGGCCGGTAAGTCCTCCGCGTTGTCAGCTTCCCACGTTCCGATGATTCTATCTGTACATACACTTTTAGGTGAATCCTCTAGTCCTGCTAGCTTGGACGTGCCTGTAACACGTCAAGGTGTTTCATAAAGACAATTCTTACTCCACCTCACTAGCGCCACGTACCGTGACAATGCCATTTCTAGCATCTATACCTCTAGAACCGTACATTCGGATTTTCGTCAGTTAGTTGTTGTTCACTAACATTCTCACCATGAGTGTTTTATAGACCCCCGGCTTATTTGCTGCACCTTCCACCTCTGGAAAGCTTTCGTCAACTTGACTTGTTACGGCAGCATTCAGCCGACTTCACCGAGCTTATAACCTCAAGATCCTTACCTATCTTGACGCTATTCGGAGGATCAGGGAGAGCCTTTCCGGGCGTTACTCCTTCATTCGACTCTTCGAATCATCAGTTCTCCCAGCTTTCGCTGGTGGCTAATCTTTTCAATTAGCAACGTGTCGCACTATCCTGATATTCATCAACGTGGATGTATTGGAATTTTCTTTGGTAATATTCGAGGACTTCCGGGACGCGCTTGAACAATTGGATTGTCATCATGATCAGATCGTCAAAGTCAAGCGACTGGTTTTTCCTCAGGCGTTGCTGGTAAGCTTCGTATACATCACTGACAATTTGGTCAAAAAAATCGCCCGCTTGTTTGGCGTACTGTTCAAAATCAATCAGTTCATTTTTCGCGCTGCTGATTTTCCCTAAAATCGCCCGCGGGTCAAATTTTTTCGGATCCAGATTTTTTTCTTTTAAAAGGTTTTTAATGACCGATAGCTGGTCGGTCGCGTCAAGGATGGAAAAATTGCGGTTAAAGCCGATCCTGTCGATATCCCTCCGCAAAATGCGCACGCACATCGAATGGAAAGTGGATATCCACACTTCCTCAGCGGCACCGCCCATGATCCCGGCAATCCTGTCCTTCATTTCGCGGGCGGCCTTATTGGTAAACGTAATCGCTAAAATATTATACGGATTCACGCCTTTTTCCACCATTAAATAGGCAACGCGGCGGGTCAGCACCCGTGTTTTGCCGCTTCCCGCCCCGGCAAGAATCAAAAGCGGCCCTTCCGTTGTTTTGACCGCTTCTTTCTGTTCGGGATTTAGCCCGCTCAGAATACGGTCGGTTAAAAATTGCATGATTTCACCACCACATGAGAATGTTTGTTCTATTTTATCACAAACCTGTTTGCTTTACAACCCGGACCGTTTTCACAGCCTCGTGTATATCTTCATAAACCACATTGCCGACGACCACTACATCTGCAGCCCGTGCCATCTCCGCAGCCTGTGCCGCAGTGCGGATGCCACCGCCGTAAAACAAAACGGTACTTTCCAGTACTGTTTTCACTTTTTCGACAAGCTTCGGATCTCCGTAAGTTCCGCTGTATTCCAAATAAAAAACCGGAAACTTGAACATATGCTCCGCCATGCGTGCATAAGCGAGAACGTCGTCGTCATCGAGGCCGGTTTCCGCTTCTGCAAGCTGTGCGGCTTTACAGTCCGGATTTAAAATACAGTAGCCTTCCATGACGATCTCATTCCAATTCATCCATTCCCCGTATGCTTTCACTGCTTTATGGTGGGCACCGGTGATCCAATTTGTATTTTTGCTGTTTAAAACCGCCGGAATCAAGTAAAGGTCATAAGCGGGTGCGATTGCGTCCGCATCCGATACTTCGAGGCAGCACGGCACGGCGTATCTTCTTACCCTTGACATTAACTGTAACGTGTTATCAAGGGTGACACCGTCCGTTCCGCCAATCATCACTGCATCTGTGCCGGACTCGCAAATTTTTTCCAAATCTTTTTCCGAAATATCTTTATTCGGATCCAATTTGAAGGCATGCCGCCATTCACGCACATCATACATCAACCGGAAATCCTCCATTCTTCTTCCATCATAGCCCATTATAGCATTTGAAGGTACAGGCAAAAAAGCTTTTCATTAGAACGGGAAAATATAACAGCCATGCCCGGAAACACCGCGCTTTCCCGCCGGCAAAGCCGGAAAATCTTTCCTGAAAAGCCGCACCGGCAAAAAGAAAAATAAAAGCGCAACCTTCCAGCAAGCGTGATTCTATCACGGGAAGCGGTTGTTCTGCGCAAAAAAGCCCCTCTTTTAAAAGAAGAGCTTTTTTCTTTTTATTCTGATGGGTCTTCTTCTGCACGGTTTTCCTGCCTGTGTTTTTTTTCGATCCGGTCGAGGACCATCTGGTAAGAATCGTTGCCGTAATTCAGGCAGCGTTTGACGCGCGAGATAGTGGCCGTGCTCGCGCCGGTTTCCGTCTCAATCGCATGGTACGTCTTATCATTGCGCAACATTCTCGCCACTTCCAGGCGCTGCGTCATCGCCTGGATTTCGTTGACAGTGCATAAATCGTCAAAAAAACGGTAGCACTCTTCAATCGTTTCAAGCGACAGGATCGCTTCAAACAGCTGATCCAGCGCTTTTCCGCGTAATTTATCTATTTGCATAAACGTTTTTCTTCTCCTTTGCTCTATTGCTTTCCGGCACGGCTCTGCCGGACTGCCCGAACCCTTCCTAGTCTGTAACGGTAACACTGCTTAAAGTGGGTACAATATTGACCCACGTTTTGCCCGGCACCAATTTGACCAGTTCCCCGTTTTGATACGGAAGAATCCTGCCGCTGTCATTTTCCCATTCGACTTCTCGGAGCTTTCCCTTTTGGATAAGATACGCTTTTCCTCCGGATGTTAAATCAATATCCTTGCGCCCGTGGCTGTCAATCAGCTTATGTTTGGCAGCAACAATGAACAAATTGTCGATGAGAACCGGCTGTCCGTTGTTTGCATCCACCGTCTCCGCCCCGCCAGCGTAACGGGCATACTTTCCTTTTTCTGCGTTATACCGGTACACGGCATTTAAATTGTCCCGGCTTGAATAACGGATACTGACTTTCCCCGCGGAAATGCCCGAAATGTTTTTCACTTCTTTTGCAGAGGCAAAAGAAAGGGGAGACGGGGGCTGGTTCATCACATAGCCTTTTTTCCGTGCACCTTTTAAAATGTTCTGATAAGTGATATAGGAATTATGGGGCGCTTTTCTGGCTGCCGACCGTTTGAACAAAGTGCCGTCATACTGCATGCCGTTCAGTTCATCGACATAGCCCGAATCAAGCAGCTTTTTCGCGCCCGGGCTGTAGCCATGGGCAATGTATAAAGCATCGTATCCTTTTGCCAGCTTGATGAAATACGGCCTGGCGCTCCGGACCGGCCCGAATTTGGCCGGCATATGGCTTTCAAAAATTGCGACAAACCGGGTGATTTCCCCTTCCGCCAGGGCTTCATAAACAACATCGGCTGAACTAAGCCCCGATTGCGGGCGTGCAAGCGGGTGATTGTTGATCATGACGGCAACCGCCCGTTTTGCCGGCCTGTTTGTTGTCCGGAGCCCTGTCAGCGGTGCTGTCCACTGGTGTGCCGCAGATTTTCCGGTTCCCTGCTGATTTCCGCCTGTACCATGCTGGCGGCCGCATGCCGATAGCACCAGCAGAAGGAACATCAGGCCAATCAGTCGTTTCTTTCCCATTTTTGCAACTCCAATCACGCTTTCTTAAATGCACCGAACAGCAAATCACAGCCAGCCGTACAGAAAGAGGTTTTTCGGAAACGAACGATCTCCCTTTTTACGACCCGCTTTAAAATTTCCGGTACTTTATTATTTTAACGCATTATTGTTGGAAAGAGTATCGTTTTCTTCATGACATCGTACATTCCTTTGGAAGTAATCCGGATATAGGGCAAATGGGTCGCGCATAAAAAGAGCAAAGAATACATCGGGTCATCATATGCATAGCCGCGGTCCCTTAAAATGCCGGCAAATTTTTTCATATCCCCGATCAGTTCATCCATGCTTTTATCCGACATGATCCCGCCGACCGGGAGCGGAATTTCCTGGATGATTTTCCCACTTTCCGCAATCACGATGCCGCCGCCCATTTCTTTCATCCGTTTAAACGCAAGCAGCATATCGCTTTTTGATTTTCCAATGCAAAGAATGTCCCCTGTCGATGAATAAGAAGAGGCAAGGCCCATCAGATTTTTGGCAAATCCTTTCACCAGTGTGTTGATCCGCCATTTTCCTTTTTTATCAATTAACATAAGAAAATTGTCCTCATAGGCGTCTGGCAGCACCTCATACGATACGTCATACGAAATGGAGTACGGTTTTGTAATGACGCTGTTGGACATCTCCAGCCCGAACGGCATGGAAAATTGCAGGTCGTCGTACCCGAGATCCCAATCAAGTTCAAGCGGGCCTTGGCCGTATAATGCCCAATCAACCGGTTCTTCCGGTTCGGTTCCTTTGCCGTCTTTTTTCAGCCATACCCCTTTTGACAGGACCGAAACAGGCACCGGGTTTGTTTCGCTTTCCAAAAAATTGATGCTTGCCACCCGGCCTGTTGCAATGATGCCGTGCAAATGCTGGATATTGTAGTAACGCGCCACATTGTAGCTTGCCATTAAGTATGCGTCCACCGGCGGCACCCCGTGTTCCATCGCGATTTGAATCATCCTGTCGATCACGCCTTCTTCGTAAAAAGCAGGCGAGCTGCCGTCGGTTGTAAAAAACATTTGATCAAACTGGTCAATGCCGAGCGCTTTCATTTCATCCAGCAACACAGGCAGGTCTGGGCGGATGGATGAATGGCGCAAAGACACCGTGTATCCCTGCATCAGCCGGGTCAGCACTTCCTTGCCCGTCATCGCTTCATGGTCACAGTCTGCCCCAAACAGCATCATTTTTGCCAATGTTTTCTCGGATGCCCCCGGGAAATGACCTTCAATTTTTTTTCGCATCCGCTTGGCTTCCTGAATCCAATGGAGCATTAAGTCGTCGCCGTCCGCCAGTTTCGGCCAGCCGGTCAGCTCCCCTCCCTGCAGGACAGCATCATGCTCGAGCCACGATTTTACACACTCGTGAGAAAAAACCATTTCTTCGTCCACAAGCTCCGTTTGCCCGTCGAACCGGGCCCACCAATACATCGTAACCGGTGAATGGCGGAGCTTTTGCATCAGGGAAAACGCTTTCTTTTTGTCTGTTAATAAAACGAGTATGAGGTTATCGTTGATCAATGTTGTTGTCCCTTTTTGCGCTGCATAATGGGCAAAGGTTTGGGGATTATAAAGTTGAAACGGATGGACATGCGGTTCAATATACCCGGGCACAAGCCACTGCCCCGAGCAATCGGTGAATTCGCATCCGGATGTCTTTTCAGGCAGTTTTTCCCCGGTGTATACAATCCGGTCCTGATAAATCCAAATATTGCCCGTCACCCATTTTCTTAACGTCGAATGAAGAAACCGGGCATTTGTTAAAACCATGTCTGGCGAAAGCTTGTCGTCCAGCACGGCGACATGTTCCCTGATTTGTTTGTTTTTCCATCGGTAACGTTGGTCAAGCATTGTCTCATTCCTCCCTAGGGAGACCCTAATATATTCATATATTACCATATTTTATCCATTAAAGCAGTAAAGAAGTTTGAAAACATGGAAAAGGAGATGTTCATCATGAAAATCACACCGAATATTGGCATTTTGAATGCCTTGCTCCGGATTACGTGCGGGCTTACTTCGCTTGCATGGGCCACAGCCAAATTATCGAAAAAACCGTGGCGCAGCAGCTATTTATGTGTGGCGCTCATGGGTGCCATGAAAGTGGGAGAAGGAATTGTCCGCTACTGCCCTGTGACGGATCTCATTCAAAACAGGCAAATGAATGGCGGCCAGGAAGAAGTGTAGACCAGAAGGCAACATGCATGTGGGAAACATTACAACCTGTGCAAAAAGCTACCGGGCAAAAGGCCGGAGATTTTCCGGCCTTTTGCCTCAGGGACTAATCCTGGTTTCTTTTGCCGATATCCTTCCGGTAGAAAAAACCATCCAAACGGAGCCTTTCCAATTCGTGATACAGTGCTTTTCCCGCTTCTTCCAGCGTACGGGCTTTCCTTCCGACAAAAAGTACCCTGCCGCCGTTTGATACAAGCCTTTCCCCCTCCACGCATGTGCCGGCATGGAAAACAAAAGACTGCAATTTTGAAAGCGGCGGAATTGGAATCCCTTTTTCGTACGCACCCGGATAGCCGTTTGCCGCAATCACAACTCCCAATACAGCTTCCTTGCGCCACTTGATGCAAGGGCTTTTTCCGTCCAACAGATCCAGAAAAATTTCCGCAAGGTCCGATTCAAGCCTTTCGAGCACAACCTCCGTTTCCGGGTCGCCGAAACGGGCGTTGAATT
This sequence comes from Heyndrickxia coagulans DSM 1 = ATCC 7050, assembly GCF_000290615.1. Taxonomy (GTDB): domain Bacteria; phylum Bacillota; class Bacilli; order Bacillales; family Bacillaceae_C; genus Weizmannia; species Weizmannia coagulans. Next base: position 28,110 of record NZ_ALAS01000122.1, read on the forward strand.
CAATCACTTTCACACCGTTTTCCGTCAGCATCAAGCCGGCATACAAGACCCCGGTAAACGGGCAGCCTTCCTCTTTCAACGCTCTGGCTGCCGGGCGCAAAATATGTTCTACTGCCTTTTTCACTTCTTCATCCGGGATTTGCGGAACCGGGGAGTAGGCACCCATTCCGCCTGTATTCGGTCCGCTGTCGCCATCATATGCACGCTTATGGTCGCGCGCAATCACCATGGGATACACTTCCTCTCCCCGGACAAACGCCATCAGGGAAAATTCTTCCCCTTCCAAAAATTCTTCTACAACCACCTGGTTTGAGGCTTCCCCGAACTTCTTCCCGATCAGAGCGGCACGGAGCGCTTCCTTTGCTTCTCCCGGTGTCATCGCAACAGTCACGCCTTTTCCGGCTGCGAGGCCGTCTGCTTTAATGACGATCGGGGCGCCTTTTTCCACGATATATTTTTCCGCCTCCGCATAGTCGGAAAAAACGCGGTAATCCGCAGTCGGAATGCCGTATTTTTGCATCAGTTCTTTTGCGAATGCTTTGCTGCTTTCAATCCGCGCCGCCTGCTTTGACGGCCCGAATATTTTCAGGCCGGCATTCTGAAATTCGTCGACAATCCCTGCGCTTAAAGGGGCTTCCGGGCCGACAACCGTCAGTTCAATGCCTTTGTCTTTTGCAAAAGCGAGCAGAGAAGCCGTGTCCGTTTCGCGGATCGGAACGGTTTCAGCGATTTGGGCGATGCCACCGTTTCCCGGTGCGCAATAAATTTTGCCAACGCGGGGGCTTTCCGATAATTTTTTGCAGATGGCATGCTCGCGGCCACCGCTCCCAATTACAAGTACTTTCATTTTAACGTGGCCTCCTCTCTTTGTCCATCATTTTGTAAGGTCTTCTGACTAATTTTATGATCGTATACAATAGAACCCGGGGACTGCCGGGCAGGACAGTCGCCTCCGCTTTTCTGTTTGTCCGGCTCTGCTTCCCGGGCTTGCATACTTCTGCACCTTTTCCCTGCGGTAAGCAGCATCGGTCCTCCAACGAATAAGAAGCCCGTGTGCCGCGCTTTTCTGTTAGTGCTTAAAGTGGCGGATGCCGGTGAAGACCATCGTGATGCCGTATTCATCGGCTTTTTTGATGGAGTCTTCGTCGCGGATGGACCCACCCGGCTGGATGATGGCAGTAATGCCGGCTTTGGCAGCTGCTTCGACGGTGTCGTCCATCGGGAAGAATGCATCGGATGCCATCGCGGCTCCTTTTGCTTTTTCACCGGCCTGGGCCAACGCAATTTCCGCCGAGCCGACGCGGTTCATCTGCCCGGCGCCGATCCCGAGCGTTTTTTCAGCATCCGTCACCACAATCGCATTCGATTTCACATGTTTTACCACTTTCCAGGCCAGTTTCAAAGCCTGCCATTCCTGTTCTGTCGGCTTACGTTTTGTGACAGTTTTCACTTGGGCCTCATCCAAAGTATAGGTGTCCTGATCCTGGATCAGCAGCCCGCCTTCTACGGAAGTAATGATTTTTTCCGGCTTGTGCGCATCCGAAAAAGGCACAGTCAAAAGGCGGATATTTTTCTTGCTCGCCAAAATGTCAAACGCTTCATCCGCAAACGACGGGGCAATCACAATTTCGAGGAAAATTTCATGCAGCAGCCTGGCCGTTTCCGGGTCAACAGGCCGGTTGAATGCGACGATGCCGCCGAAAATCGACTTTGGGTCTGCCTCGTACGCTTTTTTATACGCTTCAAGCGCCGAGTTCCCGACCCCGATGCCGCATGGGTTCATATGCTTTACGGCAACCGCTGCCGGTTCCTTGAAATCCTTTGCGATCTGCAGGGCGGCATCTGCATCGCGGATATTATTGTACGATAATGCTTTGCCGTGCAGCTGCCTTGCGTGTGCAATCGAAAATGGCGAACCAAGCGGGTTGATATAAAAGCTTGCTTTTTGGTGCGGGTTTTCCCCGTAACGGAGCGTTTGCTTGAGCTCATATGTAAACGTGGCCTTTTCCGGGGCCTCTTCGCCAACAAGCGTTGTCATATAATCGGCAATCATGGCGTCATACGCGGCTGTATGGCGGAAAACTTTTGCAGCCAGCGCTTTTTTCGTATCTTTCGTCACATCGCCGTGCGTTTTAATTTCGTCAATCACTTTGCCGTAGTCCCCCGCGTCCGTAACAACGGTGACATATTCAAAATTTTTCGCGGCCGCACGCAGCATGGACGGCCCGCCGATATCAATATTTTCGATGGCCTCTTCTTCCGTGGCATCCGCCTTTGCAATCGTCTGCCGGAATGGATAAAGGTTGACACAGACGAGGTCAATCGGTTTGATCCCTTGCGCTGCAATTTGCTGTTCATGCTCCGGGATCCGTTTTGCCAAAAGCCCGCCGTGGATGTTGGGATGGAGCGTTTTTACCCTGCCTTCCAAAATTTCCGGAAAACCTGTTACCTCTTCCACCCCCGTAACAGGCACGCCGGCTTCTTCCAGCGCTTTTTTCGTGCCGCCGGTTGAGAGAATTTCAAAGCCGAGCCCGCTTAAACTTTGTGCAAATGCCGTTACCCCTGTCTTGTCCGATACACTGATTAAAGCTCTTTTCATTCCGGTAAAACCTCCATGTTGGTTTGATTTTCCACCAGCTTCTTGAGCACATCCGGATACAGCACATGCTCTGTCTGATGCATTCTTGCCGCTAATGTTTCGTATGTGTCCCCGTCAAGCACAGGGACAGCCGCCTGCGCAATAATCGGCCCGGTATCCATGCCTTCATCGACATAATGAATGGTCACGCCCGTTATTTTCACGCCTGCCGCAAGCGCCTGCCCGATCGCGTCTTTGCCCGGAAAAGCCGGCAGCAGCGACGGATGGATATTAATAATCTTCCGCGGATACGCATCCAGTAGCACCTGCCCGATCAGCCGCATATAGCCGGCCAAGGCAATCCATTCAATTTGTTTTTTCTGTAATTGCGCCAAAATTTCCTGCTCATACGCCCGCTTATCCGGGTACGTTTTCGGATTGAATACAAACGCCGGGATGTTTTCTTGTGCTGCCCGGCGGATGGCATACGCATCTTCACGGTCGCATACTAGCAGTTCAATCGCGGCATCCAGTTCCCCTTTTTTAGCTGCATCACAAATCGCCTGGAAATTTGTGCCGCTGCCCGATGCGAAAACAGCTATTTTATGCATCGCCTCTGCTCCCTGCTGCAAAACGGACACCCGCCGTATTTGTAACATGGCCGATGATAAAAGCTTGTTCCCCGGACTGGTTGAAAAAGGAAACAGCAGCCTGTGCATCTTCCGCATTCACCGCGAGGACAAACCCGATTCCCATGTTAAAAACGTGAAACATCTCATCGAGGCTGACGTTTCCGTAAGATTCCACAGCGGAAAAAACGGGCGGGACCGGCCATGAACCAAGGCTGATCTCAACACCGAGCCCGGCTCTGAGCATGCGCGGCATATTTTCATAAAACCCGCCGCCTGTTACATGTGCCATTCCTTTGACCTCAAATTTTTTTAACGCGGAAAGCACCGGTTTGACGTAAATTTTTGTCGGGGTTAACAGCACTTCCCCAAGCGGCCGGCCCAGTTCCGGCAAAATCGTATCAACGGTCATCGCATGGTCTTTTAGAAAAATTTTCCGGATCAGCGAATAGCCGTTACTGTGGATGCCACTTGACGCAAGGCCGATTAAAACATCTCCGGGCGCGGTGTTTTTCCCCGTGACAAGCGCCTCTTTTTCACATGCGCCAACCGCAAATCCCGCTAGATCGTATTCGCCTTCTTCATACATATCCGGCATTTCTGCCGTTTCTCCGCCGACAAGCGCGCACCCTGCCTGCACGCATCCTTCCGCCACGCCTTTTACAATTTGCTCAATCGTTTCCGGGTTCTGGTTGCCGCAACCAATATAATCGAGGAAAAAAAGCGGTTCCGCCCCCTGGACAATAATATCATTGACGCACATGGCGACACAGTCGATGCCGATTGTATCATGCTTGTTTGTTAAAAAGGCAAGTTTCAGTTTTGTGCCGACGCCGTCCGTTCCGGAAACAAGCACGGGCTTGCGGTAATGGAGCGCAGATAAGTCAAACATGCCGCCAAATCCGCCGAGTGCACCGATTGCCCCCGCCCGGTTTGTCCGCGCCACATGCTTTCCCATCCGTTTGACCGCTTCATAGCCTGCTTCGATGTCGACGCCTGCATCCCGGTATGTGTTTGCCATAGGAATCCTCCGTTAATTGCTATTTTTGAATCAGTTCTTTTTCATGCGGCAGCACCGTATCCGGATAAATTTCCGTCGGATACTTGCCGGTAAAACAGGCAAGGCACTGGCCGCATGTTTCATTGATCGCCGGCCTGCCGATTGCCTCGAGCATATTGTCAACCGTCAAAAAAGTGAGGGTGTCTGCGCCGATGATCTGGCGGATTTCCTCCACGCTGTGGCGGGCTGCGATCAGTTCTTCATGCGTCGATGTGTCAATGCCGTAAAAACACGGATGTTTCATCGGCGGCGAGCTGATGCATACATGCACTTCCGTTGCCCCGGCATCGCGGAGCATGGTGACGATCCGTTTGCTTGTCGTTCCGCGCACGATCGAATCATCAACCATGACCACCCGCTTTCCTTCGACGATGGCGCGCACCGGCGACAGTTTCATTTTCACACCCTGTTCGCGCAGCGACTGCGACGGCTGGATGAACGTGCGCCCGACATAACGGTTTTTGATCAGGCCCATTTCATAAGGGATGCCGGATTGTTCCGCATAACCGATCGCCGCCGAAATGCTTGAATCCGGCACGCCGGTTACGACATCCGCGTCAATGCCCGCCTGGATTGCAAGCCTTCTCCCCATATTCTTGCGGGCGGCATGGACGTTGATGCCGTGGATATTGCTGTCCGGCCGGGAAAAATAAACATATTCCATTGTGCAAATGGCCGGATTCGCAGCATACGCATACGGCTCCGACTCAATGCCGCGGCTGCTGACCGATACGAGTTCACCAGGGCGGATGTCGCGGATAAACTCAGCCCCGACAATGTCAAGCGCGCATGTTTCCGAAGCAATGCAATAAGCGTCGCCGATTTGTCCGAGTGAAAGCGGGCGCAAACCGTTCGGATCAAGGGCGACAAGCAGCTCGTCTTCGGTCATGACGGCAAATGCATACGCCCCCTTTAACATCGTGAGCGCGCTTTTCATCTGTTCCTTCATGGTGCGGTAGCCGCTTCTTTTCATTAAATGGGCGAGCACCTCTGTATCGGATGTCGTCTGGAAAATGCTGCCCTGCATTTCAAGCTGGTGCTTCAATGTATGCGCGTTGACGAGATTGCCATTATGTGCAAGCGCGAGGCTGCCGTTTTGCGAATGAAACAGAAGCGGCTGGACGTTTTCAATCCCGCCGCCGCCCGCTGTTGCGTAGCGGACATGCCCGAGGGCCGCATCTCCGTCAAGCCCGGCAAAAGACTGGGCTGAAAATACTTCCGTCACAAGCCCTTCCCCTTTTTTGCCAATGAGGCGCCCGTTTTGTTTGACAACAATACCCGCACCTTCCTGCCCCCTGTGCTGCAGGCTGTGGAGCCCGTAATAGGCAAGCTGTGCCGCTTCTTTATGGCCCCATACCGCGAAAATCCCGCATTCCTCATTTAATCCCTTTATTTCAGCAAGCATTTTAAGGCTCCTTTCCAGGCCGTTTCGCATTCCTCTGTATCCGCCTGAATCCACGTCTCCCCGTTTTCCCCTTTGACAGCCATTTGCTTATCATCCGTGACGTTGCCAATCCAAACAGCCTCATCCACCAATTTTTGAAACGCCTGCTGGTGCTCTTTCTTCACTGACACAATAAATCGTGACTGGGTTTCGCTGAATAACGCCGTAACCGGGTTGCCTTTTAAAACCACATTGGCCCCCAAATTTTCCGTCCCAAACAGGCATTCAGCGAGTGCCGGTGCAAAACCGCCTTCCGAGACGTCATGGGCGCTTTGCACAAGGCCGGACTGGATCGCAGCAAGCAGTTGGTGCTGGCGCCGGGCTTCAGTTTCCAAATCGAGTGCCGGCGGTTTTCCGGAAATTTGGCCGTCCGTAAGCTTTTGCAGTTCGCTGCCGCCGAATTCCGGTTTTGCTTCCCCGATCAGATAGATGAGGTCACCAGCCTGTTTAAATGTCTGCGTGGTCACATATTTGATGTCTTCGAGAAGTCCGACCATGCCAACAACCGGTGTCGGATATACAGCCTGTACGGACACTTCCCCGTTTTCTGTTTTTTGCAATGTTTCATTATACAGTGAGACATTGCCGCCAATGACCGGGGTTTCAAGCTTGCGGCATGCTTCGCTCATGCCATCTGCCGCTTTTTCGAGCTGCCAGAAAATTTCCGGCTTTTCCGGTGCGCCAAAGTTCAGGCAGTCTGTCACGCCAAGCGGCTGGGCTCCGGAACAGATAATGTTGCGTGCCGCTTCCGCCACTGCGATTTTCCCGCCTGTTTCCGGATCCAAATAGACGTAGCGGGCGTTGCAGTCCGTTGTCATCGCGAGCGCTTTTCTTGTCCCGCGGATCCGGATGACGGCTGCATCCGAGCCCGGCATGACCACCGTGTTCGTCCGCACCTGAGAGTCGTACTGTTCATACACCCATTCTTTGCTGGCAATGGTTGGCTGTTTGAGCAATTGGAAAAAGGTTTCCTGAAGATTTTCCACCGCCGGGATTTGTGGTTTCATCGCTTGGCAGGCTGCAAAATAAGCCGGCATTTTGGACGGTTTATGGTAGACGGGCGCATCTTCTGCAAGCGCATCGGCCGGCACATCCGCGACAAGTTCGCCGTTGTGGTACAATTTGAGCATTTTATCGCCGGTTACCGTTCCGATAGCAACCGCATCAAGCCCGTATTTTTGAAAAAGGCGGATGATTTCCGGTTCCCGGCCTTTTTTTACGACAATCAGCATCCGTTCCTGCGATTCGGAGAGCATCATTTCATATGGCGTCATCCCAGTTTCGCGCTGCGGAATGCGGTCAAGATTCATTACAAGCCCGACGCCCGCCTTGCTGGCCATTTCGGAAGAGGAGCTGATGAGCCCGGCCGCCCCCATATCCTGGATGCCGACGAGCGCATCATGGCGGACAAGTTCGAGGCAGGCTTCAAGGAGCAGTTTTTCCATAAACGGATCGCCAACTTGGACTGCCGGGCGCTTTTCCTCCGAATCTTCGCTGAGCTGCCCGGAGGCAAAGGTGGCGCCGTGGATGCCGTCCCTTCCTGTTTTTGCGCCGACATACATGACCGTGTTCCCGATGCCGCGCGCCTGCCCTTTTTGAATGTCTTTATGTTCGATCAGGCCGACGCACATCGCGTTAACGAGCGGATTGCCGTCATAACACGGATCAAATGCCACTTCCCCGCCGACTGTCGGAATCCCGATGCAATTGCCGTAGCCCGCAATTCCGGCAACGACTTCTTTGAAAAGACGTTTCACCCGCGGGGAATCGAGTTCGCCGAAACGGAGCGAATTGAGAAGCGCAACCGGCCTTGCCCCCATCGAAAACACATCGCGGATAATCCCGCCGACGCCCGTTGCCGCGCCCTGGTACGGTTCAATCGCGGACGGGTGGTTATGGCTTTCAATTTTAAAAACAACCGCCAGCCCGTCGCCGATATCAATGATGCCGGCGCCTTCCCCGGGCCCCTGGAGAACGCGTTCGCCTTTTACCGGAAACTTTTTTAAGACCGGCTTAGAGTTTTTGTAACTGCAATGTTCCGACCACATGACGGCAAACAGCCCTGTTTCGGTATAGTTCGGCGTCCGGCCGAGAATCGTTTCGACCCGTGCGAATTCTTCGTCTGTCAGCCCGATTTCACGGTAAATCTTTTGGCTTTTGATTTCGGCCGGTCCTGGTTCAAGCAATAACGGCATGGGATTCCCTCCAGTTTTTTACAATGGATTTAAACAGCTTCAAACCGTCCGTGCTTCCGAGTAATGCTTCAACGGCCCGTTCCGGATGGGGCATCATCCCGAGCACATTGCCTTGTTCGTTCATAATTCCCGCAATATTGGCAATACTCCCGTTAGGATTTTCCCCGTACGTGAACACAATTTGCCTGTTTTCTTTCAGCTTTTCGAGCGTTTCCGCATCGCAAGTATAGTTCCCCTCCCCGTGGGCAACCGGAATCCGGATCGTTTCCCCCTGCTCATACAGGGAAGTAAACATCGTTGCGGCATTTTCGACTACAAGCGGCACCGTTTTGCAGACGAATTTCAAGCCTGCGTTCCGGAGCATGGCCCCCGGCAAAAGGCCGGCTTCAAGCAAAATTTGAAATCCGTTGCAGACGCCAAGCACCGGTTTGCCCTCTTCAGCAGCTCTTGCAACAGCCTGCATGACCGGCGAAAAGCGTGCGATCGCGCCTGTCCGCAAATAGTCGCCGTACGAAAACCCGCCCGGCAGGAGGATCCCGTCAAAACCATCTAAGCTATCCGCATCATGGCGGACGTATGCCGCTTCTTCACCAAGTGCATCTTGAATCGCATGAAACATATCGGTGTCACAGTTCGATCCCGGAAAAACAAGACATGCAAACTTCACGGCGCAACACACTCCTCAATTTCATAGCGGTAGTCTTCGATGACAGGATTTGAGAGCACCCGCCCGCACACTTCCCGGATGACGGCATCCAGGTCCCGGTCCGCCTTTTCTACAAGCAGCTCTAAATATTTTCCGGCCCGCACATCCTGCACTTCACTGTAGCCGAGCTGGACAAGCGACTGGTTGATGGCAGCCCCCTGCGGATCAAGGATGCCCTCGCGCAAGGTGACATAGACTTTCACTTTATACATGCGAAATATCTCCTCTCAAGCGATTTAAGATTTCCTGGTAAACTTCCGTTAAACTGCCCAAATCCCGGCGGAACACATCTTTATCCAGCTTTTCATTCGTTGCCCGGTCCCAGAGCCTGCACGTATCCGGGGAAATTTCATCGGCCAAAAGGATCGCCCCGTCACGTCCGCGTCCGAACTCGAGTTTGAAATCCACAAGGCGGACGCCGATTTCCGCAAACAGCGCCGTTAGGCTCTCATTGACAACGAGCGCCTGTTTTCTTAAAAACTGCAAATCTTCCGAACTTGCAATCCCTAAAAGCCGTACATGGTCTTCTGTAATGAGCGGGTCGCCGAGTTCGTCCTTTTTATAATAAAATTCGACAACCGGCTGCCCGGCCGGCGTTCCTTCTTCAAGCCCGAGGCGCTTTGCAAGGCTGCCCGCCACGACATTGCGGACGACTACTTCAAGCGGGATGATCTCCACCCGGCGCACAAGCTGTTCGCGTTCCGATATTTTACGGATAAAATGGCTCTTGACCCCTTTGTCCGCAAGCCGCTTAAAGATCAGGCTTGAAATCTCATTGTTCAGCTTCCCTTTTCCTTCAATCTCCGCTTTTTTCACGCCATTAAACGCGGTGGCCGAGTCTTTGTACTCGACGCGCAATACATCCGGATCCTCTGTTTCATACAACCGTTTTGCTTTCCCCTCGTATACAAGCATGCGCCTGCCTCCTTAGCCTGCTGCGCAAATTTCGCAGCCGCTTTTTATTTTCCGGGACAGCCGGGCTGAATTCACCCGGCCGCCCCGGTTCAGTTCAGCCCGAGACGGTCAAAAATCGTATCGACATGTTTCAAATGATAATGGTAGTCAAAGCATTCCTCGAGTTCTGCTTCCGTGAGCCTGCTTTGGATGGCCGGGTCTTTTTTCAACAGTTCCTTAAACGGCACTTGTTTTTCCCACGACTCCATTGCTTTCGGCTGCACCGTATCGTATGCAGCTTCACGGGACATGCCTTTATCAATCAGGGCAAGCAAAACCCGCTGTGAATAAATGAGACCGAGCGTTTTGTCCATGTTCCGTTTCATATTTTCCGGGAAGACGGTCAGGTTTTTCACAATATTGCCGAACCGGTTCAGCATATAATTAATAGCAATCGTTGCATCCGGCAAAATAATCCGTTCCGCGGAAGAATGCGAGATGTCGCGCTCATGCCAAAGGGAGACATTTTCATACGCCGTTACCATATAGCCGCGCAGCACCCGCGCCATCCCGGTCATATTTTCCGAACCGATCGGATTGCGTTTATGCGGCATCGCGGACGATCCTTTTTGCCCTTTGCTGAAAAACTCTTCCACTTCACGGGTTTCGCTTTTTTGCAGCCCCCTGATTTCCGTAGCAAATTTTTCAATCGATGTCGCGATCAAAGACAAGGTCGCGATGTAATAAGCGTGGCGGTCGCGCTGCAGCGTTTGCGTGGAGATGGGCGCCGGCTTTAAGCCGAGTTTCCCGCAGACATACTGCTCAACGAACGGGTCGATGTTGGCATAGGTCCCGACAGCACCGCTTAATTTCCCGTAACGGATGCCGTCCGCCGCTTGCCTGAAGCGTTCGAGATTCCGTTTCATTTCTTCGTGCCAGAGCGCCATTTTCAGGCCAAAAGTGGTCGGTTCGGCATGGACGCCGTGGGTACGGCCCATCATGACGGTGTATTTATGTTCAATTGCTTTTTGCTTTAAAATTTCAATAAAACGTTCAAGGTCTTTTTCTATGATTTCATTTGCCTGTTTGATCAAATAAGAAAGCGCCGTATCGACCACATCCGTGGACGTCAGCCCGTAATGCACCCATTTTCTTTCTTCGCCGAGCGACTCCGAAACGGCCCTTGTAAAAGCGACAACATCGTGGCGCGTTTCCTGCTCAATTTCTAAAATTCTTTCAACATCAAATCTGGCATTTTCACGGATTTTTTGCACATCTGCTTTCGGGATTTCCCCAAGCTCCGCCCATGCTTCACAGGCAAGGATTTCCACTTCAAGCCATGCTTTGTATTTATTTTCGTCTGTCCAGATGGCGCCCATTTCAGGCCTTGTATAGCGTTCAATCATTCACTGCTGCCTCCGATCGTTTCTGTACATCCTGCCATACACCGGACTGTTCAAGGGAAAGCAAAGTCTCTTCGATTTCCTCTGTCAGCACTGTAATATGGCCCATCTTTCGCTGGAATTTCGCTTCTTTTTTGCCGTAAAGATGGACCGACCATTCCGGCTGGTAAGGAATTTGCGTAAGCGCCCTTTCGACGTGCTGGCCGAGCAGATTATTCATAACAGCCGGCTTCAAGAGTTCCACTTTGCGGAGCGGCCAGTTGCAGATCGCGCGGATATGCTGGCCAAATTGCGAAATCGAACAGGCTTCAATCGAGTAATGCCCGGAATTATGCGGGCGCGGCGCCAGTTCATTGACATAAAGCGTGCCGTCCGCTTCTAAAAACATTTCGACTGCAAGCGTGCCGGTTAAATGAAGCTGCTCTGCCACCTTTAGGGCGAGTTGCTCCGCCTCTTTTTTCACCGTATTTCCCACCCGTGCCGGCGCGATTGTTTGATGCAAAATATGGTTGTGATGAATATTTTCAACTACCGGAAAAAGGCTCGTTTCCCCTGTTTCATTCCGGGTGATGATGACAGAAAGTTCTTTTGTAAATGGAATCATTTTTTCAAGGACACATGCGCCGTGGGAAAGAAGCGGATCCGTTTCCTTAAAATCCCCTTCATGCCGGAGCGTGATCTGCCCTTTTCCATCATAACCGCCGCGCGCCGTTTTTAAAATACATGGATAGCCAATTTCCCCAACAGCTTCTTTCAAATCCGCCGCGTTTTCAACGATGCGGTACGGCGCAACCCGGACGCCTGCTTTTGCAACTGCTTCTTTTTCAAAAATACGGTTCTGCGTGATCCGGATCAGTTCCGCTCCTTGTGGCACATGGGCAAATCCGGTGGCCTTTTTCAATGTTTCATAATCGATATTTTCAAATTCATAGGTGAGCACATCGCATCGTTCCCCGAGCTCCCGCAATGCCGCTTCATCATTATATGGCGCCGTGATCTGCCCGTCCGCCACCTGCGCACACGGGCAATCCGGCACAGGATCAAGGACAATGATCTTAAAACCCGCCTCTTTTGCGGCAAGGGCCATCATTCTCCCGAGCTGGCCGCCGCCGATGATGCCGATTGTGCTCCCCGGTTTAATCATTTTCCTGTTCAAGTTGATCACTGCTTTCATATACGGTTTTCGAAAGTCTTTCCCGTCTTTGTTCAAGCCTTTTGGCAATATGTTCGTTTGTTGTGGATAAAATTTGGGCGGCAAGCAGTCCGGCATTTGTTGCGCCCGCTTTTCCGATCGCGACCGTTGCAACCGGGACACCGCCCGGCATCTGCACGATTGAAAGCAAAGAGTCAAGGCCGTTCAGCGCTTTTGACCGGACCGGCACGCCGATGACTGGCAACGTCGTTTTTGCTGCGACCATCCCTGGCAAATGAGCCGCGCCGCCTGCTCCCGCAATGATGACTTTTACGCCCCTGCTTCTTGCCTGTTCTGCATATTGAAACATCAGATCCGGCGTCCGGTGTGCAGAGACGACTTTTTTCTCGTAAGGCACGTTCAATTCATCCAGCACGCCGCATGCATGTTTCATCGTTTCCCAGTCCGAAATGCTGCCCATAATGACGCCAACTTCAACTGCCACCTGCATCCCTCCCCTGTTTATGTACAAAAAAACCCGGACGGATCTGCCCGCTCTATTTTAGAGAGAAAGCAGTCCATCCGGGTGCAGCACAAATAAGCATGGAAAACCTTGTGATTCCCAACTTCCGCTTTCCCTCATAGTCCGGTTATTTACGGTAACCGGGTAGAGACGTATGGGCCGTATTCCCATTATATATGAGGGTCATATTCACTTTGTATTTTTATCTTAACAGGGAGGCTTGTTGCTGTCAACGAATAATTGATGTTTTACAGGCCGGTAATGTTCGGGTCTGAACTTGATTTCCTTCCTTCAAATACAATTTTTCTAGTGGCCGGCTCATATTCTTTCCTGCCGCTTTTCTTGACTTCCCGGAACACCGGCTTTTCGATTCTTCTGACCGGCCGGAAGCCCTCTTTTTCCATTCTTGCCAGACAGTCCGCAATGGTCTCATTTTCAAGCACTTCAAACTGTTTTTTCATTTGCTCAATTTCCCTTTCTTCACCGCTTTTACCCAAAAACCGCCGTAAATGGTTTTCGGCTCGTAAGCAATAATAAAGGCCTTTGGATCAATCGTCTGAATCGCGTGGTATAATTTCAGCTCATACTTCCTCGGCGTCAAAACCTGGAGGGCAATCCGGTCCCCTTCAAGCCCGTGCGCATCCCATGTGGTGACGCCGTAGCCACTTTCCCGCAGTTTTTTTGCCAAATCCAAATTTGCCCCTGTTGTAATGACATTGACCGTAATATAGCCGAGCGCCAGTTTTTCTTCAATTTTCATTCCCACTATGACGCCGATTCCGTAACCGGCCGCATACGCAATAATGTTTTGGATCTTATTCAGATTATCAAGAACAAGCCCGAGACCGATGATATAAATGATGATTTCAACCATGCTGACAAAAGCGGCAATATACCGGTATCCTTTTAACGTTAGAATCATCCTCGTTGTCGAGAAGGATACATAGATAATATTGACAACAAAAATAATCAGCACCATGACAATACTATTGTGGAGCAATGATGTTACCCCTCCTCATCACACATTCATTTTGCTTCTTTTCCATCATATCACGTCCGGAGCAAAGTAAACGTATCCATAAGCATGATTTTTTATAATAAAACTTTTTTGTGATACGATAGGGGGTAATCGAAGAAATGGGGTGTTCATATGAAAATTGAAGTGTGGTCTGACTTTGTCTGCCCATTTTGCTATATTGGAAAACGGCGTTTGGAAATGGCGCTGGCACAATTTCCGCACCGGAGCCAGGTGGAAGTTGAATTTAAAGCGTTTGAACTTGACCCTGCTGCCGGAAAAAGCATCGGCAAAAATATCCACGAAGCGATTGCTGAAAAATACGGCATCAGCATGGAAGAAGCAAAAAAGGCAAACCGCGGGATCGGTGAACAGGCGGCAAGCGTGGGGCTTCGTTATGATTTTGACAACATGAAGCCGACAAACACGCTAGATGCACACCGCCTTGAAAAATTTTCCGTGGCTGAAGGCAAAGGGGCGGAACTCGCCGAAAAACTGTTCCACGCCTATTTTACAGAAGGAGCGTATATCGGTGACCACGAAACACTTGCCGCAATCGCCGAATCTGCAGGCCTCAGCCGGGAAAAAGCTTTGGAAGTGCTTCGTGACCCGAATGCCTATTTAAATGACGTACGCGTGGATGAAGCCATCGCACAGCAATACGGCATCACCGGCGTCCCGTTTTTTATTCTCAACCAAAAATACGCCATCTCCGGCGCCCAGCCGCTCGAAACCTTTACAAGCGCCCTTCAGAAAGTATGGCAGGAAGAAGCCGCAGCGCCGGTGCTGCAAGACCTGTCCACCGAAGAAGACGTTGCCTGTGCAGATGGAAGCTGCATTGTACCCGGGAAGGAAGAAAAGTAACCATGTTAGGAAGGCAGGGATATTCCCTGCCTTTTCAAAATATGCATTGGCACTCTTTCTGTGCCCGCTTTTAAGGGGTAGAAGAATTTGTTCACGAATTTAAGTTATCGTTTCCATTGCTACATTCCTGGGCAGGCTGATCCTGGCCCTCTATTTTAATTCAGAGCCTCGCTCAAGGGTATATTTTTATTTTGGCAGGGGCTCTAAAGAAAACGTTATCTATATTACATGATCATTATCTCACGAAGAAAAAATTATTCAATAAGATGCAATTGTTTAAAAAATAAATTTGCAAACAAAAAAGAATTTCATTTTGTGGAAAATATTTCATTGAGGTATACCGCCTTCCATATCCTTCCTCCAGCAGTGATTTTGAGTAAAACGGGCTGCATTCCGGTGAAAGCAGTAAACAGTGTTTTTTATACAAGTACGAAAAAACCGCAGACGATTTGTCTGCGGTTCTCTTTTGGCCCGGCAACGTCCTACTCTCGCAGGGGGAGACCCCCAACTACCATCGGCGCTGGAAAGCTTAACTTCCGAGTTCGGGATGTATTCGGGTGTGACCTTTCCGCCATCATCACCGGACCTGTATTTTATTTTGGGATGTGTTCCCTGAAAACCGGATGGGAGAAAAAACTGTAAACGGAGAATAGCTTTGGTTTCTAACTTTGAGAATTGTCCAGCTTCGGTGCCTAGCCCCTCGAGGTCGAATCACCTGCCCGCCACGGAGCCAAAAGACGGCTCCATGCCGGTCAGAACATTCGCTTGTCGGGGCT
>NZ_ALAS01000123.1 GCF_000290615.1 Heyndrickxia coagulans DSM 1 = ATCC 7050
CAAGTAAAGCACGGTAGCCGAAAGTGTACAAAAAGAGTGTCTTGGAATACCCGATATTTAAACCTTGTCGAGAAAAACTTGACACATACTTACTAAACGGAGAATTTGCCCACTCACCTAATTGTTGAATATAATAAGAGAAAGGCTCTTCTTTTTTTATTTTTCCTCCATAAGCCACAAAGTCGCCGGCTACATAAATCAATTTATCATGCAATGGGTAAGGAGCTATTTTTGAACCGGCACGGCTGGATGATTCTTCTGTGCACGGGATTAATGTAATCGCATCCTTTTTATCATTAATTACCTCCGCATAATAAAAATTTCCATCCTCCGTTACCTGCACTTCTAAATGTGCAGTTTGTGTGGTATGCGAAACCGGAAGAAGCGTGTACTCCTGATCATTTCTCTTCTTTTCAATTTTCCCGACCTGCTCTTCATTTGCTTGATAAGTCTCATATAAGTTTAGTAACCAGCTCACTCACGATTCCCCTCCTCCCTCTATCTCTTTTAAAAGTTCATCGGCAGGTTTTACATTTTCTTTAGTAAAGGCCTTCATTTCTATTTCCGCAACTTTTCTCACAAGTTTACATTCGTCCGGACGGATAAAATGAATTACGCCATTCTTCATAACAGGGTTCCACAACCTGACTTCCATTTCGTTACGGCCGGTTTCATCCGGATAATTGATGCCGTGAACCATTGTTCCAAAATACACTTCTTCTGTTTGGTCATAATAACCCTCGCCTTCCCCGAATACACAGGGTTCCACATAACCTTGGCACTCGCGGGCGCCAAGGAAAATATCCCTTCTTCCCCCGGCTTTCAAGGATCGTTTAAGAATGTTATGGTGTTTATTTTCGTTACGGTCAAATGCCAAATCCGGCCTGTGTGGGTTAAAAATGAAATGTGCTGTATTTTGCAATAGAAAAGTGCAGAGAAATGCAATTAAAAATGCAGAGGTTTGCCACCCATTTAATTCCTTTTCGACAATGCGTGGG
>NZ_ALAS01000124.1 GCF_000290615.1 Heyndrickxia coagulans DSM 1 = ATCC 7050
GGTAACAAACGAAACTTGAAAGCTTTGTTTTGCTTGGCCATATCAATTCACCTCACTTTGTGCGGAAAAATTTCGTATATATTGATTATATCGTAAAAATCCGTACAATCAATATGAGGTGATATTGCTCCGGTGCATGGAAACGGCCGTTTTTCCGAACGCTAATGTCTTACTCATAAACGGCAGCGCGTGCCCATTTGCCCCGGGAAAACACCCAATCGAATGGTCCCCGGCTTCTCTTTTTCAACAACCTTCTTCAACTGTTTGTTACAAACAGTTGAAGAACGGGTAAACTACTGTCGTATTCCATCGGAGAGGAGTAAGTGAAGATGAGATTGAAAGATAAAGTAGCGATTATAACCGGCGGCGGTTCCGGCATCGGGGAAGCGTCCGCTTTGAAACTGGCTGCAGAAGGCGCAAAAGTTTGCGTAATGGATATTGAACAGGAACGGGCGGATGAGGTGAAAAGACGGATTGAACAAAATGGCGGGGAGGCAATGGCTTTGGAAGTCGACGTCGCTGATCCGGAACAGGTGAAAGCGGCTGTTGACAAGACAGTCGGAGAATGGGACCGGCTGGATATCGTGTTCTCCAATGCCGGCATTAACGGGACAGTGACACCGATTGAAGATTTGTCCCCGGATGACTGGGATCAAACGTTGTCGACCAATTTAAAAGGGACTTTTCTCCTGACAAAATATGCAATCCCGCATATGAAAAATAGCGGCGGCAGCATTATCATCACAAGCTCGATCAACGGCAACCGCATTTTTTCCAACATCGGCATGTCCGCCTACAGCAGTTCAAAAGCAGGGCAGGTAGCATTTATGAAAATGGCCGCTTTGGAACTTGCCCGCTATAAAATCCGGGTCAATGCTGTTTGCCCGGGGGCGATTGAAACAAAAATCGAGCAAAACACGAACCGTACGGAAGCGCTCGAGAAAGTGCAAATTCCGGCTGAATTTCCGGAGGGCGACCAGCCGCTTTCCGAAGGGCCGGGAAAACCGGAACAAGTTGCCGATCTCGTTTTGTTCCTTGCATCGGACGATTCCAGCCATATTAGCGGCACAGACATCTATATCGACGGGACGGAATCGCTGCTGCGGGGATAACGTTTATTGACGCATCCGGCCCCGGACATCCGCATGTTGAAGGTGCGCAGAGCTTTTCCTAAAATCATGTTTGGCATCCTTTCCAAGCCCAATTTAAAAGGCGGCGTTGTCTCTTTGAAGCCACTGAAAAAGCACTGCAAAAATAAAAAAGACGTTGACACACTCCTGCTATTTGTGTTTCAACGTCTTTTTGCATTCTATATGTTGTATGCATGGTAATACAAAATCACTTTTTTAATGGCGTTGTCTCTTTTCGCCGCCTTTCTTTTTTTTGCGATTTTAAAACGGATAAAATATGAATGCCAACACGGCAGTGAGGATGCCCGTAATGATCCCGAAAAATACTTCTGCCGGTTTATGCCCTAAAAGTTCTTTCAGTTTCTGCCGGGATTCCGCATTTGTTGTCTCCGGATCTTTCATTGTCTCCATGAGGCGGTTAAAGTCGGCGAGCAGGCGGTTCAGCACTTCTGCATGGAAGCCGGCCTGCCTGCGCACACCGGTGGCATCGTAAATGACAATGGATGAAAACACGATGCTGATGGCAAAGGCATTGGAACCGAATCCGGAAGTCAGCCCGATCGCCGTTGTAAGGGCAATGACCATCGAGGTATGCGAACTGGGCATTCCGCCTGTACTGAACGCCATTCTCCAGTCAAATTTCCCTGATGTGATGAAATGAATGGGCACTTTTATGATTTGTGCTACAAGCATTCCAAGTAAAGCGGATAAAATCGGATACGATAAAAACATTTTTCCTCCTTCATGAAAAAAACTATTTTTTTCTGTCCGGCTGTGTACGCTGCGATGATGATCATGCAAGAGCCGCCCGGTTAATTGAAAAAAGCGGCAATGGGCTTTCGGCATTTTCTTTTAACACCATTTGGCTGAGCATCTCTCCGACACTGCTTGCAAATTTAAAGCCGTGTCCTGAAAATCCTGCGGCTATGGCCACATTGGGATATGCAGGATGGGTATCGATGATGAAATGTTCATCCGGCGTATTGGTGTACAAGCATACTTTTCCCTTTTTTAAGCGACCGGCTGCCCCCCGCATGTATGTTTTCAAAAAGGCCCGGATATCTCCTTCGTCTTCACGGTATGCGCCAAATTCCCGGTTCATTGTATCAGGGTCAGCCGCCTGCCCGCCGTCATGGCGCCCGACTTTCACGCCGCTTCCATTAAAACTTGGAAAACCGTAGTATGTTCCTTCGTATCCGTCCATTGTAAAAGCCGGAAACACATCTGCATTGAACAGCGCTTCGTCCGCTTCAAACCAGCCGACCGTTTTCCGGACCGGCTGAAGCGGCAAATTGAGCCCTAAGTTTTCAAGCAGTTTCCCGTTCCACGCACCGCCGCTGACAATGCATTTTTCAGCGGTGAATGTGCCGCTTTCTGTTACAACAGTGACAGTCCGGCCGTCGGTTTTCAGATCTGTAACCTGGGTATTGGCAAGCAGGCGCGCACCCTTTGCTTCCGCCAGTTTACGGCAGGCGCGGATGCAGTTTTCCGGAAACAGGACGCCGGCATCCGGTTCATAAATGGCACGGTAGCCCGCGGGAAGCGAAATGCCGGGCCAGCGTTTTTCCACTTCCACGCCGGCCATCGTTTCAATCGGGAGGTTGTATGTATTTGCGCTTTCGACTGCTTCGTTTAAAAAGGCCGCATGATCCTCCGGGCTGAAACTGAGGACGCCGGTTTTGGCAAAAATCTTTTCTCCGGAGGCCTTTTCCAGTTCATCCCAAAGCGTTTGCGCCCGCAACACGAGCGGCACGTAATCCCGCCCTTCCCCGTAGGCATGGCGGATGATTCTCGTTTCGCCGTGGTGGCTGCCGGATGTATGCGGCGGGTCAAAAGCATCCAGCAAAAGCGTTTTTACACCCTGGCTTGCCAGAAAATAACCGGCTGCCATTCCCATTGAACCGGCACCAACGACAATAACATCGTAATGTTTCTCCATTGTATTCCCTCCCTCTCCGTTATTATAACTATAACATGTGGTTTGGAAAATTTGGCAAAAACAGAAGATGCCCTTTTAATAAATGGCATCTTCTGTAACAAGGTCGTTTTCCGCAAACCGTTCGACCCGGAGCGGTGTAAGATCAATGGTTTCATACTTTCCGGTCCGGATCAGCTCCGACAGCCCCTTTCCGACGGCCGGCGCCTGCTGCATACCGTGCCCGCTGAACCCGAACGCGGCAAAATACCCTTTCATTTCCGGATGCTCGCCGATGATGGCATTATGGTCGGCAGTATTGTAGTCATAAAGGCCGGCCCAGCCGCGTTCGACTTTTACCTTTTCAAAATTCGGGATGCGCTGCGCAAGAACAGGCCAAATCTGCTCTTCAAATTCGGACCGCTTCCAGCTGAAGTCGATCGCCGGCTTTTCCTCTTCCCCGTATCCGGCAATGATTTTGCGCCCCTCGTGCCGGAAATAGACACCAGTCGGATCCATCGTCAGCGGCAACGGTTTTGCAAGCGGTTTTTCCACATCAAACATAAAAATCCGCCGCGGTACCGGTATAATCGGAAGCGGCAATCCGGCTTTGCTGCTCAATCCGGAAGCCCAGGCGCCCGCACAGTTCACGACAACAGGCGCAAAAAACGCCCGGCCATCTTTGAGCCGCACGCCTTTTATCCGGCCCTCTTCCGCCAAAAAGCAGTCCGCTTCTTCATAAATATATTCCGCGCCGAGATGTTTCGCATTTTTTATAAACCCTTGCATCGCCGTGTACGGGTCCAAATACCCGCTTTCCGCACAGTACAGCCCGCCTGCAAGATCACGCGTGATTAATTCGGGAATGAGCGCCACAAGCTCTGTTTTCCCAAGCCATTCAGATAAGATGCCGTTTTGGTGCTGGAGCTTTAACTGCTTTTCAAAAAGCGGCCTCATTTTTTCTGCCGCTAGAAATAAGTATCCGCGCTGTTTCAAATCGATTTCAAAAGTTTCGTTCCCGATGGCCATGTTACGGGTGAAATTTTGATAGGCTTTAAGGCTGTACCGGCTCATTTTAATATTAATCCCCGTTGTAAAAAGCTGCCGGATGCCGCCTGCGCTCCGCGGGGTTGACGCATATGCATAGGAGGGGTCCTTTTCAAACACAATGATCCTGCCTGTAAACCCGTCCGCGAGCAAATGGTACGCCACACTCGAACCGATAATCCCGCCGCCAACAATGATCACATCCGCCTTGTTTTTCATCCCATCCCCCTTTAATGATTGTCGATCTGGGCGCGCTGCAGTTTCCCGCTGAAATCGACATACACGGCTTTCCATTCCGTGTATACATCAAGCGCTGCGGGCCCCGAGTCGCGGTGCCCGTTGCCCGTTCCTTTTGTCCCGCCGAACGGGAGATGGATTTCAGCCCCCGTCGTCCCGGCATTGATGTAGACAATCCCGGTATCCAAATCACGCATCGCCTGAAAAGCTTTATTCACATCTTTTGTAAAAATGCCGCTCGATAACCCGAACGTGACGCTGTTGTTAACGGCAATCGCTTCTTCAAGGCCTGCTACCGGAATGATCGAAACAACCGGGCCGAAAATTTCTTCCTGTGCAATGACCATTTCCGGGCTGACATCCGTAAAAACGGTCGGCGCATAGTAATATCCTTTTCCCGGCAAAATGCGCCCGCCTGTAAGCAGCCTTGCCCCTTCTTTTTTGCCGGTTTCAACATACTGGTGGATGCGGTCGAGCGCTTCTACATTGATAACCGGGCCGACTGCCACCGTTTCATCGAGGCCGTCGCCGATTTTCAATTCCGCCGTTCGCCGGATCAGCTTTTCTTCTAGTGCATCTTTGATCTTTTCATGGGCAATGACCCGGCTTGTAGCCGTGCATCTTTGCCCGCTCGTGCCAAATGCACCCCAAAGGATGCCGTCCACCGCTAGATCAAGATCCGCATCGTCCATGACAATCACTGCGTTCTTCCCGCCCATTTCAAGCGAAGTCCGTTTCAGAAGGCCGCCTGCCCGTTCATTGATTTTACGCCCGACTTCATTCGAGCCGGTAAAAGAGATGAGGCCGATGCCCGGATGTTCCACCATCGCTCCGCCAATCACGGAACCGGAGCCGTGGACAAGATTGACAAGCCCTTTTGGGAGTCCCGCTTCTTCATAAATTTTTACAAATGCGCATGCTGTGGCCGGCGTTTCCGTAGCTGGCTTCCAAATCACCGCATTCCCCGTTACAAGCGCCGGCAGTGATTTCCAGGAAGCAATGGCGATCGGAAAATTCCACGGCGTGATCAGCCCGGCAACGCCAACCGGCACACGGATGCTCATCGCAAATTTATTTTGCAGCTCAGATGGCACGGTATCACCGAATTGGCGTCTCCCTTCCCCTGCCATGTAAAATGCCATGTCGATCGCTTCCTGCACTTCCCCGCGCGCTTCATCGATCACCTTGCCCATTTCGCTTGTAAGCGTGCGCGCGATCTGTTCTTTTCTTTGTTTTAACAGTTCTCCGACTTTGTATAAATAGTTTGCGCGCTCAGGTGCCGGAACGAGCCGCCACATGCTTTGCGCGCTTTTGGCAGCCTGGACGGCGCGGTCAAGGTCCCGTGCTTCGGACTGCGCCACTTCGCCCAATGTTTTCCTGTTTGCAGGATTTACAACCGGGGCAAATTTTCCCGTTGACGGTTTGCACCACTCGCCGTCAATGTAATTCAAATATTTTTCCATGCGCTGTTCCCCCTTTAAAAATCGAGCATTTGCCCGATCCCGAGCTGTATGGCTTTTTCGTAAACCGTTTCTGCAGCCACCAGGTCAAACAGGGCCATGCCCGTTGATTTAAAAACCTGCAGCGTGTTTGGATCCGGCTTTACTTTTTGCGTGACAATTTTGGAAAACGGAATGGTTTCAAGCCGGCTGTCCACATCCCCACTTTCCTTTGCGGCATCGTGCGAGTCGAGATATATCGATTTCAAGTTTTTCAAAAGCGCATCAGGAAATTCGCGCATATGCGGCTGGTATGAACCGATGCCAATGACAAGCTTTCCGTCGTAAAGGTCTTCTTCCGGCAGTACAGGTGTGGCAGATGATGTTGCCGTAATGAGGATATCGGCGTTCTCGGCAAGTTCGCGGGCGGATTTGGCTGTATGGACCGGGATATTTGGAATGAGCGTTTTGAACCGGCGAATAAATGGGGGAATGTGGGAAGGTGTCCGGTTGAATAAAAAAATGTTTTCGATGTTGCGTGCGGTGCAAACGCCGGCAAGCTGATACAGCCCCTGATAACCCGTGCCGATAAGCCCGGCCGTTTTGGCATCGCCAGGCGCAAGATATTTTGCCGCCGCCCCGCCGATTGCCCCGGTCCGGAGCCCGGTTAAAACCGTGCCGTCCATAAGCGTTTTCATGGATCCATTCCTGCTGTCAACCAAAATGACAGCGCCCTGTGTCACCGGCCGGTCCTTGTTGCCCGGGAAAACCGAGACGATTTTTGCGCCGGCTGCCTCATTTGTGCTGCACGGCATAAAAAGGACGGAGTGGTTCCGGATGGTAAAATGCGTGCGCAGTGGCATTTGATAACCGTTTTCTTCATAGATGCGGTATGCTTCTTCTACAGCTGCAACCATTTCCTGCATGGAGGCCGATTTGAGGACATCACTTCCGTTAAGGACAAGCAAGGCCGCACCTCCTTACTTCAGGGATTTGGTAAAAATATATGTGAGGCAAAGCAGGATCATGATAAAAAAGGATTTGGCAGCCGGGGAAGCAGCTTTGGGTCCCGGACCTCAAGCTTTGTCGGATTGGGGGCTATAACGGGACAGTTCCTCAGGGGTTAATTTTATTTTTCCTCAGGGGCGCATATACGAAAAAACGCCCAAACCTGTAACAGGGTGGACGTTTTGTGTGATGGAGCATAGCGGGTTCGAACCGCTGACCTCTTGCATGCCATGCAAGCGCTCTCCCAGCTGAGCTAATGCCCCGTGATATAAAGTTGGGAATGGAGCATAGCGGATTCGAACCGCCGACCTCTACAATGCGAATGTAGCGCTCTCCCAACTGAGCTAATGCCCCGTTTTGTCATGATCACCGTTTTTCATCAGCGACAATGTTATTATACAATGCAAAAAATGATTGTGCAACTATTTTTTTAAAAAATAGTTTCCCGTTTGCCGCCTTGTTTTTTCGCATTGCGGCCGGGGAATACTAATGAAGATACCAAAAAAGGAAGTGGACGGTATGTTTCATTTCTTTTATTACCGTTTTTTACGCTGGCCGATCATTGTCCGGATATTGAACCTGGCCCTTGCTGTGATCTTTGTATTCGGGCTGGCCATCCATTTTGTCGAACCGAAAACTTTCCCGACGGTGTTTGATGGTGTTTGGTGGGCAGTCATCACGACAGCAACAGTCGGTTACGGGGATTTGTACCCGGTCACTTTTGCGGGCCGGGTGATCGGCATCATCCTCATTTTATCGGGTGCCGGCATTCTGTCTGCTTATTTCGTGGCGCTGGCCGGTGCAACGGCTAAACGGCAAAACGCTTTTTTGGAAGGAAAAGCGGTGTTTACGGGAGGAAAACAAATGGTCATTATCGGCTGGAACGAACGCGCCAGAAAAGTAATCGGGCAGCTCATGGAATTAAAAGAGCGGCAGCCCATTGTATTGGTGGATGAAACACTTGAATCCAACCCTTATCCTTATGATAATGTGTATTTTATAAAAGGAAAGCCGTATCAGGACGAGACGCTGAAAAAAGCAAATGTCCGGGCGGCGAAGGCAGTGCTGATCACGTCCGACCAGCATAAAACGGAGACGGAAGCAGACATGGGCGCAGTCCTGACACTGCTTGCTGTCAAAGGCTTGAACCCGGATGCATATTGTATTGTGGAAATCCAGACAGCCGACCAGGTAGTAAATGCCAAGCGGGCGGGCGCGGATGAAGTGATCCAGGCAAATATACAGGCAAGCTTTGTCATGCTGAACAGCCTGATTTCAAACGGGATGTCCGATACGCTTTTGTCGTTATTGAACCAGCAGGAAAAAAACCATCTTGACTTTATTCCGGTGAAGCCGAAGTGGCGGAATTTGACGGTAAAAGATTTGAGCCGGCAGCTGCAGAAAGAGCGAAAAATTTTAATCGGCATCCAATCGAGGGATGACACCATGATCAATCCGCCCTTGGATTATACCATTACGGATGAAGAGCATTTATTTGTCGTTTTGGAAAAAGGCAAGTAACCATTCAAAAGTTTGCCAGGAAAATTTTCCAGCGAATTGGCGATAAAATAACCGAGAACCGGTGCAGGCGGATGTTCAGCAGTGGACGGCCAAATTGGAAAAGCAGCTGATCCCGTGCCTTGCAGATTGCGCATTTTTATAAAGCGGCTTGCACCTTATGCTACATCTGATATGCTGCACTACGAAGATTGCTTCGTTTTGAGAAGCGGCTTCATCTGAATCAGCTGGAAGTTTTGGCTTGCGTTTGCCTTATCCAAGAAAAAAAGCAGGGCTGGCATTGCCCTGCTTTTTTCTGCATTATTTCAAACGTTTTTCGAGTTCTGCTTTCAAATCTTCATAGCCCGGTTTGCCGAGGAGTGCGAACATGTTTTTCTTATATGCTTCCACACCAGGCTGGTCGAACGGGTTGACGCCGTTCAAATAGCCGCTTACCGCACAGGCTTTTTCAAAGAAGTAAACGAGGTAGCCGAATGTGTATGCATCGGTTTTCGGAATGGAGACCACCAGGTTCGGTACGCCGCCGTCTGTATGGGCAAGCAATGTACCTTCAAATGCTTTGTTATTCACAAAGTCAACGGTACGGCCGGCCAAGTAGTTCAAACCATCCAAATCGTTTTCTTCTTTTTCAATTGTCAGTTCTTCGCGCGCCTGCTCTACTTTTACGACCGTTTCAAACAAGTCGCGGCGGCCTTCCTGGACATACTGGCCAAGGGAATGCAAGTCGGTCGAGAAGTTTGCGGAAGAAGGATAGATGCCTTTTTGGTCTTTCCCTTCACTTTCGCCGAATAATTGTTTCCACCATTCGGAGAAATATTGCAGCCCCGGTTCGTAGTTGATCAGCATTTCGATCGTTTTGCCTTTGCGGTACAGGATATTACGGACAGCCGCATATTGGTAGGCAATGTTTTCCGCTACTTCAGGGTTCGAGAAATCATCAACGGCTTTTGCCGCCCCGTCCATCATCGCTTGGATATCGACGCCGCTTACTGCGATCGGAAGCAGACCGACAGGCGTTAAAACAGAGTAACGGCCGCCGACATCATCCGGAATCACGAATGTTTCGTAGCCTTCCGCATCAGCCAGCGTTTTCAATGCTCCTTTTGCGCGGTCCGTTGTCGCATAGACGCGGCCTTTTGCTTCTTTTTCGCCGTATTTTTCAATGAGCAGTTTGTTGAAAATACGGAAAGCAATCGCCGGTTCTGTCGTTGTTCCGGATTTGGAAATGACATTGATGGAGAAATCTTTGCCTTCCAGAACGTCCATTAAATCTTTCATATAGGTGGAGCTGATGCTGTTGCCGACGAAGAAAATTTGCGGGTTTTTGCGTTTTTCTTTCGGCAGCACGTTCATAAAGCTGTGGTTGAGCATTTCAATTGCGGCACGGGCACCAAGATAAGAACCGCCGATGCCGATCACAAGCAGCACGTCGGAATCACTTTGGATTTTTGCCGCTGCTTTTTGGATACGGGCGAATTCTTCTTTATCATAATCTTTTGGCAATGTCAGCCAGCCGGTAAAATCATTGCCGACACCGGTTTTTTCATGTAAAAGCTTGTGGGCCAATCGAATCGGTTCGCTTAAGTATGTAATTTCATGTTCGTTAAAAAACGCGAGCGCTTTTGAATAATCAAACTGAATATGCGTCATTGTCCAGATCCTCCTGTTATCGATTTACCATCTCCACTTTATCGAATCTTTACCCTTTTCGCAAGGAATGTAACGAATTTCTCACATTTCCTGCATGCATAATGTTTGCGGATTCTTGCCATGCTATTCCTGTACATTGAACAAGGAGGTAAAAAAATGAGCATTGTACAAAGAATTGCGTTAATTTTCACGATTATCGGCGCGATCAATTGGGGCTTTATCGGTTTTTTCAACTTTGATCTGGTAGCGGCCATTTTTGGGGACAATTCCGCGATCTCCCGGGTCATTTATGGCATTGTCGGCATTTGCGGCCTGATTAACCTCGGCCTGCTTTTCAAACCGGATGCCGAATTGGAACGTACTACCCAGGCAAAACCGACGAGATAAGTGATCCGGCCGTGGGAAACCGTATTCATTGTAGCAAAGGCAGTGCAGCATGCCTGCCTTTTTTTGTGTTTTTTTATCTTTTTTTCCTTTACGCCCGCTTCTTTTTTCATTTAAAATGAAGCTATAAAGATTAGCGGGGAAGTGTGCAGCTTGGAAATTCAAATTGTTCAGAAACACGCATTTAACGCGGTCGGGAGCAAATGGACCGGTACCTTCGAGCAGGCGGCAAACGGGGATATCAAAAGATTTTTCCATCAATTTAAGCAAAAAATGGGGGAAATCCGTCATTGCACCGATCCCGGTGTTGTGATCGGGCTTTCCTACCACCCGCAGGATGATGATGGCTTGTTTTCCTTTTACCTTGTCCGCGAAGTGGCCTACATAGAAGCGGTTCCGGAAGGCATGACAGCCCTGACTGTTCCTTCGTATACATTTGCGGCTGCGAAATATAAAGGCAAAGGCGTGCAAAAAGCGTATGCCGAATTGTATAAATGGATCAGGAAAAACGGCTATACCGTCTTTCAGGGGCAGCTTGAGCACCGTGAAGATTATCCGGCAACATACGAACCTTTAAGCGATGAACCGGAATTGACCATTTATATCCCGCTATATATAGAATAATACGCGGGCAGATTTCCCCGCGTTAGGCAAACTATTCTGCATAGCAACATGGCACGTGGTTTCAGACGGATTCACCCGGCAAATCGTGGTAAGAAACTATTCTTCATAGAAACGGCGGCGCCCGCCATTCATCCGGCGGGCTTGCGCGTACAAGCGGTTTGCATCGCACTTTAAATTGGGCAGCGGCGTAAGCGGGATTTGTAGCCAGCTCACGGCGGAACTGAGATCCATACACCGGATTTATCCCCCGCAGACCCGGCGTTTTTCGGATAAAAAAAATCCGGACAATCTGTATGCCCGGAATCGCCCGATTATTTTTTAATCAAATCTTCACGTTTTGATTTTTCAATCCATTCTTTTAACTTATCGCGCAGCGTGTTGAAACCTTCTCCGGACTCTTCGGCGGCTTTCACGGCACCTTGGCGCCGGCGCGGTTTCCTTGTGTCTTGATGCGGCGCTTCTTCCGTTGCTTTCATGGAAAGACTGATTTTGCCGCTTTCTTCGTCTACCGACAACACTTTTACTTTGACTTCATCCCCGATGTGGACATAATCGTGAATATCTTTGACATACCCGTGTTTAATTTCGGAAATATGGACAAGGCCTTGTGTCTCTTCATCAAGCGCTACAAACGCGCCGAACGGCTTAATTCCAGTCACTTTTCCGGTGTATACATTTCCTGCTTCATAATTTGACATGAAAACACTCCTAGTATTGTTTTTTCCTGTTATACGCAATAAAATATTATATCATAGTCACGAGTGCATGTCATTCCCCAAATATTTTTCAGGCCTAGCCCCGGCAGGCACCCGGAACCTATATTTATCATTTTTAACTTGCCCGTGTTTAAAAAAGTTCAAAAATTTGCTTCAGCCTGCCACCCGCCCATATGCTACAATAAAATAAAGAAATGAATATGGAAAGGAAGTATTTTTATTTAAAATAATCGTTAAGGGAGGGCGTCTCATGAATAGCTTTGGTGAGAAGTTGAAATTTTACCGTGAATTAAACGGGATGAGCATCGAAGAACTGGCCGTGAAAGCCCGGATTGGCAAACATACACTCGAACAGTACGAAACCGGGGAACAAATTCCGACCACACAGACAATATTAAAACTCTCCACTGTTCTTGATGTAGCCGCTTCCGTATTTTTGGAAGCGCTCGGAAAAAAATAATTTTATAAGAGGTTTAAATTTCATTCACAACGGCTATCCTAATACTACAATGCTTTCCTTAGTGAGGGCGACTTTCGGGAAGCCGCACTATCATAAGTATTCCCCCTTTTTTTATTTTTGCGGGTCCGGTTTTCCGGCCCCGTTTTTTGTATGCTGTTTTCCTGTTTTTTGGATTCGCTTTTTATCCTTTCAGCCAGAATGCACGGGCGGCCGCTGCAAACAGCCTTCCTTACCGTTTTGGAAATTCCCTTGTATATTGGACCGTTTTTCCAGCGCGGTACCGGCTTCAAGTGTTCGCTTCGGGAACTTCTACGGGCGGCCGCTGCAAACAGCCTTCCTTATCTTTTTGGAAATCCTCTTGTATATTGGACCGGAATACCTGCGTCTTTGCGGAGCACGATACCGGCTTCGAGCGCCCAGTACGGGTTGCGCAGCATGCCTCTGCCGACCGCAACAAGATCTGCTTCTTCGTTTCCGATTACCGCATTGGCAAGAACCGGGTCTTCCAGCCGGCCGACAGCAATGACCGGAACGTTTAAAGCCTCTTTGATCCGGCGTGCAAGCGGCACCTGGTAAGCAGCGTGCGTCCCCGGGCGCCCGTCTGCACCGATAGGGCCCTCGCCTCCGGAACTGATATGAAACAGGTCAACACCCGCTTCCTTATACGCCTTCGAAAATGCAATGCTTTCTTCAATGCCATACCCGCCATCGACATATTCACGGGCTGAAATGCGCATAATAAGCGGCATGTCAGCAGGCATTTCTTTTTTGGCAGCGGCGATGACTTCTTTTCCGAATAATGCCAAATCCTGTCCGTATTCATCTGACCGTTTGTTTGTATAGCGCGACTGGAATTCATGGATCAGATAACCGTGCGCGCCGTGGAGTTCGATCGTGTCAAAACCGGCCTGGACGGCGCGGCGGACAGATTCGCCAAATTTGCGGACGACTTCTTTGATTTCTTCCTTCGTTAATGCCTTCGGTGTTTTTGCATTGTCATCAAAAGGGATAGGGGAAGGGGCAACCGGCTGTTTTGCGTCCTGTGCTTTTCTGCCGGCATGTCCGATTTGAATCCCGACTTTGGCGCCGTACTGATGGCACGCTTCCACAATTTTGGCAAGCGGGGCGATCTGTTCATCAGACCATAAGCCGAGATCGTTGTCGGTAATTCTGCCGTCCGGCTCCACATCGGTCATCTCAATAATGATCAGGCCGGCACCCCCGATGGCACGGCTGACGTAATGGACATAATGCCAGTCAGTGGCAACGCCATCTTTTTTCTCAACGGAGTATTGGCACATAGGAGGCATGACAATACGGTTTTTCACTTCAAGCGATTTCAGCTTGTACGGGGTAAATAAATCATTCATTGCAAAACCACTCCTTACGCCTGATATTTTTGCACCTGAACCGCTATGTAAATGGCGGAAAAGTTCGTTCCAAATATAACAAACCGGTGTTACAACCGTCAAAACTTGCGCTCACAGTCCTTGTGCGTGCAAAATTCTGCCTGATTGTGTTAAAATCATCATACACTTACATATCTAAGCGAAAGAAGGAATGAAGGATGGCTCAAACGATTCCAAAATTAACATTCAATAACGGCGTTGAAATCCCGCAACTCGGCCTCGGCGTTTTTCTTGTAAAAGAAGAAAATGAGTTGAAAAACGCTGTGAAAGCCGCGCTGGAAACCGGCTACCGCCATATTGATACTGCGATGATTTACGGGAATGAAACATATGTCGGCGATGCAATCCGGGAAAGCGGCGTAGACCGGAAAGAAATCTTCATTACGTCGAAAGTGTGGAACTACGACCACGGCTATGAAGAAACAAAAGCCGCTTTCCAGGCGAGCCTCGACCGTCTTGGCACCGATTATTTGGATCTTTACTTGATCCACTGGCCGTCACCGAAATATATTGAAACATGGAAAGCAATGGAAGAACTTTACCATGAAGACAAAGTAAAAGCGATCGGCGTATCGAATTTCCAAATCCACCATTTGGAAGATTTGCTGGCCCATAGCGAAGTGGTGCCGGTGATCAACCAAATTGAGACACATCCGGAATTTCCGCAAAATGAACTGCATGCATTTCTGAAACAGCATCATATTTTACATGAAGCATGGGGCCCGCTCGGCCAGGGCAAAAACAACCTGCTTGAGCAGCCTGTTTTGGTTGAGCTTGGGAAAAAATACGGCAAAACCCCGGCGCAAATTGTGCTGCGCTGGCACGTGGAACGAGGCATTGTCGTCATTCCAAAATCGGTGACCCCGAGCCGGATTAAAGAAAACAGCGAGATTTTCGATTTCTCGTTAACCCCGGAAGACATGGAAAAAATCGCTTCATTGAACACCGGGAAACGGTACGGAAGGAATCCGGATGACGAAGAATTTTTAGCACAAACTTCCGTAAGGCCAGAATAAAGACGGGCAGCTGTCCTCTGGGCAGCTGCTTTTTTAATTGCTTTTCCGGAAATGATACCGGTTTCTCCCGGAGCGCCTCCCATCGCCAATTTCTTGCGGCTTTCCGGCGATTGATTGATTTTTCCAGAGATCCCCTTTGGTTTTGCTGTACTTTTCATGCCGGCTGCTTTTTTTCCAGCGAATGCGAAGCCACCATGGGAGGTTCATGCCCGCCGTTTCGCGGGGGGCTGTGCCTGTTGTTTTGGATCTTTTCGCCTGAACCCGCTGGTTTAAATTTTACGCTGGTTTTTCTCTGCCCCAAGGCAGCAAGATCAATCATCAAAATGGATGCATTTTCCAGCCAATGGTATACTGATTACAAAATACGAAAGGAGCGATAGAAATTGTCCATTTCCATTCCTGAAATCAAACTGAACGACGGGATGACCGTTCCGGCCGTCGGATTCGGCACATACAAACTGAACGGGGCGGCAGGCGTCCAGGCGATCGTAAGCGCCATTGATGCGGGTTACCGCCTGATTGATTCGGCATTTAATTATGAAAACGAAGGAGCGGTCGGCGAAGCGGTCCGGCGCTCTTCCGTTCCGCGTGAACAGCTGCGCATCACTTCAAAACTCCCGGGGCGGCACCATGCTTATAAAGAAGCGGTCCAGACCATTCAGGAATCATTGTACAGGTCCGGCCTCGATTACTTTGACCTTTACCTCATCCACTGGCCGAACCCAAGCAAAGATTTATATGTGGAAGCGTGGCAGGCGCTTGTCGATGCGCAAAAATGGGGGCTTGTCCGCTCGATCGGCGTTTCCAACTTTTTGCCGGAGCATTTGCAAAGGATCATAAAAGAAACCGGGGTTGCGCCGAGCATAAACCAGGTGGAACTTCACCCTTATTTCGCACAGGAGGAGCAGCGCGCCTGGCATGAAGAACACGGAATTGTAACGGAATCATGGAGCCCGCTTGGAAGAGCGAACCATCTGCTTGAAGATCCGGCGATTCAAAAAATTGCTGCGGCCCATCAGAAATCCGTTCCGCAAGTGATTTTGCGCTGGCATACACAGCTTGGCGCCATTCCGCTCCCGAAATCGGCTTCCCCGGAAAGGCAGCTGGAAAACCTGTCCATCTTTGATTTTTCGCTTTCTGAAGAAGAGATGCGCGCCATATCCGGATTAAGCCGCCCGGACGGCAGGACTTTTGGGCAGGATCCGGCAACCTATGAAGAATTTTAAACCCATGTAAAAAAGGGGCTGCCCCAAAACCGTTAAACGGCTGATGGGAGCCCCCTTTTTTGATACAAGCGTTTATGAATTTCCGTCACTATGCCCACAAGAGCTTCATGAATTTTATGATCCAAATAAAGGGGCTTTAGGGACAGCCCCTTTATCTAAAACAGTAACCGGCCCGTATAGAAGCCGTCTCGGCCATTAATAAACGATGACCGGTTCATTCTGTTCCAGGTTGTCATAGACGGTTTTCATGACACTTGGCGGCGTGTTCACACATCCGCCGGAGCCGTGGTGGAGATAGGCGTCCATGGCCCAGTTCTTCCGCCAGCCCGCATCATGGAAACCGACACCGCCGAGCGTGAAAGGTGCCCAATATTTTACCTTGACGGAATAATTCGGGTTGCCCGCTTCACTGCCCTCCAGTACAGACGGGGACTCTTTGTATTCGATATACCAGACCCCTTTTGGCGTATCTTCATTTGTGTCATGCCTTCCCGTTACAACCCGGGTTGTGACTTTCAGCTTGCCATCCTTATAAATCCAGATGCGCTGGTCGGAAATCGACACTTCCGCATACGTATCGCCAATCCCGTTTTTGGCCAGGACATGGTAGCCGACGCCGATCGTGCTGTACCCTTCGCCGTAAATATTGTAGGCCTTGACGGTGTCCTTGCCGTTTTGGAAGGCGTCCGCAATCCGTTTCGCTTCCGCTTTCGTATCGATCGCCCAGCCATACGACTGGCCTTTTACGGAAATGACGGAGCCCGCATGCGTTTTGAAACTGAAGTTTTTATGGAGCGTCGATTTCTCCTTGTTCAACTCTTCCAGCCGCGACTGGATGCCGGACGGGTCAATTGCCAGTTTCATATCTTTGGAGACGGATGCATTTTGAACCAGTTCACTTGCCTTGAACGGGTATTTCTTTTCCTGCAGGAGATAGTTGACCGTCTTGTTTGAGAGTTCTTCAAGCTTTTGCTTTTCCTGCTTTACAATCCTGCTGTTTTCCCGGACCGGCTGAAGTTTCACCGGGCGCAAATGAATTTCACTGTTGTATTTTTGCTTGTCATATGCCTTTAACATGGCGGAAATGTCGTATTGATTGCCGTTTTTGCTTTTCGATACGCCGATTTTTCCGTCCTTCATATAAGCCTGTGCATCTTTTGGCGCCTGCAGATTTTTATTTTGCTGTTCCAGTTTTTTGGAAACTTCCTGCTTCAGTGTCACATTGCGGTGGTGGTCCGTCCGCCCCGGCATGATCATATAATCTTTCTCTTTAAAAGACGGAATCCATGTGCGCTGGGTTTTGAAAACGCGTTTAACCTTCGCCATATCGCCGTCTGTAAAACGGACCTTTGTATCTTTTCCGTCCACCAAAACTTTGTTTCCGACATAAACTTTATTTGTTAATGTCATAGACTTTAATTTTTCCATCGCCTGTTCAGTGGTCATGCCGCCGACTTTGACGCTGTTGATTTTGACATGCGGGTTAAAATGGGTAGCCTGGTAATAGCCGGCACCGCCTAAAAGAATGATGACAACTGCCGCAATGATGCCAATGAGAAGACCTTTCTTCCTGGTTATGGCCGATCACCCCAATAAAGTAGTTTATGTTACAAAAAGATTACATCATTTACATATAAGATATATGAATCCGCCCGGTTATACAAGCCATTTATTTCATTTCATCCAACGTTCACAACTCATCGGGGAAGCAACATGACACCCTTTCCTGCCTTTTTACCGGAAACGCCGGGCATCTGCCGCCTATAAAAAAAGAAACGCTACTCCGAATGTGGAAAGCGATTTTTCTTCATGATTTCTTCTTCCAGTTTTTTTGCCTGCTTTACCTGCTTTTCATTGATTTTCCGGAAAATGAAAAACACGAGTACCGCAAGCAGCACAAAAAATGAAAGTGAAATCAAAGCCGGGATATAATACTTTTTCTCCTGCGGAAATTGAACCAGAAATCCGATGAGGTATGGAAACAATGGTATCTCCCCCTTTTAATCGATCATAACAGCCGAAAGCCACAAAGAAAACGGATACAGCACCGCATTTTTCATGCGGTGCTGATGGTCAGGTTTCCGAAAAGAGCCGCAGGGAAGGCCGGCATAGAACCATGATTAACGGATGGTGATTTTTTCAATGATGACATCATGCACCGGTTTATCCTGCAGGCCTGTCCGGACGCCGGCGATTTCATCGACAACCTCCATGCCTTCAATGACCTGGCCAAATACGGTGTGGCGGAAATCAAGCCACGGGGTCCCGCCTTTTTCCATATAAGCTTCCACGACTTCAGCCGGGTAACCCGCCTGTTCCATCTGCCCTTTCATGCTGGGATCGACCGTTTTGCTTTGGACGATGAAAAACTGGCTGCCGTTTGTGTTCGGGCCGGCGTTGGCCATGGACAAAGCCCCGCGGAAATTGAAAAGCCGCTCTGAAAATTCGTCTTCGAACGGGGCGCCGTAGATGCTTTCGCCGCCGGTCCCGTTTCCGCTCGGGTCCCCGCCCTGGATCATGAACCCGTCGATCACACGGTGGAACGTCAAGCCGTCATAATAACCGTTTTTGCTGTGCGTGACAAAATTTTCGACCGTTTTCGGCGCAAAGGCCGGAAACAGCTTGATCGTGATGGTGCCCATATTTGTCTGCATGTCTGCAACCGTTTCGTTTTCATGCACTTCCGCTTGAAGCTGCGGATACATTGTGTCTTCTGCCATATGTTTGAAACCTCCATTTGTTTCACTATTCTTGTCTACTTTACTAAAATCCGGGCAAAAAGTCCAAACGTTTTCTTTTGCTTCTTTTCGGCTTTTTCACCATAATGGATGATAGAATCGTTATCAGCTCGTCTATGAAGAGGCTTAATAAGACCGACAAGACGAAAACAGTTCTATTGGGGATTCACAAAACGCCATGGTTTGATCCGGAAGCAGAAAACGATTTTGAATCAGATTTTATCCAATCTATTCATTTGATCAATATCAATTTCTCTAATTTTTATGAAGCATATAAAGATCTGGACCGAGCAGTTGAAGCTTTTCAATATGCCAATCTAATTGGCCGGTTTCAATTGATAAAAAATGATGAAAAGCAGGCGAAGCACAAGGAAAAAATTCAGAGCCTCTGCCAAAATAAAAATATACCCTTGAGCGAGGCTCTGGAAAATTAATTATCCCGGTTTTTTTGCCTTTTCATCCAGATTTTCAATTCAATAGAAGTAAAACGGTCATTTTCCTTCAAAAAAAGGGCATACGTATCCCGCCTTCACAAAATGGGTTTTTTTCACTACCCTTTGTGGAAAGGAAACGCTCATTTTATTTATTCACATATCCACCTGTGAATAACTTAATTTGCTCTTTGCAGCCGATTGCGTGTCCATCCACAATTGGCCTTTCCTGTCTGATGGTACGCCATATTTGCCATGATGTGCATAGATATCATGCATCGATCTACATGAGCTTCAACTGCCTGTTTCCCACGCTTGTGAACACGACGGAGACTGTATCCGTCTTTTAAAATGCCAAAGATTCGTTCGATGATCGTTCTGGCACTATATAACACTTCAAATGTGCGCCCATGTTGCGGCAACTCGACATCTACTTGAGG
>NZ_ALAS01000125.1 GCF_000290615.1 Heyndrickxia coagulans DSM 1 = ATCC 7050
GATGTTCATTCAGGGTGTACATTTAGATAGTAGAGTGTCTTCCCATTTTTTTCCACTCTTTTGCCCCTTCGAGTAAAATTTTACACATACCATCATTATACATCAAAATGCCATTGATATTT
Organism: Heyndrickxia coagulans DSM 1 = ATCC 7050; assembly: GCF_000290615.1. GTDB lineage: Bacteria > Bacillota > Bacilli > Bacillales > Bacillaceae_C > Weizmannia > Weizmannia coagulans. The sequence goes on from NZ_ALAS01000125.1 coordinate 123, forward strand.
CGGAAGACAGCTGCGTATACTCCAATAGCGGGTCATGCATTTTACGGCCAGGCAAAAACAGTTTGAAACCAAACCGCGGGCCGTGCATGATGCATCATCCAGCCCTGGGCAGAAAGGAGAGCCCTCCTTTTCCCTTCTATACGGGGAAGCCTTATGCATTGTCCGGCCCAAGCTTTTTTTCAAGCGCCTCTATCTGGTTGAGAAACCGGCCGGCTTTCAATTGCAGGCCGGTATATTCATCATAATACATGGAAATGGCCGTTCTCAGTTCTTTTTTTGTCGAGTCTTTGACAGAAATGCTACCGAGCCGGTTGATGTCCAGAAAATAAAAAAGCCGGAGCAGGCGGATAACCGGCTGTGGCAACGGAAGCCGGTACGGGTCGCGCGCAAAACAGCGGTGGCAAAGAAGGCCATTTTCCCGGATGGAAAACGCAAAGGGCCCTTCCGTGTTTCCGCATACCGCACATCGGTCCATCACCGGGTACATGCCGAGCACATTCAGCATCTTCATTTCAAAGATGTCCCTGATAATTTCCGGGTCATAGCCTTCATCAATATATTCGAGTGTCCGGAGCAAAAGTTCGAACACAAACGGATTCTTTTTTCTATCTTCAACCGCCCGGCCTAAAAGTTCCACCACATAGGCGGCATACGCCGTTTTAAAAATATCTTCGCGGATATGGCGCATCGGTGAGACGGCCTCTCCCTGCTGAAGGGTGGCAAGGCCGCGCGACGGCTGAAAAAGGAAATTCCCATATGTAAAAACCTGGGAAACCGCAGCCAGCCGGCTGTTCGGCTTTTTGGCTCCGCGCGCCATAAAGCCCAGCTTCCCAAATTCTCTCGTGTAAATATGCAGGATTTTATTGGATTCGCCGTAGTCGGTATTTTTAATGACGATCCCTTCACATTTTTCAAACAACCTCTCCACCTCTTGCCCGGCAGGCAGTGCGGCATATCCTTAAATAATGGAAAAATCCGCATCTGCCGGATCTTCGTCACGTTCATACCGGTCCTGGCGCCGGTCCCTTTCCAGTTCCTTAAAAAGCAGGTACGTATCAATATTGCCGGTATCCGCAAAGACTTTCCAGGTAAATTCTAACATATTCACCACGCCTTTCATGTTGTAGGTCATGAAATTTCATTAAAAGTCTTTAATAGCTTCACCAGGGGACATGCAAACATTCGGGGTAAAAATTTACAACCAAAAGCGGGCGCCAAAATCAATATTCGTCTTCCCGGAAACCGAAATCGCGCAGCTGGCTGATTTTATTCCGCCAATCTTTCTGCACTTTTACCCATAATTCCAAATAAACTTGCGACCCGAGCAAATTTTCAATATCAGCCCTTGCTCTTTTGCCGATCTCTTTCAACATACTTCCCTGCCTGCCGATGATAATCCCCTTTTGGGACGGCCGTTCGACAACGATCGTCGCCATCACGCGGATGACATCCTTGTTCTCCGCCTGCTCTATTTTCTCAATGACAACTGCAATCGAATGCGGCACTTCTTCTCTTGTAAGCTGCAATGCTTTTTCGCGGATCAGTTCCGAAATGATGAACCGTTCCGGATGGTCCGTCACCTGGTCCGCCGGATAATACTGCGGCCCTTCCGGCAAATATTCCTTGATGGCACCGAGCAGCCGGCCGACGTTATTTCCTCCGAGCGCGGAAATCGGGACCACTTCACGGAACGGGTATAAATCTTTGTACTGTTCAATAAAGGCAAGCAAATCATCCGGATGGACGAGGTCAATTTTGTTGATGACCAAAAAAACAGGCGTGCGCACGTGTTTAAGCAGGTCGATAATGTACTCGTCGCCGCGGCCGCGTTTTTCTTCCGCATTGACCATAAATAAAATCAGGTCCACTTCTTTTAATGTGTCCGTGGCTGATTTTACCATGAAGTCGCCAAGCTTATGCTTCGGTTTATGAATGCCAGGTGTATCAATAAAAATCATCTGTGCATCATCAGCTGTGTAAACGCCCTGTATCTTATTCCTTGTGGTCTGCGGCTTATCGCTCATGATGGCGATTTTTTGCCCGACCACCTGGTTGATGAAAGTGGACTTCCCGACATTCGGGCGTCCAATGATAGAAATAAAGCCTGATTTATATGTTGGTTGTTCCATGCAAATCCTCCGTTGAATAAGCGCCCGAAAGCAGCTTTACCATTGTTTCCATATCTTTTCCCCTTACCTATATTTTACTACAAATATGACCAAAAGTTAAAATGTATTTTTCATTACTTTTGAATATTTTAAAGGTTCGTGAAAATATTGTCGACTCGTGGCGTGTTTGCACTGATTTTAGCGTCACTTGCATGCCATGGCCGTTTTCAAGCAATGCGATTACCTTTATTTTAGCGCAACGGCCTGCGCCTTTCAAATTGCGGCAGATCCCGTTGGCGCCCCTAACTGTACGGCAGCCCGGCCGGATCCGCCATCTGCTTTTTCAGGTGGGGAGAAGCGGGCCATAAAAAAGAAGCCGCATTAAAAAGCCGCTCCCTGGAATACATGCCATAATTTTGGAAGAAATACGATGCAGCCGATAATGGCCGCAAGCACGGCCCACATCAGGACCGCCGCCGCCGCTGCATCTTTCGCAAGCTTGGCAAGCGGATGGTATTTATGCCCCACGGTAAGGTCAACCGCCCGCTCAATTGCTGTGTTCATCAGCTCCATTGCAATCACGCCGAAAATGGAAAATAAAATGGCGATCCACTCTGTTTTGGAAAGGGAGAAGAAAAATCCGAGCAAACAAGCGCATAACGCCGCCAGAAGATGAAAACGGAAATTCCGTTCCTGCCGGATGGTTGCAAACAGCCCCTCCACAGCCGGCCGGAAAGGGGTGCGGTATTTCGGGATTTTTTTATCGTTTAAGTCCATAGCGATCGAGGATCTCGTTTTGGCGCCCGAACATTTCCGTTTCATCTTCTTTTGTCATATGGTCATAGCCGAGCAGGTGAAGAAATCCGTGAACCGCCAAAAAGCCGAGTTCCCTTTCAAACGAATGCCCGTACTCTCCTGCCTGCTCCCTTGCCCGCGGCACGGAAATGATAATATCCCCGAGCACGCGTGGCATTTCTGCACCGGTAATTTCGATCTCCCCTTCCCCCATTTCTTCAAGCGCGAACGAAATGACATCGGTCGGCTGGTCTTTGCCGCGGTAATCGCGGTTGATTTCGCGGATCCCTTCATTATCCGTAAAAGTTACCGACAACTCGGTGCCGTCCTCCACCCCTTCCTGCCGGGCTGCATAATCGAGCAATGTCCGGACAAGCTCGAGATGCTCCGCTTTCAGCTCATTTGTTTCATCCATCATATCGAGTGATAATGTCATGTCAGCCATCCTTTTTCGTTATTTTTACGGGATACCCTTATTTCGGATACTGGATCCTTGAATGAAAGATGCCGTTAAGCGTCTCGCAAAGCGTGCGTTTAACGGTCTCCAGTTCTTTCAGGGTAATGTCACATTCATTAAATTGCCCATCCATAATGCGCCCTTGCACGATATTGCCGACTAAATTTTGAATGTCATCGGGCGTCAGATGGTTCATGGATCGGACAGCCGCTTCCACGCTGTCCGCAATGTTGATGACAGCCGCTTCTTTCGTCTGCGGCTTCGGGCCCGGGTAACGGAACGCTTCTTCTTTCACATCCGGGTTTTGCGCTTTTGCTTTATGGTAAAAATACTTCAGCAAAGTCGTGCCGTGATGCTGTTCGGCAATATCCGAAAAAGCTTTCGGCAGCTTATATTTTTTCAATGTTTCTGCCCCGTCTTTTGCATGGGCAATGATAATATCCCTGCTTGTTTCAGGCGAAAGGCGGTCATGCGGATTCGGGATATTCAGCTGATTTTCGATAAAAAAATGCGGCCGTTTTGTTTTCCCAATATCATGATAATAGCTGCCGACCCTGGCAAGGAGACCATTCGCCCCGATCGCTTCACAAGCCGCTTCGGCAAGATTGTCAACCATCAGGCTATGGTGATACGTGCCCGGTGCTTCCGTCAAAATCTTCTTCAAAAGCGGGTGGTTCGGATTGGACAGCTCCACATGGCGGATCGGCGACAAAATGCCGAACGCCGCTTCAAAAAAAGGCTGCAACCCCATCACAAGCACGGCGGACAAAATGCCGGAAAGAAACGCAAATGAAAGGGTATATAAAAAGTCCATCTTTACGATCTGGCCGGCATTCAAAAAATAGATGGCACCTACCGCAAGCACATTCAATAGCGCTGCAAAAATCCCGGTTTTAAACAAACGCGTGCTCCGGTCGTTTCGGCAAAAGCAAAATGCCTCCTGTCCCTGTAATAAGTGCGTATACAACCATCTCGGCGTTAAATGTATCTGCAATGTCACCGTGAAATTCGATGCTCGCACAAGCGGCAAGCAGGGCTGAAAGCAAAAAGGCGGAACGGTCCCTGAGCAAAATCCGGGCGAGCAGCGGCACCATTGCAGCCGGATAGGCGTACTCGATGCCCGGAATCTCAAGATGGGTCAAGATCCCTGCCATCTTCATTAACGCAAGGGCAATGACAAGAATCAGGCCGGCCATGACAAGCCGGTTTTGTGCCGGGCCGCTGTCAAACGTATAGACTTTCGCAACACTAGCGGCCGCCAGCTGTTTTTCTTCTTTTGTTTTTTCTTCGTCGATGACCGTTTTCGGAGAACGGATTGTATTGTTCGCAACTGAAAACAGTTTGATATCATACGTCTGGGGCCTAATGTTCGGATAAAAAATGCCGAATAAAATAAGGGCCAGTAAAAACAGGATCACGAATCATTTAAAGCTTAACATCATCCGCAACCTGCCCATTTGCCCGGGAATTTTCATTTGCTTTTCATACACCGCCTTTTGCAATCGCTCTTAACGGTTCCATCATATCAGTTTTCCGGCAAAAATGCATGGCAAAACAACCCGGGTGCCACGGCCCGGGTTATGCGTTTTGATAAGCTTCGATAATTTTCGCAACAAGCGGGTGGCGGACGACATCGCTTTCTTCCAGATAGACGAACGAAATGCCGCGGACTTTCTCCAGCACTCTTTCAGCTGTCAAAAGGCCGGATTCCGCGCCTTTTGGCAGGTCAATCTGCGTTCTGTCCCCTGTAATCACCATTTTGGAGTGAAAACCGAGGCGGGTCAGAAACATTTTCATTTGTGCCTGTGTCGTATTCTGCGCTTCATCGAGAATGACGAACGCATCATCAAGTGTGCGCCCGCGCATATAGGCAAGCGGGGCAATTTCGATTGTTTCCCTTTCAATCAGGCGCTGTGTGTGCTCCGCGCCGAGCACATCGTTTAATGCATCATAGAGCGGGCGCAAATACGGATCGACTTTTTCCTTCAAATCCCCCGGCAAAAACCCGAGGCTTTCCCCGGCTTCAACAGCCGGGCGGGTTAAAATAATCCTTTTTACCTCGCCGCTTTTTAAAGCATTCACCGCCATTACAACGGCCAAATACGTTTTTCCCGTTCCGGCCGGGCCGATGCCGAACACAAGGTCATGATGGCGGATCGCCTGGATATAGTCGCGCTGCCCGAATGTCTTGATCCGGATCGCTTTCCCTTTCGCATTCCGGGCAATTTCTTCTTCGTACAGGCTTCCCAAATATTCAAGATGGCCCTTTTTTTCCATTTCGACAGCGTAAAGCACATCGCGCCCGCTGATCGTGATGCCTTTTTTAATCAAACCAAGCAGTTCGGACATGACGGCGATCACCCTTTCCGCCGCATCTTCTTTGCCGCTTGCCTGGATCGTTTCGCCGCGGGTGAGGATATGGACCCCGTAGGCATCCTCGAGCATTTTCAGATGATGGTCGGAAATGCCGAATAAAAGCACTGCTTCGTTTGTATTCTCCAATTGAAGTTTTGCCGTACTTTCTTCTGTCATTCTAAGTCTCCTTGAGCAATTGGTTTTGCGATTGCGATATTTTCTACTACTTCGTAATAAATCATCATTTTTAATGTACCATTGCGGACATGTTCTTGCAAAACATATTCATCCGTAACGGTTGCTTCTTTTGGCAGTTTTTTGCGCAAATCCTGCCTTGCTAATTTTTTTGCTTCTGTTTCAGCCTCTTTTTTGGTATAATTTCTGTCCCGCTCTTCTTTCTCGCGGACCGTTTCCCTGATAAAGCGGACCGGCAATGTCCATTTTAAAAACTTGACCTTTTCTGCTTCTTCCGATGTCCGGTACTGTTTAAAACGGGGGGTCCGGAAGCCCCATATGTGCAGCTTCATCGAGCCGATTCCAATATAATATTTTTGGGCTGCATTGCCGGTATACACTTGAAAACGGGAGGAAAGCGGAAGTTCAACCGCCGTTTTATACCACGTTTTTCCGTATACTTTCCCTTTGGCTGCCACAGGGTATTTTTCTTTATCATTCCCAATGACACCGGAAACAAGCAGCTGGCCTTTTTTGACATACTGGTTAATTTTTACAACCGGCTTGCCTTTTTCAACAAACATATTTTCCACCACCGCTTTCTGTGAAGCGACAAGATGCTGTGGGCCCGGATTTTTCACCGGTTCCGGCATGTTTTTCTCCACAACGGTAAAATGATAGGTTGTCCCGCGCAGCTCCACGCCGACCCATGTCACGTCCGGAAGATTGTTTGTCAGCTTGCGCTGGATGGTTTCAATATCATCGAGAAAAAACTGTGAATGCCCTGTTTGAATGCCCAGTTTGTCCAATTGTTTGCGGATTTCGTGCTCGGTTTTTGGCGTTGCGCCTTTGATCTCCACGCCCCAAACCATGTTGGAAAGCACCGTGATCACGGCAAGAAAGAGAAAAAAGCCGAACAGGAATCCGGCGTTTTTCAGCGTCCTTTTCCATAAAAAAGGAACGCCGCGCCCCCTTAAAAAGCGGACATGCAAATCTTGTCCCCTTACTGCTTTTCTGAGCTGGTGAATGTCTGAAAGGCGCAATTCGAACGTGACGGCCATGGTGCCCTGCCGCCTGACATTCCAAACAGCGAGGCCGGCTCTTGTCAGCTGGTTGATAAAGCGTTCGATCCCTTTTCCCTCAATTTTTACAGCCACCGACCCCTGTAAAAAAGTTACCCAATGATTTTTCAACCAAAGCCACCCCTATCCGTTCAAATACAACACTTCATCTATTTTGCCTTCCAATAAAATTTCTTCGGGCAAGATCGTTTTGATGACAAAAGACCGGCCTTTGATTAAGAGCTGCCCGTTTTTTAAAAGCAGCCGGACTTCTTTATCGGAAAAAGTCAAAAGGCCGCGGTGGTTCTCAACATAAATATGAATTTGGCCGATCATCGTGATTCTCGGTAGGTCCATCATGACATCCTGCGGAAGGTCCATTTTTTGTGACATCCAGTTTTGCAAATGCTGCCGCCATTTTTTCGCCATAAAAAGAACCCCCTTTCATCTCATATTTATGAAATAAAAAAGGGGTTCATCACTTTATTTGCAGTTTTTTTGTCCGAAACGTCCGGGACCGTTTGGAAACCCGTGTTTCCGGTTCAAGGATACGGCAAAGGTGCGGTAAAAAGCACAACGAAAAGCCGGAAATCATATTGATTTCCGGCTTATATGAGAAAGGTCAGGATAATTGCTGTTGCACAATATTTCTTACAACCGTACCGTCAGCTTTGCCTTTTACTTTCGGCATGACGGCTCCCATAACTTTTCCGAAATCAGCTTTAGACCCGGCATGCACTTCTTCAATGGTCTGCCGGACAATTTCACGCACTTCGTCTTCAGAAAGCTGCTCCGGCAAATATGCGTTCACATATGCCAATTCTTTTTCTGCTTTTTCAACAAGGTCACTGCGACCTGCATTTTTAAATTCCTGGAGGGAGTCTTTCCGTTGCTTCACTTCGCGAGAAAGGACTGTCAACTCTTCATCATTCGTCAAACCGTCTTTTCCGAGCCTGATCGCTTCGTTTTGAACAGCTGCCTTAAGCATACGAATTACGGAGAGTCTTTCTTTATCTTTGTTCTTCATCGCTTGCTTCATATCGCTATTTAAACGCTCGAGAAGACTCATCATTCCACCCTCTCTTACCACTTACGTTTTCTAGCAGCTTCTGATTTCTTTTTGCGTCTTACGCTTGGTTTTTCATAAAATTCGCGCTTTCTGTATTCCTGTAAAGTTCCGGTTTTCGAAACAGTACGTTTAAAGCGGCGAAGCGCATCATCAAGCGACTCGTTTTTTCGAACGACAGTTTTAGACATTTCTTTCCCTCCCTCCGAACACAAACGGTTACATGTCAGGTTGAGCAACCCGTGCACTTTATTATTATATAATATCCTCCATAACCGGTCAACATTTGCGCCTTGTCTTTCGTGATTTGGCTTTTGCCTTATTTGCCCCGCCTGTTCCTCCTTTTGGTATAATAGAGATCAAAGAACGATTGGAGGAAGACGATGGAACAACAGGAAACGGCACATATCATTGTTTCAGGAAGGGTACAGGGCGTCGGCTTCCGCTACCACACCCAATTTTTGGCAAAGCAATACAATATATGCGGGTGGGTCCGCAACAAAGACGATGGCACTGTCGAAGTGATGGCACAAGGCAGGAAAAAAGAGATGGAACAATTTATCCGCGGGCTGAAAAAAGGGCCGTCGCGCTTTGCAAAAGTAACCGGAATGGATATTGACTATTTACAGCAGCAAGAACAGTACCGTGATTTTCGTGTGTTGTATTAAATGGATTTTCCAAATAATAAAAAGGCATGTTCGATACCCCCTTTCCATATGATCATAAGGGGGGAAGGACATGCTTTATTTACTTTCATTTCTTTTGTTGACGGTGACATTTTTATTCGGCATTCACAGGCTGCGGGCCGGGCTGTTTGCCTTATCCGGCGGCCATGCCGGAAATGCACTGAAAAAACTGGCAGGCAGGCCGCTGTCCGCCATGCTGTTCGGGATGGTTTTGACGGCGCTTTTGCAAAGCAGCTCCGCCGTGATGGTCATCACTGTCGGGCTCGTTTCTGCCGGAATGCTGACGTTTTCGCAATCGATCGGAATCATTTTGGGCACGAATATTGGCACGACTTTCACGCTCGAATTGCTGACTTTCGACTTCTCCTCTTTGAGCCTGCCTTTTTTGGGGGCAGGAGCAGTGTTCTATTTTTTCGGAAAAGGCCGCGTCAAAAGCGCCGGTATTATTCTGTTCGGCCTCTCGCTTGTGTTCGGGGCAATGCGCGGATTTGAGGAGCTTGCCGTGCCGGTATCAAAAACCGCTTTTGTCCAGCATTTGTTTACCGTTTTAAATACCCACCTCTTGTCCGCTTTCTTACTCGGAATCTTGCTTTCTGCAGCGATCCAGTCCAGCACCGTGACGATCGGGATGGCGATGGGTTTTCTTGCAGCCGGGGTATTCCCGCTTGAAACCGGAATTAGCATCATGCTCGGGGCCAATATCGGGACATGCATCACCGGGCTTCTGGCCAGCATCGGGGCCGGAGAGGAAGCAAGGCTGACGGCATTTACCCATGTCTGGCTGAATGCCGGAGGGGCGCTTGTTTTCTTGCCTTTCCTGCATGTGCTCGCGGACACTTGCCGAATGCTGTCGGCTAATCCGGAACAACAGCTTGCCCATGCAAGCCTATTGTTTAATCTTCTATCCTCACTGGCTGTTTTGCCATTTTCCGAAAGATTCGGCCGGTTTATCATCGCTTTGCACGGAAAAAAATAAAACAACCGGGCTAAAAGCCCGGTTGTTTTTGCCATGTGCTTCAAAGGGCAGGCATTTTATCCGGAAACTGCCCTGGCCTCTTCAATGCCATTATGCGGCACTTTTTTTCCTATTATGGGGCTGCCTTTTATCAGGCGCGCTTTTTCCGGGCAAACACGCCATCCGGTTTTTGCGTTACATGGCTTCATTTACGGCCGGCATGACGTCGTCCATCACTCTGACGAACTGTGCTTCATTATATGGATACCCAGCTTTTGTGATTTTCACTTTGACGAGTTTTCCAACCATATCCGGGGTGGCCGGGAAAACGACTTTCAGGTAATTATCGGTATAGCCTTCGTACAGCCCGCTTTCCGGATCTTCTTTGAACGGCTCTTCCGGAATGACTTCAAGCACCTCGTTTTCAAATTGGGATGCGTATTCTTTTGCCAGCTGGTCGCTTAATACGATCATGCGGTGGACACGTTCATTTTTGATTTCTTCATCAATCTGGTCCTTCATTCTGGCAGCAGGCGTACCTGTCCTGGGCGAGTACGGGAAAACATGGAGTTCCGCAAACCGGTGTTCTTTTATGAAATTGTATGTTTCCATAAACTCTTCTTCCGTTTCACCCGGGAAGCCGACGATGACATCAGAAGTCAGTGCAAGGCCCGGCAATGCTTCTTTCAACTTGGTAATCCGTTCCGCGAACTGGTCCATCGTATATTTCCGGCGCATTCTTTTCAGCACCGTATCGGAACCGGACTGGATCGGGACATGCATATGGCGGACAACGACTTTCGAATGTTTAATCACACCAATCACTTCATCCGTCAGCTGGCTGGCTTCAATAGACGAAATGCGGACGCGTTTCAGCCCCTGCACTTTTTCTTCTAGGTCCCGAAGCAGCATCGCAAGATTGTAATCTTTTAAATCCTGGCCGTATCCGCCTGTATGAATGCCGGTTAAAACCAGTTCTTTATAGCCTGCATCGACAAGCTGCTGGGCTTGCGCGATGACCTTTTCAGGATCCCTCGACCGCATCAGGCCGCGCGCCCACGGGATGATGCAAAACGTGCAGAAATTGTTGCAGCCTTCCTGGATTTTCAGGGAAGCCCGGTGCCGGTCGGTAAAATACGGCACTTCCATTTCTTCATACACACGGTTTTTCATAATATTTTTGACAGCATTGACCGGTTTGCGCTCTTTCAAATACTGTTCAATATACCCAAGCATTTTGGTGCGGTCCTGTGTGCCGACAACGACATCGACACCGGGAATTTCGAGGATCTCGCCCGGCGATGTCTGCGCATAACAGCCGGTCACACAAACTACGGCATCCGGGTTTTGCCGGACTGCCCGGCGGATGACCTGACGGCTCTTTTTGTCTCCTGTATTGGTGACCGTGCAAGTATTGATCACGTAGACATCGGCATTCGTTTCAAAGTCGGTTCTTTCATAGCCCGCTTGTTTAAACAGCTGCCAAATGGCTTCAGTCTCATAATGGTTCACTTTGCATCCTAATGTATGGAATGCTACGGTTGACATCCTCTTCACCTCATTAATTCAAAATGGTAACTTATGGCAGAAAGTACATATAACGGCGCCGTCTCCGCCCGCAAAATGCGCGGGCCTAAGCTGCAGGATACGAATCCGGCTGCTTCAAGCCTGCGGATTTCATCAAGGGATAGGCCCCCTTCCGGCCCGAAAACGGCCAGTACATTGCCGCCTTCCGATATGTTCGACAATACTTCCGCAAACCGGTGCCGTTCCCCTTCTTTTGCATTTTCTTCAAAAGCAACCAGCTTATATTGATATGTATGGCTTTCTTCGATCAGCTGCTGGAAAGAAACAGGGGGGCTGATTTCGGGCAAGTGGCTGCGGTGCGACTGTTCTGCGGCTTCCCGGGCAATCTTTTGCCAGCGTTCGCGTTTTTTTGCTTCTTTCTTTGTGTCCCATTTTACAACGGATCTTTCCGCAATGAAAGGCAAAAAATGAAAGGCACCCAGCTCGGTTCCCTTTTGGATGATCCATTCCAGTTTATCCGCTTTCGGAAGGCCGCATGATACAGTAACATGGACCGGAAGCTCTTTTACGGCGGTTTCCCATCCGGTAATCCGGGCCATAACGGCATCGCCTGTGATTTCCCCGATTTCGCAAATGCACACTTTTTCATCTGAAAATACACCATAAAAGCGGCTTCCGGCGGACATTCTCATGACGCGCGCGATATGATGGTAATTTTCGCCGTCCAGGCGGATTTCCTGCTCCCCCCGATACGGCCGGTTTAAAAAATAACGCTGCATGGCCTCTCACCCGCGCTTTGCCATGAGCGCAACCCAGTCTTCCATGACCATCGTTTCTTCAATCGTGAAGCCGGAAGAAGTGAGCGCATCCACGACAAGGTCCTTTTTTTGCCGAATGATGCCGGAAGCAATAAAACGGCCGCCCGGTTTGACATGCCCGAATGCCTCTTCAGCAAAACGGGCGATCACTTCAGCAAGAATATTGGCCACCATCACATCGGCTTGCCCGCTTACGCCTTTCAACAAATCATTTTGTTTGACAGTTACCCGGTTTTGGACTTTATTGAGTTTCACATTGAGCGTAGCCGCACGGACCGCCACCTCGTCCAGATCAAGCGCAAGCACCCGCCCTGCTCCGAGCAGGGCGCTGGCAATGCTTAACACGCCGGAACCGGTGCCGACATCAATGACCGTGTCGCCCGGTTTTACCGTCCGTTCTAATGCCTGGATGCACATGACCGTGGTCGGATGGGTACCGGTGCCGAACGCCATGCCGGGGTCCAATTCAATGATCAGCTCATCGCTTGATACCGGCTCATAGTTTTCCCACGTCGGCACAATCGTAAATTTTTCGGATATTTTCACGGGATTGTAGTATTTTTTCCATGCCGTTGCCCATTCTTCTTCATGCACTTCGCTGATCGTCACCTTGTTCGGGCCGATATCAATATCAAAAGTGGCCAGATTGGTAATCGCCTGTTTGATTTCCTCGACGGTTTCACCTAAAAAGCTGTTTACGGGCAGGTACGCTTTAATGATGACCCCTTCTTCCGGAAAATCGTCCGGATCCAGTTCATAAATTTCACCGAACCGGTCGTCATGCTCTTTCAGCAGCTCATCCGAGTCCTCGATCACAATCCCGCCGGCGCCCGCTTCATACAAAATATTCGAAATCGGATCCACCGCTTCGTTCGTGGTGTGGATCATAATTTCCGACCATTTCATGAACGCCTCACTCCATTCCTGTTTAGTCCCCTTTAAATGCCCGTTTCATTTTGTCAAAAAAATTGCTGCTTTGTTCATCCGGGACCTCTCCACTCGCTTCGGCGAATTCGCGCAAAAGTTGTTTTTGCCGTTCGGTAAGCTTCCTTGGGGTGACAATTCTCGCGATGACATGCTGGTCGCCGGTGCCGTGCCCGTGGACATTCGGCACGCCTTTCCCGCGCAGCCTGAATTTTGTGCCGGATTGTGTGCCGGCCGGAATTTTCAATTTTACTTTCCCGTGCAACGTCGGCACTTCGATTTCATCGCCTAAAGCAGCCTGGGTAAAAGTAATCGGGATTTCGCAGTAGATGTCGTCGCCGTCCCGTTCGAACAGTTCATGCGGCCGGACGTGGAAAATGATGTACAGGTCGCCGGCCGGTCCGCCGTTTATGCCCGGTTCGCCCTGGCCTGCAACGCGGAGCTGCTGCCCGTCGTCGATGCCGGCCGGAATTTTGACATGAATTTTGCGGCGTTTTTTCACTCTTCCGGTACCGCCGCAAGTTTTGCATTTGTCTGTAATGATCTTGCCGGTACCGCCGCAGTAATGGCATACCCTGCGGTTCACAATCCGGCCGAACGGTGTCTGTTGCTCAGTATTGAGCTGTCCGGTTCCGTGGCAGTGCGGGCATTCTTTCGGATGCGTCCCCGGTTTTGCCCCGGTTCCGTGGCAGGTATTACAAGTTTCCTCGCGCGGAATCTGGATGTCCGTCTCTTTCCCGAAAACCGCCTCCTCAAATTCAAGCGTCATCGTATATTGCAAATCAGCCCCCTGCCTTGGCGCATTCGGGTCATTTCTTCTGCCGCCGCCAAAGAATGTGCTGAAAATATCTTCGAAACCGAAACTGTCAAAATCCGAGCTGCTGAATCCGCCAAAACCGTTTCCGCCCCCGAAGCCCTGGTTCGGCCCTGCATGCCCGAACTGGTCATATTGAGCGCGTTTCTGGTCATCGCTCAACACTTCGTACGCTTCCTGGATTTCCTTGAATTTTTCTGCAGCATCAGGCGCTTTGTTAATATCCGGGTGGTATTTTTTGGAAAGCTTGCGGTACGCTTTTTTTATCTCGTCTTTCGATGCATCTTTCGCGACGCCCAACACTTCATAGTAATCCCGTTTACTCATTTCTTCTCACTCCCGAAACGTTCACATAAAGGTAATTGTAGCATTCGCATAAGAAAAAAGTCAAAGCCGAGAATAGACCAGACTTTGACTTTTTTCCTGGCTCATTGAAAAATGGCCATATTGTTTTATCGTTATTTTTTATTATCATCGACTTCTTCAAAATCAGCGTCGACAACATTGTCATCCTTTTTTCCGTCTCCCCCGGCATCCGTGTTTTGCTGCTGTTGTGCTGACTGCTGATACAGCTTGACGGACAAGTCCTGCACGATTTCCTGCAGCGCATCTTTTTTCTGCCTCATTTCATTGAGATCATTTTTCTCAATGGCCGCTTTTAATTCGTCCTTTGCTTTTTCGGCTTTGGAAATTTCAGATGCGTCCACTTTACCTTCCAGTTCTTTTAATGTTTTTTCAGCAGTGAATACAAGCAGGTCGGCTTCATTGCGGAGTTCCGCTTCTTCTTTGCGTTTCTTGTCTTTTTCTGCGTTAGCTTCCGCTTCTTTTACCATCCGTTCGATTTCTTCATCGGACAAAGTGGTGGACGATTTGATCGTAATCTTTTGCTGTTTGCCGGTGCCAAGGTCTTTTGCGCTGACATTGACAATCCCGTTTTTATCAATATCAAACGTAACTTCAATTTGCGGAATGCCGCGCGGTGCCGGCGGAATATCGGTCAATTGGAAACGGCCGAGCGTTTTGTTGTCGGCAGCCATCGGGCGTTCGCCCTGCAGGACATGAATGTCAACGGCTGTCTGGTTATCCGCTGCAGTTGAAAAGATTTGCGATTTTGAAGTCGGGATCGTTGTATTGCGCTCAATCAATTTCGTGAACACGCCGCCCATTGTTTCAATTCCGAGCGACAGCGGCGTAACGTCGAGGAGCACGACGTCTTTCACATCCCCCGTCAATACCCCGCCCTGGATTGCGGCACCCATTGCTACAACTTCATCCGGGTTGACGCCTTTATGCGGTTCTTTCCCGATTTCTTTGCGGATCGCTTCCTGAACGGCCGGAATCCGGGTTGAGCCGCCGACTAGGATGACTTTATCGATGTCATTCGCTGTAAGCCCTGCATCCTGCAATGCCTGGCGTGTCGGGCCCATTGTCCGTTCAACAAGGTCTGCCGTCAGTTCGTCGAATTTCGCACGGGTTAACGTCATTTCCAGGTGGAGCGGGCCTGATTCCCCTGCCGTAATAAACGGCAGCGAGATTTGGGTGGAAGTGACCCCTGACAAGTCTTTTTTCGCTTTTTCAGCCGCATCTTTTAAACGCTGGAGCGCCATTTTGTCTTTCGACAGGTCGATGCCGTGTTCTTTCTTAAATTCACTGACAAGGTAATCGATGATCGCCTGGTCGAAGTCGTCGCCGCCGAGATGGTTGTCGCCGGCAGTTGCGTGCACTTCAAAGACGCCGTCGCCGAGTTCAAGGATGGAGACGTCAAACGTACCGCCACCAAGGTCAAATACAAGGATGGTCTGGTCCTCATCCGTTTTGTCAAGGCCGTATGCCAGCGCTGCAGCAGTCGGTTCGTTGATAATCCGTTCGACTTCAAGCCCGGCAATTTTCCCGGCGTCTTTTGTTGCCTGGCGCTGGGCATCATTGAAATAAGCAGGGACCGTAATGACCGCTTTTTCGACTTTTTCGCCCAGATAATCTTCCGCATATGATTTCAAGTATTGCAGAATCATGGCGGAAATTTCCTGCGGCGTATATTCTTTTCCTTCCGCTGTGACTTTGTGTGTCGTGCCCATATGGCGTTTGATCGAAATGATCGTATTCGGATTTGTGATCGCCTGGCGTTTTGCGACTTCCCCTACCTGGCGTTCCCCGTTTTTAAAAGCGACAACAGACGGCGTTGTCCTGCCTCCTTCCGGGTTCGGAATGACTTTCGGTTCGCCGCCTTCCAGAACTGCGACACATGAGTTCGTCGTACCTAAGTCAATGCCGATAATTTTGCTCATGATAATGCCTCCCTTAAAAATTATGTAAAGCGCGTTACTCGTTCACTTTCACCATGGACGGGCGGATCACCCTGTCTTTTAACATGTACCCTTTTTGGAATTCCTCAATCACAACGTTGGACGCAGTGCCTTCTTCCTGCCCCTGCATGATCGCCTGGTGATAGTGCGGGTCGAATTCTTTCCCAATTGCTTCAATCGGTTCTGCGCCTTCTTTTTTCAGCGCCTCCAAAATGCTGCGGTAGACCATTTCCATCCCGTCCAGCAACTGGGCCGTATGTTCGTTTCTTTCAGCCATGGACAGTGCGCGTTCAAAATTGTCAAGCGCCGGCAGCAGGTTCACAATCAGATCCTGTGCTCTGTATTTCTCGGCTGCTTCACGGTCCAGATTCACGCGGCGCCTGTAATTATCAAAATCTGCGCGCAGGCGGAGATAGCGGTTTTCAGCCTGTTCGAGCTCATTCCGCAATTTCTCAATCTCCTCTTTTGCTTTTTCCAGTTCTTCAGCGGCATTTTCTGTTTCAGGCTTCTTCGCCGTTTTAGCTTCATTGCCTTCGCCCTCCGGCGCCGCCTGCGGATTTTCCGTATCTTTTTCTTCCGCAAAAATGGATTCAATTTGTCCTTCTTTCACTTCATCCGAAGCCCGTTTTTGTTCGTCTTTCACTTCTTCTGAAGCGCGTTTGTTTTGTTCTTCTGCCATGAGCGTTCACCCCCTTTAAAATGAGACGGGCATAAAAAAGCCCAGTAAGAAAGGACTTAAAGCATGTGCCCGCGCTTTAAGCCTCCCTACCCAATATGCCCGTATTGCCTATCTGTCATACAATTTCGTCAAGGCGTTGGTCATATCATTGCTCAAGAAATCCACTATACTGATGACACGTGAATATTCCATGCGCGTAGGGCCCAAAATTGCAATTTTGCCGACCGGCTGGTCACCGATCGAATAAGTGGCTGTAATCATGCTGCAATCTACCATCTCGGAAATCTGGTTTTCTCTCCCGATTTTTACGTGAATGCCACTCGGCACGCGTTTGACCAGGTCATAAAAACTGTCTTCCCGTTCTATCATATCAAAAAGGGTCCGGACTTTCTCGAGGTCATGGAACTCCGGCTGGTTCAAAATATTGGCTTTCCCGCCGACAAAAAGTTTATCATGCCGGTTTTCGTTAAACATGCTGATCACGGTCTTCAGGATCGATTCATAGTTTTCAGTATGGCTGCGCAAAATGTCAGCGACTTCCTTATATATTTTATCCTCTAAATCCGGAATCGGCACATTGGCCAGCCGTTCGTTAAAAATATTGACCATTTTTTCCAGCTCGCCCGGGCGGAATCCTTCCGGCAGCGAAACCGTCTTGTTCTCCACGCGGCCGGTATCGGTAATCATAATGGCAACCGCCGTTTTTTCATTCAGCGGGACGATCTGCATATTTTTCAGTTTCGTATCTTTGACTTCCGGGCCAAGCAGAATCGCCGTGTAATTCGTCATTTCGGAAAGAATTTGGGCGGACTTTTTCACAAGCTCTTCCATTTCATCTATTTTTTCGGCAAAAATCGAATGAAGCTGCGAAATGTCTGCCGGTCCCAGTTTTTGTGGCGACAGAAGGTGATCGACATAATAACGGTACCCTTTTTCAGAAGGCACCCTACCGGATGACGTATGTGTTTTTTCAATAAACCCGAGTTCCTCAAGATCCGCCATTTCATTCCGGATCGTAGCGGAACTGAAGGAAATGCCGTTTTTCTTGGAAAGCGTCCTGGAACCTACCGGCTGGGCGGAACGAATAAAGTCATCAATGATCACTTGCAAAATCAACAGCTGACGATCAGTTAACAACTTCCATCACCCCTGTTAGCACTCCATATAAACGAGTGCTAATTTATATAAATAAATTAACAAAATCCCCTGTTGTTGTCAATATATTTACTTTGCCCGTCAACTGAGGAGAAAAGCTTCAAAGACTTCATTGCCGAGAAAACGCCCTTCCCTTGTCAGCCGGAGAAAACCGCCCTTTTCTTCAAGAAGCCCGCGTTCTGTCATTTCTTTGATCGCGCCTGCAAAAACCTCCTTCATATCCGCCCCGAATTTTTCACGGAAATGGCGGAAACGGACGCCTTCGTTTTTTCTGAGCCCGAGAAACATTTCTTCTTCCATTTTTTCTTTTTTTGTCTCTGTATGTTTTTTCATGACAGGGAGGCACCCGTCCCGAAGCATGCCGATATATTTCTTCAATGCGCCGTAATTGGACAGACGGACACCCTTTTCATACCCATGTGCGCCGGCGCCGAAACCGAAATATTCTTCATTGTTCCAATAGACGAGATTGTGGCGGCTTTCATAGCCGGGTTTGGCAAAATTGCTGATCTCATACTGTTTCAAGCCGTGCTTTTCCATCTCGTCCATTAACATGCTGTACATATCCGCTTCCGCATCTTGTGACGGCAGGCGGAGTTTTCCTTTCCGCATCAGATTGTAAAAAATCGTCTTTGGCTCAATGATCAGCGAATAACTTGAATAATGCGGCAGCCCCATCGACAAGGCTTCGCCAAGCGTTTCACGGAAATCTTCAAGCGTCTGCCCAGGAAGCGCGAACATCAAATCCATGCTGATATTGGAAAAGCCGATCTTTCTCGCATGACTGATCGTCCGGTGCACATCTTCCCGGCGGTGGGTCCGCCCGATTTTCTCGAGCAGCCGGTCATTGAACGACTGGACGCCGAAACTCAGCCGGTTGACACCGTAATCATGCAGAAGGCGCAGCTTTTCTTCGGACGTTTCCCCAGGGTTGGCTTCAAACGTAAACTCCCCGTCCCCGTCATAAGGCAGAATCGTGCGGATGCCGGCAAGCAGTTTTTCAAGCTGCCGCTCATTCAGCGCTGTCGGGGTGCCGCCCCCGACAAAGACCGTGCTCAGCTTTTCACAAGGGGATTCAGCCGTTTTGATCCGCATTTCTTCCAGCAGCATCTCAATGTATTCATCCACCGGCTGGCCTTTTAATAAAAATTTATTGAAATCGCAGTAATAGCAAATATGTTCGCAAAATGGAACATGGATATATGCGGCTTTCATTCCATCACAACCTTATTTGTTTTCATCACGGGCATGTCCCGGGGAAAAGGAGCGCGCGGACAGCCGCCAATCCGCTCCCTGCCCGCCCCGGTTATTTTTTCGGGGTATCGTCCATCTTCAGCACAGCCATAAACGCTTCCTGCGGGATTTCAACAGAACCGACCTGCTTCATCCTTTTCTTGCCCTCTTTTTGCTTTTCAAGCAGTTTCCGTTTCCGGGAAATGTCCCCGCCGTAACATTTTGAAAGCACGTTTTTGCGCAATGCTTTAATATTGGAACGCGCAATAATTTTCTGGCCGACTGCCGCCTGTACAGGCACTTCAAACTGCTGGCGCGGGATGAGTTCTTTTAATCTTTCGACAATCGTCTTGCCGCGTTCGTACGCAAAGTCGCGGTGGACGATGAAACTGAGGGCGTCCACTTTTTCCCCGTTTAATAAAATATCCATTTTTACGAGATTGGACTGTTTGTAGCCGATCAATTCGTAATCAAAAGAAGCATACCCTTTTGTGCTTGATTTCAGCTGGTCAAAAAAGTCGTATACAATCTCGGAGAGCGGGATTTCATAAATGACATTAACGCGGATATCATCGAGGTACTGCATATCGATAAAATCGCCGCGCTTTGCCTGGGCAATTTCCATCACTGCGCCGACATAATCGTTCGGGACCATAATGGACGCGCGCACGTACGGCTCTTCGATATATTCGATTTTCTGCGGTTCCGGCAAATTCGCCGGGTTATCAACCGTCACTTCACTGCCGTCCGTCAGTTTGGCTTTATAAATGACGCTTGGCGCGGTGGTAATGAGATCAATGTTGAATTCGCGTTCCAGCCGCTCCTGGATGATTTCCATATGCAGGAGCCCGAGAAAACCGCAACGGAAACCGAAACCGAGCGCCTGCGACGTTTCCGGCTCATATTGCAGCGACGAATCATTTAACTCCAGCTTTTCAAGGGCATCCCGCAAATCATTGAATTTCGCGCTGTCTACCGGATACAGGCCGCAGTAAACCATCGGATTCATCCGCCGGTAACCAGGAAGTGCTTCTTTTGCAGGGTTTTCGGCGCCCGTAATCGTATCGCCGACGCGCGTGTCTTTTACATTTTTAATTGATGCCGTTAGAAACCCGACATCACCGACGGTTAATTCGTCTATGTACAACGGTTTCGGGGTGCTTACGCCGAGCGCTGTCACTTCAAATTCCTTGCCGGTTGACATCATTTTAATCTTATCCCCGACTTTGACGGAGCCTTCCATTACACGGATATAGGCGATAACGCCGCGGTACGGATCATACAGCGAGTCAAAAATAAGCGCCTTCAGCGGGGCGTCCGGATCTCCTTCAGGCGCCGGCACTTTTTCGACAACTTGTTCAAGAATATCTTCAATCCCAATCCCGGCTTTAGCGGAAGCAAGAACGGCCTCCGACGCATCAAGGCCGATCACATCCTCTATTTCCTGCTGGACGCGTTCCGGATCGGCGGAAGGCAGGTCAATTTTATTGATGACCGGGATAATTTCAAGATTGTTATCCAGCGCAAGATAAACATTTGCAAGCGTCTGCGCCTCCACCCCCTGCGCGGCATCGACGACGAGTACCGCCCCTTCACAGGCGGCAAGGCTGCGTGACACTTCATATGTAAAGTCTACATGTCCCGGAGTATCAATCAAATGGAGAATGTATTCTTCCCCGTCATTTGCTTTATAGTTCAGCCGGACGGCATTTAATTTAATCGTAATTCCGCGTTCCCGTTCCAGTTCCATCGAATCGAGGAGCTGGTCCTTCATTTCGCGCTTGCTCAGCGCGTGGGTCTTTTCCAGAATGCGGTCGGCCAAAGTCGACTTGCCATGGTCGATATGTGCAATAATGGAAAAGTTGCGGATCCTCCTCTGCCTGTCTAATTTTTCTTCACGGTTCATCATTTACCTTCACTCCTGTATTCGGCACATGTACACTATTTCTGATTATATCAGCAGGAAAGCGCGACTTCAACGAAAAATGATCAGCCGCGCATCGCAAAAAAAAGAACCGCCTGTCAAGACGGCTAACGGTTTCCTGATTGCCCGCTCCCGGCGCCGTTTACACTGTCCGCCTGCCAGTAATACCCGGCGAACACATCGGCAAAAACATCCATTGTCCGGTACATTTCTTCAAAAGTATTATCCACACCGCCGACTTCAATCAAAAAAGCATTTCCCGATAAGTCCTGGTTGAATTTTCCGTTGGTCGACGCCCCTTTTTTCAAAATGACCCCCCTTGACAGATTTTTATACTTCTTTTTGATCAAGTTGTGCAAATCCTCAGCCAGCTTTGCATTCTTTTCCCAGTTCGGGTTTTCCCCGCCGATTACAAAAGCGATTTTCGCATACGATTTTCCATTGATGGTAACGGTCGTATCTTTTTTTCTTCTCGAATCGCGGTGGATATCAATAAAATATTGAAGGTCGCGATCGTTTCTCATCGCCGATTCGACGACGGTGCGCGATCCCTGGTAAGACTGGTAATACTGCATATGGTTTTTCTCAAGCAGCTTTAAAACATCGGTCGTATTTGCCTCTGCGCCAATTCCCTTGTCCTCGAGATCTTCAGCGAGCCTCTCCCCGACTTTTGTTACGTTGATCTTCGAATGCTGGGCAAGGTCGGGATTCGTGACGCCTTTTAAATACGGCAGATAGGACTCATGTGTATGGGTAAAATAAATCAACACCCGTTTCTTGCCGCCCGTTGTCCGCCCGGGCCGCCGTTTTGCATCGTCCGCACCGCCTTTTTCCTCGATTTTTTCCGTATTTTGTGTGGCCGGGTCTTTCGCTTGCAAGGCGCTGTCAGGCGGGACGGATTCAATCGGCATATTGGTATAGTCAGCGCCGTCTCCGGCAACAAGTATTTTGCTGTCAAAGATTTCAAATCCTGGCAGTTCACGCCCGAGAAAGCTGCGCGGATCTTCAAAGCGGATGTTGGTGAGCATTTCAAAAACAAGATTGCCGACCGGCCGCTCGTCCGTATCCGGAAAATGGTGCACAAGCAGCTGGCTGTCCGACAGCAGGTACTTGTACAATGTTTTGCTTGAAAGATGCTTTGCGGCTTCATTGACGGCTGAAGAGGAAACCCGGTAACCCGGCTTCAAAGACGTCAGCGTGCCAATTAAGATGACAACAAGCACAAGGGACAGGATGACTATGGAGATAAGGCGTATCACACTGGTCAGATTCAATATAAAAAAATGGCTGGAATGCCTGCCGCTTTTCATCGTCCCACCCTTTCCAATCGATTCTATTACATTCTATGAATCTCATGGAAGAATAGAACACCGAAAAGAAGAGGCACCCCCGGGTTATGGCGGCGCCTGTAACTTATCTCGTCTTAAAGCCGGTATTTTCCTGGTTCACATGGGGGTGGAGCGCCGCATTCAGTCCGCTCGCCAGAAGATTTGCCATATCTTCCATAAAAATGTCGACTTCTTTCGGCGTCACCATTAAGTTATGGCCGAGCGGCGCGAGCACTTCGTGAATCAATTTCCGCTTTTCCTGCTCATCCAGATTGCCGACAATCCCCATGAACATTTTCCGTGCTTCACTTCCCGGCAGATCGTCTTCCGTCAGCTTCCGCTTTTCCCCAAATGAAAGCCCTGCCGGTGCAAGCGCCCGTGAAGGCCGGCCTGATTCTTTCATTTCTTTGCCGAAATGTTTTAACAGAAAATCGATCGTGTCGCTTGTAATCGTCACGGCGTCCACCACTGTCGGAACGCCGATCGCAACAACCGGCACCCCGAGCGTTTCTTTCGACAATTCTTTCCGCTTGTTGCCAACACCGGATCCCGGCTGAATGCCCGTATCCGAGATCTGGATCGTGGCATTCACCCTTTCCAGCGAACGGGATGCAAGTGCATCGACGACAATAATAAAATCCGGTTTCGATTTTTCACTGACGCCGAATATAATATCGCTCGTTTCGATTCCGGTCATCCCCATGACCCCCGGGGCAATCGCGCTCACCGGCCTGTAGCGCGATTCAACGTTTTCCGGCTCGATTTTAAACAGATGGCGGGTGACGAGTACTTTTTCGCAAACAAGCGGGCCGAGCGCATCAGGCGTCACATTCCAGTTGCCGAGCCCGACAACAAGGCAGCTCGCTTCCTCTCCAATATTTATATGCTTCAAATATTGGTTAAACTCATCCGCGAACACTTCTTCCACCTTTTGCTGGATGTCCGTATCCCCGCTGCGGATGCCCTGCATTTCAATGGTCAAATAATTCCCGGCCTTTTTTCCGATGACTTTTTCCCCTTTTTTGGAAATTTGAACCGTCGTCACTTTCATATCGTTTACGGTCCGTTCTTCCACCGTTACGCCTTCCAATTCTTCGCTTTCCCGGTTCTTCACTTTCTCTTCCACTGCAAGATCGCGCGCTTCAATCGCTAAATCTGTGCGGACGGAATAAACACTAAGATCCATTTGTTCGTCTTCCTCCTTTTTGCCGTTTCCTTTATCCTTGTTTTTCCCCATTCCCGGCAGACCATTCGTTTTGTGCAAATTCCGGCCCAATGTATTGCAATCTCGTCTTCCATTTGTTACAATATCATTTGTTCTAAAGTGAATGTGGACGAGCCAAACAAGGTTTGCTCGTAGGAGGTGAAACGGGTGCCAAACATTAAATCTGCGATTAAACGCGTAAAAGTGAACGAAAAAAACCATGCTCAAAATAAAGCGGCAAAATCCGCCATGCGCACGGCAGTGAAAAAGTTTGAAGCAGCGGTTGAAAACAACGACGAAAACGCAAAAGAACTTTTAGTCGATGCGGTAAAACGCCTTGATAAAGCTGCATCTAAAGGCCTTATCCATAAAAATGCGGCAAGCCGCAAAAAATCACGCCTGATGAAAAAATTATCCGCACAGGCGTAACGCACCAAAATAAAAAAGACGCGCGATCCGCGTCTTTTTTATTTTGCCTTCATTTCATGCAGTTGAAACAAAAACATCTCAATGATCATTTCTTTTTTCAGCCCGCCCGATTTCATCCGGTAGTCGCTGTCGGCAAGCAGCGCCATGATCCGGTTCAGTTCATCCGCGGAAAAAAGCCCCGCCTGCCCCGCCGCCAGTTTTACCCTGTATGGATGCACTTTTAAATAAGATGCGATTTGCTGCTGGCCGTAGCCGAGCCTCGCCAGTTCTTTCGTCTGGTAGATGAGCCGGAACTGGCCGGCAAGGAGCGCCAATATTTTAATCGGCTCCTCATTAAGTTTTAAAAGGTCATAATAGATCCGGAGCGCCTCATCAATGCGGCGGTGAACCACTTTTTCAACGAGTTCAAATACATTTTGCTCCAGCGACCGCGCCGTCAGCATTTCCACCATTCCATCTGTTATTTCATTGCCGCTTCCGGCATATAGAGCTAGCTTATTTATTTCATGATCGAGCGCATTCATATTGGTGCCGGCAAGGGAAACCAAATGTTCCACTGCCTTCCTGCCAATCCGGCAGCCTTCTTCAGCGGCGCGGGAGACAAGCCACCCTTCAAGCTCCCTTTCATTTAATTTTTTTGCCTGGAAAGTTGCGGCCTGCTTTTTGATCAATTTCACCAGTTTTTTCCGTTCATCCAGTTTTTCATAAGGCGCAACCAGCACGAAAACCGTGTAAGGGGCGGGAGACTTCACGTATGCTTCCAGCTTGTCCAGCCGGTGTTCCACTTTCTGTTTCTGCTTTTCAGCAGTCAAAAAAAACGGGTGGTGCGCAATCACGAGCCGCCTCTCCCCCATAAAAGGGAATGTTTCCGCATCTTCGATCGCTGTCTCGACCGGCACCTCCTCCAGGTCATACGAAGCATAATTAAAATCCGCCTCTTCCGGAGTGAGCGCATAATCCAGCAATTTCTGTTTCGTTTTTTGAATGAAATAATCTTCTGCGCCGTACAATAAATAAAGCGGGGAAAATTGCCCGCGCTCAATCTTTTTCCATAATTCATCCATTCTGTTCCGCTCCCAAACCTTTCTTACCCCCTATGTTAAGAGAACGGGCGCATTGTTGCAAGCAGAAAACAAATGGAAAAGGGGATCCGTAAAATCCCCTTTATCTATATAAACGTTAACGGAACAGTCCCGGGAAGCTTTTCCGTTAACGGTGGACCCGTACCCTTATTGTCACACGCAGCCGGATATCTATGAATGACAACTCCATCCAAAACGGTGGAAATCGTTCTGAAATTATCATATAATCAAAAAACAGGGAGGGATTTGGATGAACGAATTCGAGCAGGATGTCCAGTCGAAAACGAATGATGTCGCCGATGCCGGAGCAGGTTTTCTCATCTCTTTTTTGTTTTTTGCGCTGATGTTTATCATTGCAACTGCAGCAGACATCATTGGCAGATAGCCCCGCTCCGGGCAGTGCCGGAGCCATTCCGGACGGTTTTTTAATTAATGTATATTATGGGAGGACGGTTGAAAAGGTTCCCTTTTCTTTGAAAAAGCGGTATTGCACCGCCCCGTCCTCATCCGTCCGGAAAATGAATACCCCGTTTTCGCTGAGCCGTTTGACCACTCCCGGAGACGGATGCCCGAAACGGTTATGCTTTCCGACAGAGATGACGGCGATCCGCGGATGATACTTCCGGATGAGCGTTTCGCTTGTCGAAGTTTTGCTGCCGTGATGCCCGGCTTTTAATACGTCAATACGGATATCCGGATAAGCCGCCACAAGTTTTTCTTCTCCTTCCTGCTCAAGGTCCCCGGTAAACAGCCACGTCTTTCCACCTGTTTTCGCATAAAGGACAAGCGAGTCATTATTCCCCTCATACGTTTCGTCAAACGGCGAAAGATATTGAAATACCCCCGATTTGTTTTGCCATCCGTCCCCGTTTTTCATCTCATACACCGGGATTTTTTTCTGGCGGGCGCAAGCGAGCACCTTCTGCATGAGCGGTTTTTCCCATGAATGGGGCGAGATATGGATTTCTTTGACGTGGAGAGATGTGATCACAGCCGTTGCGCCGCCGATATGGTCCTCGTCGCTGTGCGTTAAAATCAGCTTATCAATCGTCGTAATCCCCTGGCTTTTTAGAAATGGCACCACAATATCTTTGCCGGTTTCAAACGGATGCTCCCTTCTTTTCCATGCCGGTTCCGGAAACCGGACGGTCCCACCTGTGTCAATTAAATACGCCCCCCTTGAAAGCGGCAGCCGGATTAAAATACTGTCCCCCTGCCCGACGTCGATAAAGGTGATTTTGCCGAAAAGCGAATACCTGTTTGCCGCAAGGAGGAGCATGAGAACACAAACAAGCGGCAGGACAGCCCGGATCGTTTTCTTGCCGTTTTCCATCGCCGCCAAACAATAAACTCCCGCACCTGCCATCAGGATCGATCCCCAGTATGGCGGCCTCCCGGTAACGAGCGTGGACCAGCGGCCGTCTATCGCTTCCCCCGTTTTTTCCGAAAGCCGAACGAGCCCGTCAAAGCACGCGGCAAAGACGGAAAACAGCGGCGGCGCCACCCATTCTGTAACAAAGGCAAGCGCAGCAAGCGGGAGCAGCACATACGTATAAAGCGGTACATAAAAAAGATTGGCAACAAGCCCCGCAATGGAAAACTCATAAAATGAATAAGATAGGATGGGAAGTGCCGCAAGCTGGGAAATGAACGAAATCGCGAGCCCTTTTTGCAACGGGCCCCGGAACCGCTCTAGAAGAGGACCTGAAAGAAGCAGCGCGGCGCAAACAGCAAAAGAGAGCTGGAATCCGATATTGTACACAATATTCGCATTTTTTAGTCCGTACAAAATGAAACAGATGGACAAAGCATCAAGCGGCCCGATCGGCAGTTTTTTTTGCCTGGCCAGCACAAGCAGCATCGTCATTGCCGCCGACCGGACAACTGGCGGGTTCATGCCGCATAATCCCGCATAAACCGGCATCACCCCCAGTAAGCAAACGGTGGCACGTTCCCTTGTCAGCCCGAGCCGGATGAGCAAATAGTAGCAAAACCCGGCAACGAGTTGTACGTGAAGCCCGGAAATGGCAAGCAGATGGACAACGCCAAGCCGCTGGTAAAGCTGGTACACATCGTCATCAAAGTCTGTTTGCTCGCCAAACAAAAGCGCTTCTGCGTACGGTACGGATTTTTCCGGAAATGTTTTTTGAATTTGAAGCAGGGAGCGGTGGCGGATTTTTTTCAAGAAACCGTGCAGATGCTGCGGCGGGCTGTTGCACGCGGAAAGCCGGTCCGCTTTTAAAATCCAGTGGATATGCTGATGGGCCAAATAGTTGCGGTAATGAAATGCGGACGGGTTGCGGTTTGGCTCAGGAGCTTCCAGTTCCCCTTGAGCCATGCAAACCGTTCCGGGGGATAAAGTTTGTTTCAAGGTTTCCAGTTCTGCCTCGCTCCCGGCGTAATACGTTAACATAAACGTTTCTTTTCCGGCTTCCGCCTTTCCCTTGACCGCGTTCCCGTCGATGCGCGGATAATCGCTGAAACGGACGGGCATCCGGGCACTGCCGGCATGAAATTTTGTATCATACGCAAATGCCTGGAAATAACCGCTAAAAATCCCCAACCCGTAAAAAACGGCGGACAACAGGAGCAAAGGCCGGTTCCGGGACAGGAAAATCCGGATCCAAATCAAATGGGCCGAAAGAACCAGAAGCGGCGGCGCGTGAAGGCCAACCAGGATGCCGCTTAATGCAGCGAGCGCGGCGAACAGCCAGTTGCCTTTCACACCATCACCCTGTTACGCTTTCGGAACGGATCCCGTTTCCGTTTCTTGATAAGCGCCTGCAAATAATGCCGCCGCCATTTGCTGCAATTCCTCCAGTTCTGCCGCTTCCGCCCCGTGGTCCTTTGCAATCATGAATAATTTCTCCACCAGTTTGGCTTTTTCGCTTGCCCGGATATCGAGTGTTTCCGGATGGAACGGGACATGCTCGACATGCACCCCCGCTTTTTCAAAAAGCTCTCTTGCATACGGATGCACCCGGTAATCCTGTGCATAGTACACGTTTTGAATCCCTGCCTGAATGATCGCTTTGGTACAGTGCAGGCACGGGTAATGGGTTACATAGAGGTCCGCGCCGTTTGTCGCCACCCCGAATTTTGCACATTGCAAAATTGCATTCATTTCAGCGTGGATCGTCCGCACGCAATGCCCGTCAATCACGTAGCAGCCCTTGTCAATACAGTGTTCGTCCCCCGCGATGGATCCATTGTAGCCGCCTGCGATAATTCTTTTATCCCTGACGATCGTCGCCCCAACTGCAAGCCTTGAACAGGTGCTCCGCCAGGATAATAAATGGCTTTGCGCCAAAAAATACTGGTTCCAGGAAATCCGGTCCATTTTTCTCTTCCTTTCTGCTCATCCTTACTGTAAAGTGATGGAATTTTCGATTTTGGCAAAAGTCTGGTCCCCAATCCCCGACACATTTTTCAAATCTTCCGGCTTTTGAAAAGGGCCGTTTTTCTCCCGGTATTCGATAATAGCCGCAGCTTTTGACGGCCCGATGCCCGGAAGCGTCTCAAGCTGGGTCTGGTCGGCCGTATTGATATTGACCTGTGCGGCCGCTTCACTGCTTGCCGCCGTCCCGGAAGAAGCGGAAGCGGGTGCTGAAATTCCGGCAGCCGCCGGGGCAGTTTGGGCAGAAGCCGCTTTTTCGCCTTTTTTCGGCACCTCGATTACCATTTCATCTTTTACCTTCTGCGCGAGATTGACCTGATTCCGGTCGGCGTTTTCGTTAAAACCCCCCGCTTCCTGAATGAGGTCATAGACCCGGTCATCCGCTTCCGCTTTGTAGATGCCGGGATGCTTCACCGCGCCTTTCACATCCACGTAAATTTCGGCAGCGTTCTGCGTTTGGGCCGAGGATTGCGTTTGGGCGGTGTTTTGGGTCGAGTGATTTTGCACATCCGTCCCGCCCCCCTCAGTTTGTCCGGACTGCACGGCCGTTTCGGGTTGCCGGTAAGCCCCGGACGCGGTGTCCATACCTCCATTTTGGCTAAAATAGTAAAAGATTGCAATCGTAATGGCTGCCACAGCTGCAGCAGCATGCCAGCGGTATTTGAGAAACAACGTTTTCAAAGACCTTCACCTCTGTTTTTCTTTTTTCAGATACATAATCGCCCGGATCTGCGCATATATTGTACCGGGCGCTGAAAGATCGGCGGCTTGGGGAGGGAAAACAGCATGGACATTGGCGTGATCGGAACGGGAAATATGGGCAGCATGTTAATTGAAGCTTTGATAGAAACAAAAGCCGTTACGCCTGCACAATTTCGGATCACAAATCGCACACCTGAAAAAGCCGCAAAACTTGCAAACAAGTATCCCGGGATTCAGGTTGAGAATATAGAAAATACCATTTTGGAGAGCGATTTAATTTTGTTGTGTGTTAAACCGCTTGAGATGCACGGCATTCTGGAGAAGGCCAGAGGCGCCTTCCGGAATGAACAGTGCCTTGTCAGCATTACAAGCCCCGTTACAGTCGGGCAGCTCGCCGCAATGGTCCCCTGCTCGTGCGCAAGGGCCATCCCGAGCATCACGAACAGGGCAGCTGCCGGTGCGGTTTTGCTGACATTTGGCAGCCAGTGCACAAGCGAGTGGCAGGAAAAAGTAAAAACACTGTTCTCCAAAATATCCACCCCGGTTGAAGTTGGCCAGCAAATCACGAGAGTGGCATCAGATCTGGTCAGCTGCGGCCCTGCTTTTTTCAGTTTTTTGGCGCAAAAAATGATAGAAGGAGCCGTCCGCAAAACAAAGATTGACAGCGACACCGCCTGCATATTAACGGCTGAGAT
Source organism: Heyndrickxia coagulans DSM 1 = ATCC 7050 (assembly GCF_000290615.1). GTDB lineage: Bacteria > Bacillota > Bacilli > Bacillales > Bacillaceae_C > Weizmannia > Weizmannia coagulans. The sequence goes on from NZ_ALAS01000125.1 coordinate 29,994, forward strand.
GCTGATCGGCCTGGGGGAACTTTTGAAGCAACAAATTTATACGCTGCCTGCCCTGCAGGAAAAAGTGACGGTAAAGGGCGGTATCACCGGCGAAGGATTAAAGGTGCTTGAAAAAGGGACGGATGGCTTATTCGAAAAACTGTTTGAAGCGACACACGAGAAATTTAAGGAGGACACGGACGCGGTGGCCGGGCAATTCGGCACACCATGATATTTCGACATCTTTCTGTTTATTCCTGCTTCTTTTTTAAAATTTTTTCAAAAAAAGCATTCTGCGCGGGCAGAATGCTTTTATCGTTTGATGCACGTAAAAAATATCCTTTCGCTTTTTGGGCCGGGCGCTTCTTCTGTAAAATCGGCAGCGGGCGGCATACAATCGAAGCCCGATTCCGTAAGCCAGTTTTCATAATCAGCAACCGGAAACGTCCGCTGTTTATGTAACTCGTCAAACCGTTCATACAAGCCGGATTTCTCATCATATACGAAAAAGCTGAGATCATGTTCAACGGCATGCGGGCCCTCACCCGGAAAGCAGTTCCAGATATAGGAAACCTCGTCCCCGTTATCGGCAAAAGTGTGATGCGGGAATAGCACATCTGTTTTATAAACGGAATGCACGTCAAACAAAAACATTCCCCCCGCCTTCAGGGCTGCATGCACATGCCGAAACGTTTCTTTCACATCCGTTTCCGTTTCCAAGTAGTTCAGAGAATCACAGAAAATCGCGACAATATCAAAATCATGCAGGCCGCAAAGCGCGCGCATATCCTGCTTGAGGAAAGTGATGCGGGCCCCTTCAGCCAGTGCTTTTCCGCTCGCTACGGCAAGCATGTCTTCCGATAAATCAACGCCCGTTACTTCAAAGCCTTCCCGTGCAAGCAGCAGTGACAGTTCACCGGTACCGCAGGCAAGATCAAGCATGCGCCTTCCTTTGACACCATTCCGCTCCCTTTGGCGCATCACCCACTGCAGCCATTGCGGATAGGGCGCCTCTTCCATCAACGCATCGTATACATAGGCGAAATTTTCGTAACTCATTGCAGAACGCTCTCCGCACTGACAGCCGGCGCGTCTCCCCAAAGCCTTTCCAAGTTATAGTAATTCCGTTCATCGCGGTTAAAAATATGGGCGACAATATCCCCAAGGTCAATCAGCACCCATTTCCCTTCTTCAAACCCTTCAATGCGCCTGACCGCAGTTCCTGCTTCTTCCGCTTTTTCTTTCACTTCGCGGGCGATCGCCTGAATTTGTTTATCGGAGTTCCCATTGCAGATCAGAAAATAATCCGCAATCAATGAAATCCCGCGCATATCCAAAACGACGATGTCTTCCGCACGTTTATCATCGCAAGCTTTTACGACTGTTTTTAATAACGTCTGATTGTCCATTTACGCCCCTTCTTCCTTCATCACTAAATCATTGTATAAAGCAATCGTATCCGGAAAAACAGGCTGATTCCGGCCAATTAAAAATGCAATGGTGTGCCCGGCTGCATACAACACCGCTTCATCGAGATCTTTGCCCGCAAGCCGCCTTGCTTCTTCGACACCCGGAAAATTCCGGCCCGGTTCAATATAATCAGCCAGATATACAATTTTCTCAAGCAGCGTCATCCCGGCCCTGCCCGATGTATGGTATTTAATGGCATCGAGCACTTCCCGGTCAGTGATGCCGGCTTCTTTTTCCACCAGATAAGCGCCAACAGGGGCATGCCATAATTCATGATGGAAAGAAAGCAGCCGTTCATCCATCTTTTGATCAATGATGATTTGCTTCATTTCCTCTTCCGGACGGAATTTTGCATAATCATGGAAAATCGCCGCAAGTTCCGCTTTTTTCCGGTCAGCATGATATTTTTCCGCCAGCCAGACGGCGCTTTCGGCAACGCCGAGCGTATGGATATAACGGCGCTCCGTCAGCTGGGCTTTCACAAGTTCCAATGCTTTCTCACGTTCCATATAAATGATGCTCCTTTATATATTCCCACACTGCATCCGGAATTAAATATTTTACCGACCGTTTTTTTTCCAGGCGTTCACGGATCAGCGAGGAGGAAATATGAATTTCCGGAATTTCAACAAATTGGACAGGATACTTTGTCTGGTGCGAATATGCCGGCCGGTTGACGCCGACAAAGCGGACAAGCCGGACGAGCTGGTCGATATTCCGCCATTTCGGCAAATATTCGATCATATCCGCGCCAATGATAAAATAAAAGTCCGTATCAGGTTCCCGCTTTTTAAGCAGCACCATTGTGTCATATGTGTAGGAGCGGCCGGGCCTCTCCATCTCTATGGCCTCAATCGAAAATGCCGGCTGCCCCGAAATGGCAAGCGTGAGCATTTTGATCCGGTCACATCCGGTGATGCCGGCCGTTTTTTCTTTATGGGGCGGATTTTGGTTCGGCATAAAACGGACTTCGTCAAGTTTCAGATCCTGCAAAATTTCGTTCGCTATAATCAAATGGCCGATATGCGGAGGGTCGAACGTCCCCCCTAAAATACCCACTTTTTTCATGCCGCCCACCCTTAAGGCAAAACAATCTCTTTATGGTTTTTCGATTCTTTATAAAGGACAATCGTATTGCCGATGATTTGCACGAGTTCCGCATGCGCCCCTTCTGCAAGTGCTGCGGCAACAGAATCCTTATCTTCCTCGCAGTTTTGCAGGACGCTGATTTTTAACAGTTCCCGCGCTTCAAGCGCCTCCTGCACCTGTTTGACCATATTTTCATTGACCCCGCCTTTTCCGACCTGAAAAATCGGGCTCAAATGGTGGGCTTTTGCCCGCAAAAAACGTTTTTGTTTACCTGTTAACATGAACTTCCTCCTAAAATGCCTTCAACGATCTTTTTCATTTTCCTGGTATCCGGCTTTACGCCGGTCCATTTTTCAAACGCAATGGCCCCCTGGTAGATAAACATGCCGAGGCCGTTCTGCACCCGGGCGCCGCGTTTTTTTGCTTCTTTTAAAAATTTCGTTTCAAAAGGATTGTATATGATATCAGACACAAACGCACCAGGCTTTAAATGGCGGAGGGAAAGCGGCTGCGCGTCTGTATCCGGATGCATGCCGATCGACGTCGTCTGCACAATCAGCGTATAATTCCCCAGCTGTTCTTCCGTTTCTTTAAGCGTAAGCACCTTCGACGGGCACGGAAAAGGGCTTTCGTCCCGCATTTCTTCCGCTTTTTTTACCGTGCGGTTGCACAGATCAACGGTTACCGCCCCTTCCCGGCAAAGCGTATAATAAATCGCTCTTGCCGCACCGCCCGCGCCGATGACAAGCACTTTTTCCCCGGAAAGCACCCGTCCGCTTTCTTCTTTCAGCGCCTGCATAAACCCCGGGCCGTCCGTATTATACCCGACCCATCCGTGTGGGGTGCGGATTACGGTATTAACGGCACCGATCGTTTCCGCAAGCGGATCAATGTCATCGAGATACGGCATGATCGCCTGCTTATGCGGAATGGTCACATTAAATCCGGCCACGCCGATTGCTTTCATGCCGTTTACGGCGGCTTCCAGATTTTCCGGTGTGACATGGAAAGCATGATAGTCTGCATCAATCCCGAGTGCCCGGAATGCTTCATTGTGCATCGCAGGCGACAGCGAATGGGCAATCGGGTCACCGATCACCCCGTATAAATCGCGCATATTTCTCACTCCCCGTTAAAAACAGAACCTTTTTCAGATCAACGACCGGCGCAGCATGACCCGGACGCCCTTTGGCACATAGGCCGCGACAACGGCGCCCGGTTCGTTGACCGTCACCCAGCCAAGCCCGGAAAAAACAATATCCGTCTTTCCTTCTTTAATGGAAAATTCATGGCGAACGAGCGCCGGGAAATCCGCGGCTTCCGCTTTCCCCGGCGGCTGGAGCAATTCCCCGAGCTGGCGCGCATATAAATCATCCGCATTTTCAAGTTTTGTACGGTGAATCTTTAAAGCATTTGAAACATAGCAGACAAATGACCGTCTGCCGCCTTTTATATAATCAAGCCGCGCAAGGCCGCCGAAAAACAGCGTCTGCCGTTCATTCAGCTGGAATACAGCCGGCTTGATTTCTTTTTTCGGTGTAATCACCCTTAATTCGTTTTTCCCGACGAAATGCGCCATCTGGTGGTGGTTGATGATCCCCGGCGTGTCATAAAGAGATGTGCCGTCATCAAGCGGGATGCCGATCATATCCAGCGTCGTCCCCGGAAAATAGGATGTGGTGATGACATCTTTTTCCCCTGTTGCCTGCCGTATAATGCGATTGATAAAAGTGGATTTCCCAACATTCGTGCAGCCGGCAACATACACATCTTTCCCGTTCCGGTACTGTTCGATGGCAGCCATCGCTTCATCCATGCCGTGCCCCTTTGCCGCGCTCACAAGCAGCACATCGGCCGGACGGAGCCCGAGTTCTTTCGCCTGCTGCTTCATCCAGTTGGCCATTTTCGCTCTTTTCACCGATTTTGGCAGGAGATCCTCTTTATTGCCGATTAAAAGAACCGGGTTTTTGCCTGCGAAACGGTGGAATCCCGGCAGCCAGGACCCGTTGAAATCAAAAATATCGACAATTTTTACAACCAGCGCATCCACCTGCCCGAGCCGGTTTAAAATTTTTAAAAAATCATCGTCTGTAAGCGGCACGTCCTGCACTTCATTGTAATGTTTCAATCTGAAGCAGCGCTGGCAAATGACCTGCTCTTTTTCCAGCGCAGATTTTGGCGCGTAGCCTGCCTCATCCGGATCTTCCGTCTGGATGAGCGCCCCGCAGCCGATACAATGGACAGCTTCTTTTTCCAAATTCAATCCTCCCAAGTCAAATAACCTTTTTTCCTGAACCAGCCCATAATCCGGCGCTCAATCATCCGGTTGAGTTTCGTCGCAAAGCCATCTGATTGCGCAACCGGGACGACGAGAATCGTATAAAAACCGCTTCTGTTGCCGCCGAGCACATCGGTCAAAAGCTGGTCGCCGATCACGACGGTTTCTTCCTTTTTCACGTCCATGATAGCAAGCGCCTTGCGGAATGCTTTGCCAAGCGGTTTTCTCGCTCTGAAAAGAAACGGGATGCCAAGCGGGTCCGCAAATGTTTTGACCCGCATTTCATTATTATTGGAAACAATCGTGATTTTGATATGATGTTCCTGCATGTCCTGGAACCATTGGACCAGTTTTGGCGGCGCACTCGGCCTGTCCCACTCGACCAATGTATTGTCCAAATCGGTGATGATGGCTTTAATGCCATGCTTTTTTAATTCTTCCGGCCTGATTGACAGCACCGATTTCACTTGCCGGTCCGGCAAAAAATTTTTCAAGATCAATCCGTGACACTCCATTCATTTTACCGTTCTGTCCACAAGATGCAAGCTTACCCGCCCGTTTATGAGTATATTGTCCCGAATATGCTTCATTCAAGTTTCTTTTATCATAACAATTTCTACAAATTATTCAACTGATAGCAATGCCCTGTTCCCCGGAAGCCGGAAACAGGAAAAACCGCCGGGCAGTGCGCGCTCAGCGGTTTTGATTGCTTTCCATTAGTCTTGTCCGTATCCATGGGTAAATCGCAAAGCTGCCATGCCTGCTGCTTGAAAATGTTGTGTTTTTCTTGCTTTGCGCTTTATACTTTCGCATTTTCCCCCATTGCTTCGATCAGCAGGTCGGCGATATGGACAGCGCGGACTTTTCCGCTTAAACCGGCCCGTTCGATCCCGAGTTTCATTTGCAGCAGGCAGCCCGGGTTGGCGGTCACAATGGTTGTGGCATGTGTCGCTTTTGCGTTTTCCATTTTATGGTCCAAAATTTGCATGGACATCTCCGACTCGACAATATTGTAAATGCCGGCCGACCCGCAGCAGTGGTCCGCTTCCTTCATTTCCCGGAATTCTACATTTTCGATGGCGCCAATGAGCAGGCGCGGCGCGGAAGAGGTCTTCATCACATTGCGCAAATGGCATGAATCCTGGTACGTGACCACCTGGTGCGGGAGGCTGAGTTTCCGTTTATGGAAGCCCAGCTCTACGAGAATAGCGGAAATATCTTTTATTTTGCTTGAAAATGCCGCTGCCCGTTCCGCCCATTCCGGATCGTCTTTTAACAAATGGCCGTAATCGATTAAATAAGCGCCGCAGCCGCCGGCATTCGTGATAATATAATCAGCGCGCAAATCTTCGAAAGCCTTGATATTGCGGCGGGCAAGGTCCTTTGCCATCTCTTTTTCGCCGCCATGGCCATGCAGCGCCCCGCAGCATGCCTGGTCCTGCGGGATGACAACCTCACAGCCGGCAAGCTGCAATAGTTTCAATGTCGCATCATTGGTTTCCATGAACATCGTGTCCATCAGGCAGCCGGTAAAAAAGGCAACGCGTTTTTTCACTTCCGCTTTTGGCATCAAATGTTCCGGGCGCTGTTTCATTTCCTTCCATTTTGGAATTTTTGGCAGCACTTTTTCCATGGACGATAAATTTTTCGGCAGAAGCTTTAAAGCGCCTGTCGCATGCGCCGCTTTTTGCAGGCCGCTCCGCTGGTAAAAACCGATCAGGCCTGTTAAAGCGCGCATCCGATTCTGGTGCGGGAACAATTCTTCAAAGACCGCTTTGCGGAGCACTTTTACCGGCAGGGACTGCTTCTTTTTCTTCGACTGCTGGATAATATCCCGCGCTTCTTCCAAAAGATGCCCGTACTGGACGCCGGGCGGGCATACCGATTCGCAAGCCCGGCAGCCGAGGCACAAGTCCAAAGAGCGCTCCACATCTTCATCCGGTTCGATAATGCCGTCCACAACGGCTTTCATCAATGCAATCCGGCCGCGCGGCGAGTGCGATTCTTTGAACCCCGATTCAATATAGGTCGGACAGGATGGCAGGCAAAAGCCGCAGCGCATGCAGTTCAGCAGCTGGTCTTCGTCCATCCTTTCCCTGAATTTCTGCTGGATTTCTTTTTGTTGTTCGGCTGTAATCATTTTTCCATCACCACTCGATCCGTTTCTTTGGCAAAGACTTTGCCGGGATTTAAAATATGGTTCGGGTCCAGCGCATTTTTGATCGCATTCATGACGCCAATGCCCGTTTCCCCGAGTTTCCATTCAAGATACGGCGCTTTCGCCCTCCCGACGCCATGTTCGCCGGTAATCGTGCCGCCCAGTTCAATCGCTTTTTGAAAAATTTCCGCAAAGGCTTTTTCAACCCGCTCCATTTCGTCCTGATCCCGGATATCGGCAAGGCAGGTCGGGTGCAGATTCCCGTCCCCCGCATGGCCGAATGTCCCGATATGGAGCCCGTATTTTTCAGCAATTTCATTGATTGCCACCACCATCTTTGCGACTTCGGAACGCGGCACGGTCGCATCTTCCAAAATCGTTGTCGGCTTCAGGCGGGCGAGTGCGCTTAAAGCGCTCCTTCTTGCCGTCATGAGCGCTTCCGCATGTTCCGGGGAAGCTGCCACCTTTACATCGACTGCATGTTGCTTGCGGCAAATTTCCGCGATCTTTTCAATATCGCGTTCCACCACTTCCTGCGGGCCGTCCTGCTCGATCAAAAGCACTGCCTTCACATTGGTCGGTAGGCCGATATGCGCAAAAGCTTCCACCGCCTGCAGTGTCGGCTGGTCCAGAAATTCCAGCGTCGCCGGGATGATCCGGTTCGCAATAATGTCGGAAACCGTTTGCGCGCACGCTTCAATATCCTGGTAAAGCGCCAGCATCGTCTTTTTTGCTTCCGGCATCGGCAAAAGTTTCAGCGTCGCTTCCGTAATGACGGCGAGCGTCCCTTCCGAACCGACCAAAAGCCGCGTCAAATCGTAGCCGGCTACATCTTTCGCCAGTTTTCCGCCGGTGCGGATGACCTCGCCGCTTGCAAGCACGGCTTCAAGTGCCAGCACATAGTCGCGGGTCACCCCGTATTTCAAACCGCGTAGCCCGCCGGAATTTTCGTTGATATTGCCGCCAATGGTCGAAATCTTCATCGAACTCGGGTCCGGCGGATAAAACAGCCCCTTTGCTTCCACCGCTTTGATCATATCGAGCGTGATCACGCCGGGCTCAACCGTCACCGTCAGATTCTCTTCGTCAATCTCAAGGATGCGGTTCATATGCTTAAAAACGAGCACAATCCCCCCTTCCACCGGGCATGTGCCGGCGCAAAGGTTGGAGCCGGATCCGCGCGGGACAACCGGAATCCGGTATTCGTTGCAAAGCTTCACAATCGCCTGCACTTCTGCTTTATTGCGCGGCGCGACAACCGCATCCGGCATCGCCTGGAACTGCGGGCTGGCGTCATAGGAATATACAAGCCGGCCCGCCTGCGTGTCATCGTAATTTTCCCGGCCGACGACTTGAATCAGTTTTTCTTTGGCCCCGCTTTCAATCATGAAACATTCCCCCGTTCTTTTTGATCTTTGATACAGTCAAAAAATTGTTTTCTGTTTCTTTTTATGATAAATCTAAATCATGGGGAATGATATAGATAAAGATACAAAGTTTACCGGTTTCTTTTGCTTGTTTTTTAGACTTTTATACAAAGGTGGGCCGAGATGCTATTATACACGAAACTTGCTAAAAATATCGTAAATGAAGTGCAATCGGTGATGGATGAGGATATCATCGTCGTGGATGAAAGCGGGGTGATTATTGCCTCGACGCAAAAAGAACGGATCGGGCATATCCATGCAGGGGCGCGCAAAGTTTTTCAAACGGGCCGGAAGCTGTACATTGATGAAAAAATGGCGGCGCAGATGGAAGGCGTGCGGTCGGGGATCAACATGCCAATCCGGTTTGAAGGCCGGACCATCGGGGTGATCGGGGTGACGGGAAACCCGGAAAAAGTTGAACATTATGCGGAATTGATCCGGCGGCTGACGGAATTGATCATTCAGGAAACCGTCCGGACTGAACAAATCCAGTCGAAAACAAGGGGGCTTGAGGCTTACTTTTACGAATGGGTGAATCTTGAGGCCTATGACCAGCATTTTGCCGAACGCGGGATGATGCTCGGGATTCCGGTGCAGGATCCGCATATTTGCTGCTTGTTAAAAGCGGAGATCCCGCAAGCGGTGGAAACGGATGCTTTTCGCTTGCTGCAGGCGGAATTTGAGAACAGCCGGGATCTAATCGTCCGCTGGGGGCCCGGGCTTTTTCTGCTGCTGATCAGTGCAGAAACACCGTTTGCCGCCCGCAGCCTCAGGAGCCGTTTCGAAGCCGTCCAGCATGAATTCGCTTGGAAATACGGCATCCCCTGTGCGGCCGGAGTCGGGAAAACAGCCGGCACAGTAGTCATTCGCCAATCATTTAAAGAAGCGCAAAAAGCCCTGGCATCCGCCGAAAAAACGGGCAGCATCGTCTTTTACGAAGACCTGCTGCTTGATCTTTTGGTCCAGGAAGTGCAGGACGATACACGGAATGCGTTTGTACAAAGAACGATCGGGAAACTGTACAGCCACTCCGGCCTGCTTGAAACATTGCAGGCCTTTCTCGCCCATGACCTGTCCCTGAAAAAAACGGCCGCTGCCCTGCATGTGCATATCAATACGCTCCATTACAGGCTGAAACAGATCCGCGATGTAACCGGCATTGACCCGAAAAAAGCGGACGGCATTGCCTTGTTTTCCTTGGCCCTTCACCTGGAAGGGCAGGAAAACTTGTAACCTGTTGCAGCGGGATGGGGGCAGGAATGTTGCTTTCAATGAACCAGACCCGCACAGAAAGCATCCGCAGGTTTTTACCACTGTGCAGGCGCCCTTTCCAGTATATCGGTTTCTTGCGAGGCACGGATTCCAAATAATCGGATACCGCTGCTTTTTTACATTTTTTAACCTGCTTCTTCCCATACCAAAAAGAGCGGGACACATTCCCGCCCTTTTTCGTTATTTCACTTCATACTGCCCCATCATGCCCAAGTCTTCATGTTCGAGGATATGGCAGTGGTACATGTAAATCCCTTTAAACGGGAACCGCATGATGACTTTCACCGTATCGCCCGGATGGACAAGCACCGTATCTTTCCAGCCCTGCTCATTGGCAGGCGGCGTTTTGCCGTTGATGCTCAAAATCTGGAACTGGACACCGTGAATATGGAACGGATGCACCATTTTTTTCGTGCCCATGAAAGTCGATTGATTTTGAATCTCCCATATTTCAACCGAGTGTAATTTAACCGTCTCATCTATCCGGTCCATGTTCATTTGCCTGCCGTTAATGCTGACGTTCGGGCCCATGCCGGACATGACAAATTTCCGCGTTTTCACCGCTTCTTGCACCGGCATTTTTTCGATTACAGCCAGTTTTTGCGGAACTTTGTAGGTCTGGTCGGCCTTTCCTTTTACTTTAAAATACATGAGCGTTTCTTTCCCATTTTGGAGCCGGAGCGTTTTGCCGTTTTTCATTTTTGAAAAATCAACCAAAATTTCTGCACGTTCCCCGGGAGAAAGCGTTAATTTTTTCATTTGCACAGGCGTCTTGAGAAATCCCCCGTCGGATGCAATTTGCACAAATGTCCTGTTGCCGCTCAGATGAAGATTGTACGTCCTGCCGTTTGCCCCGTTTAAAATCCGGAAACGGACGAGGCCGCGCCTGACCGTTAACTGCGGCTTAACCGCGCCGTTTACCAGTTCGGTTGTGCCCTGGAAGCCGTACATTTCATCTGTCATATTTAATTTGTACACGAGCTGGCCGTTTTTGTTAAAGCGGCGGTCCTGCAGCACAAGCGGAAAATCATTTTTGCCGTAGTCTTTCGGAATATCAAGGCTTTCCGCATGTTTGTCATCGACATAAATCAGACCGGCCAGACCTTTGTATACCTGTTCGCCTGTTTTTCCCATCGGGTGGGGATGGTACCAGAGCGTGGCAGCCTGCTGGCTCACCGTAAACTTTGCTATCCATGTTTTGCCTGGCTGGATGACAGCATGCGGGCCGCCGTCAGCCGAACCCGGGACAATGAGGCCGTGCCAATGGACCGTCGTTGCTTCCGGCAATTTATTTTTTACGATGATATTCACTTTTTCGCCCGTTTTCAACCGGATGACCGGCCCCAAATAGTCGCCGTTATATCCGTACGTTGCTGTTGTTTTCCTGGAAATAAACGCCTTTTTCCCCTGCTGTGCGGTTAAAGTATACTCCGCCGCGTTGGGATCCGGGTTCGTATCTTTTAAAACGGCTGGAATGGGCAGATCCGGATGCTGTGCCGCTTTATGATTTGTGCTGATTTTCACATAGCCGTTATAAAAGAAAACACCGCCAATACCCACAATGACCACGATTAAAATCAGAGCCCCTAACTTTATCTTGTTCATCCTACCCCTGCTTTTTCTTTTTTGATGTTCAGTACCATTGTAATGTTTTTTAACACCGGAAATCCATCGTTATAGATTGACAATTTTGTGAACATCTGTTGTGCATAGGCATCTTTGTTTTAACTTTTTTATAGTGGGGTATAATAATACTAAAAAGGAGGGATTGAATATGTTTGATTTAATGCCGTTCAGAAGAAACGACGATGTTTTCGAACGTATGATGAAGACTTTCAATGAGATGTTTGATGCGAATGCGTTGGCGCCTTTTGCGAACGCAAACTCGTTCCGTACCGACATTACGGAAAAAGAAGATGCTTATCTTGTGGAGGCCGAACTGCCGGGCTTCTCAAAAGAGGACATTACCATTGATGTCCGCAATAATGAGCTGACCATCCGTGCAAAACGCGACCAAATGGAAGAAAGCAAAGATGAAAAACATAGAGTTATCCGGCAGGAACGCCGCTATGGCGAATTCGTCCGGAAGTTTTACGTGGATAATATTAATGAAGACGAAATCAGCGCCACCCTTGATAATGGCGTCCTGAAAATTCATATTCCGAAGAAAACGAAGGAAGGCCCATCCGAAAAACGGATTCAAATCCAGTAATCATGAAGCGGAGGCTTGTAATGCAAGCCCCCGCTTTTTTGTGTAAAAAAGAAGCCGGATAATCCCTTAATCCATCAAATCCTTCTTCATTTTTTTAAATTCTTCTTCCGTGATTTCCCCTTTTGCATACCGTTCCCGCAAAATGTCGAAGCTTTTGTCTTCCCTTTGATGCGGCCGGAATTCGCTCACTTTTTTGATGCCTGCCACTATCAAAAAAATCACGAGCACAAAGATGACAAGCTGGGCAATCATGCCGATTAGGCTGAATACGCCCATCATGCCATAGCCACCGTACATCATGATGGTCAGCGCCTTTCCTTTTTACATTCCCTACTACTGTATACTGTACCACTTTTTTCTTAAAAAATCCATGATCTATTCGGGCTTCCCTTCCCCCCTTTTTTTGCACTCTTGCGCAAATTCGGCCATCGTTTTCTCATCCATCGGGCCGATGATTTTACGGATGATGGTCCCTTCTGCATCAATAAAGTAAGTCGTCGGAATGGTAACCGTTTTGTAAAGGGTGCCGACGGAGCCGTCCATGTCAAACAGAATTTGAAAAGCAAGGCCGTTTTTCTTCACAAAGTCAAGCGGCGCATTCTCGTTTGTTTCGGTATTCGTTAAATTCACAGCAAGCACTGCGACATCCGGGTTTTTTTCATAGAAACGCTGCATATCCGGCATCTCCGCTTTACACGGCGGGCACCAGGAAGCCCAAAAATTCAGGATCACCGTTTTCCCTTTAAAATCAGACAGTTTGACCGTTTGCCCCGATAGATTTGTCAGTGCAAAATCCGGCGCCTTTTCCCCTTCTTTTGCTTCTGCACCGCCGGATAGCGGTTGTGCCTTCACCGCGGTTTCCTGCCTCTCCCCTGCTGTTTTATTTTTATCGGGATCGTCCGGTTTTTTTAAAGCCATAAGCAAAATGGCTGAGGCCAGAAGCACGGCGGCAGCCAGAAACACCATTTTCTTCAACCGCTTCAGCTCCTTTTCGGGTATTAAAATGCTTTTCTACCATTTTTATTCTTTTTTTCGATGAAATAGAAGCAAACGCTATAACGCCATATTTGCAAAGAGGACAGGAGACGGTTTTTATAAATCGAGATGGAACCCGGCCGGTATTGCAAATGCAAAAAACGTGCTGCCACAAACCAGTATGCGGCCGATATCGGCTGGGCATCCAAGCAGGTTTAAAATACTTATAAGCTGTACAACCTGCTCGATTCGGGCAAAACGAACCTGGCATCCCGAAATCTCAACAGCCATGCAAAGAAAGCAGCAGGGTGCTTTATCCTGCTGCTTTACCCGTTTTCATTTCTCCTATGGCTGCGCCGGGCTTTTGCCAATGCGGGGAGCGGTTTAAAGCGGGCATCCCGGCCGTAAAAAGGGAACCTTGCGCCGTGTTTGGCGTTACCATCCCCGGCTTGCGCCGCCGCCTCCGGAAGAACCGCCGCCGCCTTTGCTGCCTCCCCCGCCGCCGCTTCCGCCGCCACCGCCGCCGCGAAAGAACATCATCAGGATATTCAGCAGAAAATACGTCATGGTTCCGCCGAGAAACTTGAAATCAATGAAAATCAGGATAAGGATCCCAAGCCCGATCAAAATCTGTTTCCAGAACGAATAGGGGGAAGCCTGGGCGGAAGAGGGCCGCTCATACGCCTTTGGATGGGCCTGAAGATTTACATTGTATTCCTTCGCCGTTTCGGCGGCAAGCTTCTTATACGTATTGATAACCGCCGCATCCGGCTTGTTTTCTTTCAAATACGGTATGGCATACTGATCAAGGATCCGCCCTACTTTTCCGTCCGGAAGCGCCCCCTCCAAGCCGTACCCGACTTCAATTCTAATTTTCCTGTCTTTTACTGCCACTACGAGCAATACTCCGTTGTTCATGGTTTTATTGCCGAGCCCGTACTGGCGGAAAGCTTTGTTGGCGTAAGCATCAATGTTTGTGTCTTTCCCGGTCGTGTCCACAGTCAATACCGCGACTTGCGCTTTTGTTTGCTCATCCAGCTGCCTGCCGAGCGAAACGAGTTCCTGTTTCTGGCTGTCTGTCAGCACCCCGGCAAAATCCTGCACATAGATGTCCCCGGCCGGTTCCGGAATGCCCGCTGCAGCACGCGCACCGGGAACGGCCGTGCATACGGCCAACAGAAAGGCGAGAAAAACGGCTGTAATAAGCGCGGCCCTTTTCATCACTGATCACTGCTGTTCCCGAAATCAACTTTCGGGGTTTTCTTTGCACTTTCATCCGCTTTAAAATATTCCTTTTTCTCAAAACCGAACAGGCCGGCAATAAGTGCGCCGGGCATTCTTTTCACCTTTTTGTTATACGTTGCGACGGCGCTATTGTAATCCTGGCGCGCCACAGCAAGGCGATTTTCCGTGCCGGCGAGTTCATCCATCAGCTGCGTGTAATGCTGGTTTGCTTTTAAATCTGGATATTTTTCAACCACCACCAACAGCCGTCCCAACGCGCTATCCAGGCGGTCGTTTGCCGCTGCCTGGTCTCCGGGTGTTTTTGCCCCGGCCAATTGTGCGCGGGCTTTCGAGATGTCATCTATCACCGCTTTTTCATGGGAAGCATAACCCTTGACGGTATTCACAAGGTTCGGGATCAGATCCGTCCGCCTTTGCAGTTGGTTTTGAATTTGCGAATAAGATTGATTTACGTTTTCTTCCGCATTCACCAAGCTGTTATAACTTGTAAAAACGCTGACGATCAGAACCACCAATATGGCGGCCACAATCAGCCATGGCATCCACTTCTTCATATACAATCCTCCTTATTTTATGCTTATAAATCCAATACCCTGCCAGCAGCATTGAAATGCCAGGCCCGGCAAAAAAAAGAAAGTATGTACCGGCCGCCTACCATTAAGATACGGAATGCCTGCCCAAAAGTTTCATGCTTCAGGTAAAATATTTCCCGAGCAGGATGCCTAAAAATGCCAGGGCAATGCCGAACAGATAGCTCAGCACAAGGTACGGAACAAGAATATGATATTTTTTGTCAGCCTGCAGCTGAATATTCTCAAGTTTAAAAGTGGAGAAAGTTGTAAAGGCGCCCAAAAAGCCGGTCCCGAGAAGTAGGCGCCACGAACTCCCGGCACCTGTGCCAAACAGAAGGCCGAGCATAAATGAGCCCGAAAGGTTAATGAAAAATGTGGCCAGCGGGAATTTTGCCGGAAACGCCCGGTTGATCCACCGCGAAAGAGAAAACCGGGAAACCGCCCCGAAAAAGGCGCCGATTGCGATAAAAATGCCGTTTAAAACCATGAATCCGCCTCCTTCATGACGCTGTATCTGAACCGCCTCTTCCCTTTAGCCGCGAATGCAGCATCCCGCCTAGTTTAAAGCCGGTCCATGACATGAACAGCCCGCCGGATAAACTGCAGAAAACATATAACAGCGCGGCAAACGCATGCGATTGCTGGATAAGCTGCACCGTCTCCACGCTGAAAGTCGAAAATGTTGTGAAGGAACCGACAAACCCGGTGCCAAGCGCGGTTACAATATACGGATGAATCTTATTGGATTTAAAAAGATGCATCGTAAGCCAGCCAAGCAGAAAGCAGCCGGCCAGATTGATCGCAAGTGTCGGATATGGAAAAACGGCATGCGTGTACATGCCGATCCATATGCCGAAATAATAGCGTGCCAAAGCGCCGAAAATACCGGCAACCCCGACCCAAATATATAGCATACAGCTCCCTCCAGTCCATTGCGGCATGGGATTTGCCCCCTGCGCTGCTTTTTTCGTGAAAAGAGTTCCCGTGCCGTGCCTAAGGGTTCGTTTATTTTGTCAAAAGCCTTGCCAGCCCAAATGCAGCGGCAGCGGCCAAACCGCCAATCACAACGGTCTCAAGCCCGCTCTTCCACACATTGGAACCGGTAAACCGCCCTTTCACCGCCCCGAAAATAAACAGCACAACGAGCGTCACCAGGACGGAAACAAGCAGGGCCTGTGATGCCCTGGTGACAAAAAAGTACGGGGAAAGCGGGATCAGCCCGCCCACAATATATGACAGGGCAATCGTTAACGCGCTTTTTAAGCTGCGCCCCTTTTCCGGCTTCTCAAGCCCCAGCTCGAATTTCATCATAAAATCCACCCATTTATCAGGGTTTTCTGCCATTTTATCGACGATTGCCTCGATTTGTTCCGGTTTCAGATCATATGCCTTAAATACATCCCGGACTTCGTCTTTTTCCCGTTCCGGCACTTCTTCTACTTCCCGGTATTCC
The DNA here is from genome assembly GCF_000290615.1 of Heyndrickxia coagulans DSM 1 = ATCC 7050. GTDB lineage: Bacteria > Bacillota > Bacilli > Bacillales > Bacillaceae_C > Weizmannia > Weizmannia coagulans. The sequence continues at coordinate 46,124 of NZ_ALAS01000125.1, forward strand.
CTTTTTAATTCGCTATAATAATGTTCGGCATCCGATTTTGCTGCCAGATAACCGCCAAGCCCCATGGCAATGGAACCGGCCGCAATTTCTGCCGCGCCGGCCGCGAGAACGAGCACCGGCGAATCCACTGCACCGGATAACCCTGCCGCCAGTGCAAACGGCACGGTCAGCCCGTCCGACATGCCAATTACGATATCACGGACGGTGTCGGATGCCTGGAAATGTTCCTCAACATGTTCATATTCCGGCATTCCTTCTCTTCCTTTCTGTCTTTATAGGTATTATTGTAGCATGTCAAGCCGGGAATGGGCGAAAATGAACATAAAATTTACTTTCTTGTAAAAGTTTCTTTGCAAACTTTTGAGATACGCATATAATGAACTTAACAACTGATGTCCGTCCAAAAGCCAGTTTTCCGGCTTTTGGACAGCATGTGTAAAAGGAGCCAATAAAATGTCACACGACCATGGACACCAACACCATCATCATGAGCCGGCACAATACGGAAAAGCTTTCGCAGCCGGCATCGGGCTGAATATTCTTTTTGTTGCCGTTGAAGCCATTTACGGCTTCTTTTCCGATTCCCTTTCGCTGTTGGCGGATGCAGGCCACAATCTGAGCGATGTGCTCGGGCTCATTATTGCCTGGGCCGCTGTCTGGCTCGGCAAAAAATTGCCAACAAAAAAGCGCACATACGGCTATAAAAAATCATCCGTGATGGCTGCGCTTTTAAATGCGATTATTCTGCTGATTGCAATCGGCGCGATCTTTCTCGGAGCAATCCAGCGTTTTGCCCATCCGGAACCTGTCGCAGGCAAAACGGTCATGATCGTTGCCGTGATCGGGATCGTTATTAATACCATCACCGCTTTACTGTTTATGTCCGGGCGAAAAACTGACCTCAATATCCGCGGCGCTTTTTTGCATATGGCTGCCGATGCGCTTGTCTCACTCGGCGTTGTCATCGCAGGTGCGATTATCCTGTTCACAGGCTGGGAGTGGGTCGATCCGGTTACAAGCATCATCATTGCGGTTGTGATTTTTGCAGGGACATGGGGCCTGTTGCGGGAAGCGGCCGACCTTTCGCTTGATGCGGTGCCTGCAGGCGTTGATGCCGGTGCGATTAAAACCTATTTAGAACAAATTCCGACCGTGCTCAACGTCCATGATTTGCATATATGGGGAATGAGCACGACAGAAACGATACTGACGGTCCATATTGTCCGTTCCCAAATTGAAGACAACGACCAGCTGCTGGAAAAGCTGGAAAAAGAACTGCATGACAAATTCGGGATCGAGCACGCTACCATCCAGATTGAGAAAGGGACTTATGTTTGCGGGCTAGCGCCGGACAACAAAGTGTAAAAGCAGATAAACAAAACTTGCGGCAATGCAAGATTATAGCCGGGCCCCATGCAGGATCTCTTCCGGGCACAACACAGATTTTCCTCGTGTACCGGCAAAAGAAAAAAGGCTGCCACCGTGCAGCTTTTTTCTTTTGCTCCTTCAAAAGCAAAAACTTTTCGACAGATTTCTACATTTCTCCTTCGTTGTGGATATTCTTATACACATTTTGCACAAAGTAACACCAGTCCTTCGCGCGTTTATAAACAATTTACCCACAAGATATAAACATTTTACTGTGGATAAAAGAACGCTTGTTCCGCAAGACTAAATTTGATAAAGTAAGGGTACAAATACTCTATCTTTATGATACGCGGGCTGCTTTAAAAAAAGAACATGATTTTCGGAGGTGGTACAAATGTATAAGTTATCTGATGAACTATTGATCGAGTCCTATTTTAAAGCAAAAGAACTGAAATTAAGTTCCGAGTTTGTTAAGCTCATTGAAAAAGAGATTGAACGCCGGTCGCTGACGCATAAAATCAAAGCAACCTCCTAGCCACTTTTGCTTGATATGTGGCTTTTTTTGTGTGATAAATCCTATTTTTGTGAATATGTATAAAAATAAAGGCAGTTGGGAGGTTTGCGGGGGTGGATTTTGATCATTGGTATAATGCTATCTTGAATTTTATCAAATCGCAAGCCGCCAATGGATTGACAGTGGCAAACGGATGCTGCGGGGCTGCAGCGCTTTTTTATTGCGGCAATCACGAGCCGGCGGTTTCCGCTGCCTTGATTTTTGCCGCTGTATTGTTCGACCGCTATGACGGGAAACTGGCCAGAAGGTTAAAAACAGAATCCGCACTCGGCAAGCAGCTTGATTCCCTTTGCGATTTGCTCTCGTTTGGCGCCGCGCCTGCCATGCTGATCCATACAGCGCTGTTTTGCCTGTACGGGATTCCGGGTATGCTGGTCGCCATGTTTTATATGCTTTGCGGGATGATCCGGCTCGCCCGGTTTAATATCAGCAAGCAAAAAGGCTTTTTTTACGGGCTTCCGATCCCCGTGGCAGGCTTATGTGTAACAGCCGGTTTTTTTGCCGTTCCTTATGTCACCCCCTTCTGGTTGTTCGTCTGGATGGTGCTGTTATCGATCCTGATGGTGGCGCCGTTTAAGTTAAAAAAAATATGAAAAAGGCGCACTGCAAATTTTGCAATGTGCCTTTTTCATTATTCGCCGTTTTGTTCCTTTCTTTTTTCTTTCTCAAGCCGGTAAAATTCGTGGAACATTTTCATGAGGGCCCGCTTTTCAATACGGGATACGTAGCTTCTTGAAATGCCGAGCTCCTTCGCAATTTCGCGCTGCGTTTTTTCCTTTTCTAAATTCAGGCCGAATCTGCCGATGATCACCTGTTTTTCGCGTTCATCCAATATGTCAAAGAATTGTTTCACTTTTTCCAGCTCCATATTCAGCTGGATCGTGTCAAATACGTCTTCCGCTTCAGACTGGAGGACATCAATTAACGAAATTTCATTTCCTTCCTTATCCTGGCCGATCGGGTCATGCAGCGAAACATCTTTTTTTGTTTTCTTTAAAGCTCTTAAATGCATAAGTATTTCATTTTCTATACACCTGGCCGCATATGTGGCAAGTTTTGTCCCTTTCCCTTCCGAGTAGCTTTCGATTGCCTTGATCAGGCCAATCGTCCCGATCGAGATGAGATCTTCTGTATCTTCACCGGTATTTTCAAATTTTTTGACAATATGCGCTACAAGCCGCAGGTTATGTTCGATTAAAATATTCCGGGCATCCGCGTCGCCTTCCGCCATCCGCTTCAAATATTTCCGTTCTTCGCTTGCCGAAAGAGGTTGTGGAAAAGCATTGTTTTTCACATAGGAAACCAAAAAAACAAGCTCTTTCATCATATAGCTTACTGCAGTTAAGATCCCCGACATCCTTCCACCTCCATTAGGCTTGAGCCTATATAGTTCAAACATATGAACAAGGAGGCGGAATTGTGTCTGTCCCGAAGAAAAGACGGTCTGGTAAATATTGCACGGCATTTAAAAAATCAAAAAACCGCATTACAGCGCGCTGTAATGCGGTTAAACAGATCCCTTAATTGTGTACAGCTTCATCCGTTTTCGTTTCCCGGATGATGTAATCAAAAGCGGCGAGCGCAGCTGTCGCGCCGGACCCCATCGAAATAATGATTTGCTTATAAGCGCTGTCTGTGCAGTCTCCTGCGGCAAACACGCCCGGAACACTGGTCGCGCCGCGCTTATCCACCACAATTTCACCCCGCGGTGTCCGTTCCACTGTATCGCCAAGCCATTCGGTATTCGGGACAAGGCCGATTTGGACAAACACGCCCTCGAGTTCAATATGGTGTTCTTCCCCGGTTGCACGGTCAATATATGTGATTCCGTTCACTTTATCCGTGCCGGTAATTTCTTTCGTTTGCGCATTTTTTATAACCGTCACATTCGGAAGGCTGTAAAGGCGCTCGAGCAGCACACGGTCCGCCTTTAATTCAGGCATAAATTCAATGACGGTTACATGTTTGACCACACCAGCAAGGTCAATGGCCGCTTCAATGCCGGAGTTTCCCCCGCCGATTACGGCAACATGTTTACCGGCAAACAACGGCCCGTCACAGTGCGGGCAGTATGCCACACCTTTGTTTTTGAATTCTGCTTCGCCCGGCACGTTGATGTTGCGCCAGCGTGCACCGGTGGAGATGATCACGGTTTTACTCTTTAATACAGCCCCGTTTTCCAATTCCACCTCAACGAGATCTTTCTTTTCAACCCGTTTTGCACGCTGCAGATTCATAATATCAACATTATACTGTTTGACATGCTCTTCAAGGTTTGCAGCAAGTTGCGGGCCTTCCGTATACTTCGTGCCGATTAGGTTTTCAATGCCGACTGTATCGAGCACCTGCCCGCCAATGCGTTCAGTGACAATCCCTGTCCGGATGCCTTTGCGTGCCGCATAAATGGCTGCACTTGCACCGGACGGGCCACCGCCGATGACGAGCACATCAAACGGGTCTTTCTTTTCAAACTCGGACGGATCCGCTGTGCTGCCAAGCTTGGCAAGAATTTCTTCCACTTCCATCCGGCCGCTTTCAAAGAATTCGCCGTTCAGATAAATGGAAGGGACGGCCATAATGCCTTTTCCTTCCGCTTCCTCTTTAAATGCAGCCCCGTCAATCATCGTGTGCGTAATATTTGGACTGAGCACACTCATGATGTTCAAGGCTTGTACCACAACAGGACAGTTCTGGCAAGTCAAGCTGACATAGGTTTCAAAATGGTATTCGCCTTTTATGCTTTGAATCTGGTCAATGACCTTCTGATCCACTTTAGGAGGGCGGCCGCTGACCTGCAGCAGGGCCAAAACGAGCGAGGTAAACTCATGCCCGAGCGGCACGCCCGCGAATATAATCCCGGTGTCTTCTCCCGGACGGTTTACACTGAAACTCGGGGTTCTTTCGAGTTTTGTGTTTTCCACTTTTATCCGGGGCGACATGGCGGCCAATTGGTCGACCAGTTCGAGCATATTCCGCGATGTTTCATCGGAACCCGCGCTCACTTTCAGCAGAACGTCGCCCTCCATCATTTGCAGATACTGGGCCAGTTGCGCTTTAATCTCTTCATCCAGTATCATTTCGGTTCATCTCCTCAGATTTTGCCTACAAGATCAAGGCTTGGTTTCAGTGTTTCACCCGTTTCTTTCCATTTTGCCGGGCATACTTCGCCTGGATGCTGGCGTACATATTGTGCGGCTTTCACTTTGTCGATCCAAATGCTTGCGTCGCGGCCGATGCCGTCAGCGTTGATTTCAACCCCCTGGATGACGCCGTCCGGATCGATCAGGAAAGTGCCCCTGTCGGCAACGCCTTCTTCTTCGCGCAATACATCGAACATGCGGGTGAGTTTTTGTGTCGGGTCGCCGATCATGGTGTATTCGATTTTGCTGATCGCTTCAGAATGGTCATGCCATGCTTTGTGCACAAAATGGGAGTCTGTTGAAACCGAGTAGACTTCCACGCCGAGTTCTTTTAAAGCGGCATAATGTTCCTGGAGATCTTCCAGTTCAGTAGGGCAGACAAATGTAAAATCAGCAGGATAGAAGCAGACAATGCTCCATTTTCCTTTGAAATTTTCATCCGTTACTTCGACAAATTCGCCGTTGCGGTATGCTTGTGCTTTGAACGGTTCAATTTTTTTGCCAATAAGGGACATCGTGCAATTCCTCCTTAAAATCATTTGTGTGAATGATCACGGTTTGCCGGCCCGGCCAGCAAACAATAATCATTTTAATCCAATACCAATTATTATATGGAATTAATTTCTTGTCAAGCAATTACACCCGGATTTCTATTTTATCGTTTCCGGATTTTAAATGATATAGTCATAAAACCATGATATTTATGTTTTTTATGCTGTTTCCGCCTCTTTTTTGCACGCTTGTAATTGAAAATCAGGGCAGATAATTGAAATTTTTTGCGCCCAAAGACTGTCGCTCTCCCATTCCACTATTGAGAATGCTTTTCAATGAATCAATGCCAAAAAAGCCGGTGGCCGCAGCCATCAGCTTTTCCTTTTCCGCCTGTGGAAAACAGCGGTAAAAATCAAAATATGCAAAAACATAGCGCCATCCCCTGATCCGGTTTTGCTAGGTGGAATCTGTCTCCATAAAGATAAAGTCCAAACGTCTCTGATAACGGGCCATCGTCAACCGCTCCTTTCTCAAGATGTTTTTTTGCTTAAAAATGCCTTACTTGGAATGCTTCACGCTTCGCATTCATTTCATCGTACAGCCTGAAAACTTCTTCATCACGCTGCCTTTGTTCTGCTGTCTTTTTCAGCCGTTTAATCGTGACCGTAATAAAGATTAAATTTAATGTCATTTTTTTCACCTCCTTCAGGGCACAAAAAAGCCGCAGGACCGGCATGATCCCGCGGCTTTCCGAAAAAAACCGCACGGATCAGGCAAATGCATCCTGCGGCTTGTGCGTCAAATTAAAAAATCAGCGCAAATTCAAACCGATACGGAGCGGATGCAGAACATGTTCAGTTGCAACTGCTGAAAATAGGATTGTGTATGCCATGTTCTCCAACCTCTTTTGAATTTGCTTACATAGGAAAGTATATCCAATTCAGGCGGGTTTGTAAACCGCAAATTGGCAAAAAAATAAAAAAAGGCCGAAAACCTTGTATGCCGGACAACCGTGTGCTTTGTTACTGCACCGCCCGGGTTACAAAGGCCCCTGCCTTTTCCATTATGATTTGCGATTATTCCGCTGTAAAAGCTGTGCGCCTTCTTCGCTTTTTAAAAGCCGTTTATGGTAAGCGCGTGAAATCGAGAAAAACAAAACAGATACGGCAACAAACCCGCTTGACGCAACGAGTAAAATTTTTGTCCCCAGTTCGGATTTCCCTTCGATCGGCATCACCGCACCCAAATATAAAAAGCCCGTCACAGCAAGCAGCACGATGCCGTACATTTTAAAATCCACCATTTTCACGTACATCGATTTCGCTTTCTTCAACCGCCTCACCCTTTCTATCAATCTGCTAAACCTACTCTATCACAGATGAAACATAAAAAAGACAAGTAATTGCAGGAAAGGAAGGAAAAAAATGGGTCTACAGATGTTCAACAATGCCCGTGACAAGATGGGCAGAGTTCACGGCCGCTGTTTCCAAATATTCATCAAAAGAGATCCCGGACTCCTGCCCTGCAATATCGGAAAGGGAGCGGATGATCACAAACGGGATGCCGAATTGCCATGCCACCTGTGCGACGGCAACGGCTTCCATTTCCACCGCCTGCACTTCCGGGAAGTGTTCCTTTACAGCCGCCGTTTTTGCGGGGTCATCCATAAATGAGTCCCCGGTAGCAATCAGCCCTTTCGTAACCTGAAGTCCAGGCAGTTTCCCCGCGCAGCTTTCCGCAATCCGGACCAGTTTCTCATCCGCCAAAAAAGCGGGCGGCATTTGCGGCACTTGCCCGTATTCATAGCCGAACACTGTCGCGTCAACATCGTGGTGGCGCACTTCCGTTGAAATGACGACATCGCCAACGTGAAGGGCGGGGTTTGCGCCTCCTGCTGAACCGGTATTGATTAAGCAATCCGGCGCGTATGTTTGCAGCAAAAGGCCGGTAGAAAGCGCAGCATTCACTTTCCCGATCCCGGAACGGAGCAAAATGACATCTTTCCCTTTCATTTTTCCCGCCGTATATTCATAGCCGGCAATCGTTTCAACATGCGGATGCTCAATCTGCCCGCGCAAAATCGACACCTCTTCTTCCATTGCGCCGATGATTCCGATTTTCATATGACTCCCTCTTTCGTCCAAAAGTTCCAATCCCCATTATATAGCAAAAAAGCAGAAGTGGATACAGCTTGCCAAAAAAACAACGTCTGATACGATGTACATGGAAGTGAGCGAAAATGGCATTTGAACTCGACAGGATAGAGGATAAGATTGAATTTTTCGAAGCGGACCGGCTTGAGGCGCTCGAGAAAAAAATCAATGATCAAATCGAAGCCAATAAAACCTTGCTGCTCCGGGTGGCGTCCGTTTCACACCAAACGCAGTTTGCCGCGGACGGCAGGCCCCATTATTCCGCCGTGGTCCATTTCGCGGCACAAAAATAAGCGGCACAGACGGCCGCTTATTTTTTATCGTTCTCGATCAATTCATACATCTTTGTCGGTTTCCAGCCTTTTCCGTCCACCCATGTCAAATAAACACGGTAGGTCGTATCGGAATTTTTCGCAGAAACCGTTCCGATCGCCTCATCGGTCGTTGCCCCGTGCTCCAAAAACCAGACCGTCATATTGTCTTCCGGTATGCCTGTTGCATAAGACAATGCCTTCAGCTTTTCCTTCCAGTCAAGCGAAGTGGATGAGGCGGAATAGACATGCCCGCCTGTTTGTCCGGTTCCGACCGGTTTCCAGCTGGAATCGGTAATGACTTCTTTCACATTCGGTTCATTGCTCTTTTCCACTTTACGGGTAGATTTTTTGTTGTCTTTGCCCGCCGTTTTTTTGGATGTATGAGATGATGTCGTTTCATGGCCGGACGAAGCAGTCTTTGTTACGGCCGCTTTCTTTTCCTTCGGTGCCGGTTTTGCGTTATCGTTCCCGGCGAAAAAAATGGAGTAAGCCACGATACAAATAAGCGCGATGACAATCACAATCAGGGTATTTAAAATGATGTTTGTTTTCCGCCGTTTTGACTGCTGCATGGCCTGTTTCCGTTCTTCACGGCTGTAAAATTCAGGCAAGGTCATCCCTCCATTTCCTGGCCTTATCATACCACGGTTTTGCCGGCTCGAAAAGGCGCACAAATGCGTTAGCGGCGGGCATGGCCCGCCGCAATCCGGATGTGATAAGCGTATGCGGCAGGCGGTGCCCTTTACAACACGGCACTTTGGAACACCTGCGCACTCGCTCCGGATTATTGAATCGAGATGATTTTGACTCTCATATCCCCGCCCGGCGTCTGAACCGTGACTTCCTCTCCGACGCTTTTCCCGAGCAGGCTTTTTGCAATCGGGGAGTCGTTTGAAATTTTTCCTTCAAACGGATCGGCCTCGGCGCTTCCGACAATCGTGTACGTTTCTTCTTCCCCGTCCGGCAGTTCCACAAAAGTAACGGATTTCCCGAGCGATACCGTATCTGTCCCGTCATCTTCAATAATTTTCGCATTGCGGATCATGTTTTCAATTGTCGTAATGCGGCCTTCCACAAAAGCCTGTTCTTCTTTCGCGGAATCGTACTCGGAATTTTCGGAAAGATCCCCGAAACTTCTTGCGATTTTAATCCGTTCGACGACTTCTTTCCGTTTGACCGTTTTTAAATATTCCAGTTCCTGTTCCAATTTTTCTTTCCCGTCCTGGGTCATCGGGTAAACTTTTTCCTGAGCCAAATCCCTTCACTCCTATATCTCTTAGTTATCAAATGTGTATGCGTTTCAACATACAAGATGACGCTTTCTGCAAGCGGCTGTGTTTTTTCCGTCATGTTGTTTAGCGCGCCGAAAAGATTCCGGCGCGCTCACCATGTATTCTAAATAATCGTATTACAAAAAAGACTTTTGTTCAAGAATGGATTGCAATTTTGTCACGACTAAATCAATCGCCACCCGGTTCTGCCCGCCTTCCGGGATAATGACGTCTGCATATCTTTTTGTCGGCTCGATGAACTGGTTGTGCATCGGCCTGACCACCGTAATATACTGCTCGATGACCGACTGGAGCGTCCTGCCGCGCTCTTCAATGTCCCGTTCAAGCCGCCGGATGATCCGCAAATCGGCATCGGTATCAACATACAGCTTAATATCCATTAAGTTGCGCAATCTTTCATCTTCCAATACTAAAATGCCTTCCAAAATAATGACATCTTTCGGTTCTACATGAATGGTGCGGTCCGACCGCGTATGTTTGGAAAAGTCGTAAACCGGTTTTTCAATTGCCTCATAAGAAAGCAGTTTATGCAGATGCTCAATGAACAGGTCATTGTCAAATGCAAACGGGTGGTCATAATTTGTTTTCAGCCTTTCTTCAAATGGCAGATGGCTTTGATCTTTGTAGTAAAAGTCCTGTTCAAGCACCAGAATGGAGTGTCCCTTCAAGCTTTCGTAAATCGCCCGGGTAACGCTTGTCTTCCCGGACCCGGAGCCCCCGGCCACGCCGATCACAGCCGGCTTTCGTTCCATTTCCTTCACCTCTTCATACTGACTGCCAATCCATCTCCAACGGGGAAAATCGCGGTGATAAATTGCTCATGCTGCATTAACCATTCGTTGTAGCTTCTGATTTTCCGCACCAGATTGCTGACTTGCTTCTTTTCGATGAAGTCTTGTACCACAAGGCCTTTAAATAGCACATTATCCGTGTATACACATCCCTTTTCCCGCAGAAAAGGCGTAAATGAATCAAAAAATTTCCGGTACTGCCCCTTTGCCGCATCAATAAATATCGCATCATACGGGCCGAGTTCCCGGGCCTTTTGGATGACGTCCCCGCAAAGCGCATCCCCTTTGAGCAGGCGGATCCGCCGGGATAAAGGGGTGCGGGCAAAATACGCATTTGCCTGGGCAACTCTTTCTTCTTCGCGTTCAATGGTGACAACTTTTACATTCGGAAGCGCATCTGCCATTTTCAGGGCCGAATACCCGATTGCCGTCCCGATTTCAAGCACGCTTTCCGGCTTCTGGATTCTTAACATCTGGCAGAGTGTTTCCATTCCGATCGGATCCATAATCGGAATATGCTCCGAGTTTGCAAAAGACGCCATTTCTTCAAATAGCGGATCATTCTTTCGCATCAACTGCTCTATATACGCTTCGACCGGGCCGTTCATCGGCAGGCCCTCCGGCATAAACACATTTCCATAACTTCTCCCTGCTTCTCAAAAAAATTCCGCTTATTATCGTAGCACATTTCAAACGGGAAAGCGAATGTTTACCGTTTCGCCTTCGCAATGTACTTTTCCTTTAAAGCATTATGTTCCTTCAATGTATTGGCAAAATAGACTTTCCCTGTATCCACATTTGCAAGAAAATAGAGGTAATCGGTTTTTTCAGGCTTGAGCGCAGCCTTGATCGATTGTTCTCCGGGACTTGCAATCGGGCCTGGCGGAAGGCCTTTATGTTTGTATGTGTTATAAGGGGAATTCACCCGCAAATCTTTATACGTCACTTTTTCTTTATGCCGGTTTAAAGCATACAGTACGGTCGGGTCCGTCTGCAGCGGCATGTTCTTCTTTAATCTGTTGTAAAAGACGCTTGAAATTTTTGCCCTGTCCGCTTTTTCAGTTGCTTCTTCCTCGATAAGTGAAGCCATCGTAAGCAGTTTGTGTGGCGTTAAACGGGCCTGTGTGCTTTGCCCGGCGTAAGCGGAAAAAACCGCATTTGTTTTAGCCACCATCGTTTCCAGTACGGCATCAAGCGGCACATGCTGATCATAAAACGAATAGGTCGCCGGAAAAAAGTAGCCCTCGAGCGGATGCCGGATCTGCTGATTGAAAACTTCTTTTGTCACAAGGCGCGGGTATTTTTTCATCAAATGCTGTACAAAAGCGGGGTCATCTGCCCGCTTGAGCACCTCTTCTTTCCGGAAGGAGCTGTGTTTTTCGATGATCTCCGCAATTTCCTCAAGGCCGGCCCCTTCCGGCACGGTAAAGCGGATTGCGGCAATACCGCCTTTTTGCATGCTGCGGACGATCGTGCTTGTATCCATGGACGGTGACATTTGATAAGTGCCTGCCTTTAAACCGGACTGGCGGTGGGATTTCGCATAAATCGCAAAAGCCCAGGCATTTTGGATGATCCCGTTTTTTTGCAAAATATGCCCGATCTCCTTTACCCCGGAGCCGGGCGGAATCGTGACGAGTTTTGTCTTATGGTTGCCGGGCTCCGCCGGTTTCAGCGCCGACACGTAAAAAAAGGCTGCCCCTCCGAAAACAACAACAGCCAGCATGATAATGCATGCGGCTATCCATAATTTCGGTTTCTGCTTCATTTTTTGAAGCAACATTTGAAACGGATTTTCCTTTCCGGCCAAAACAGAATCTTCCTCTCAATAAGAAAAATCTTAAAACAAGTACAGAAAGCCATTTTCGGCTTTTTTCCTGTCCATTATACTACAAATTTCGCCAAGTTTTATTTCATTTTCTTTTCAAAAGGGAATATCCATTCCGGCAGACGGAAAATGCACACGGTTTGTCCCGTGTGCATGTTAAAGAACCGTTTATGCTTCTTCTTCATCGAGAAACGTATTCAGCATTTCCTCGATCATTTCCCACTCTTCATCGGTTTCAATCGGCTGGAGGTCCCCTTCTGTGCCGTCTTCATTTTCCACATAGGCGGAAGCATGGATTTCAATGCTTTCATCTTCGTCTTCTTCCGCGCCAATCGGATAGTACAGAACGTACGATTTTCCGAAATCTTCGGATTCAAACGTAAAAAGCACTTCATACAATTGTTCGTTTCCGTCTTCGTCCACTACGGTAATATGCTGGTGGTCTTCGTGGTCATGTTCATGGTTATGTGTCATTTCTTCACCCCATTAAGTTTGGCTGTCAAGGAATCCTTGCAAAATTACACTTGCCGCCATTTTATCGATTACTTTTTTTCTTTTTTTACGGCTGACATCGGCTTCCAGTAATATTCTTTCCGCCTGCGCCGTGCTTAAACGTTCGTCCCATAAAATAACGGGCAGATTGAGCCGTTTTTTTAATTCTTCAGCATAAACCTTTGAGGCCTCTGCCCGCGGGCCGATCGTGTTGTTCATATTTTTCGGGAAACCGACGACAATTTTTTCGACGCCGTGGATTTGTGCGAGCTCAGCGACCCTGTCGAAACCGAAATTGCCCTTTGCTTCATTGATGGCAATCGTTTCGATGCCTTGGGCAGTCCAGCCCAGGGCATCGCTGACCGCCACACCGACGGTTTTCGAACCGACATCAAGGCCCATAATTTTCAATTTAATCCCCCACGATGTTGTTTCAAATACGATTTGACCAGTTCTTCGATAATTTCATCCCGCTCCAGTTTGCGAATCATATTCCGGGCATCCTGATGGCGCGGGATATAAGCCGGGTCGCCCGAGAGGAGGTATCCGACAATCTGGTTAATCGGATTATAGCCCTTTTCCTCGAGCGCGCTGTATACATGGAGCAAAACTTCCTTGACCTCGTGTTCCGTCGGTTCTTCCGGAAAATTAAATCTCATCGTTTCATCGAATGAGCTCATTATCGCAGCACCTCTCTACTAAAGCTTGGCTTTTTAGATGTTCCGGTTTACACAAATTTTGAAGGTGCATTTTCCGCTTTCTGCCTGAAAACGATCCGTGTAAACAACCAGCTTTGTTTCATTGTACACTACTTTTTGCTTGAATCAAACGGATTTTACCCATTCTTCTACAATTTGTAATGCGGCATCAATTTGTTCAGGCTGTTTGCCACCGGCCTGCGCCATGTCCGGACGGCCGCCGCCACCGCCGCCGCAGCGCGATGCCACTTCTTTTACAAGCTTCCCGGCATGGTACCCTTTTTCGACAAGGTCTTTGGTGACGCCGGCAATGAAGCTGGCTTTTCCGTCTGTCGCCGCAGCGAGGACAATAATCCCGCTTCCGAGTTTTTGTTTTAAATCGTCCGCCATATTGCGCAGTTGGTTCATGTCGCCGACTTCGACTTTCGCCGCGAGCACATTTATGCCGTCTACTACTTTTACGCGGTCCACAAGCGATCCGGCTTCGATATTGGCGAGTTTTGCAGCCAGGGATTCATTTTCACGCTGTGCTTCTTTCAATTCCTGCTGGAGGGCGTCGATACGGCCCGGCAATTCTGTTGGTTTTGCTTTTAATTTGGCGCTTGCCTCTTTTAAAAGGTGGAGCTGTTCCTGCATCAATCCGTAAGCATATTTTCCCGTCACCGCTTCAATCCGCCGGGTGCCGGCACCGATCCCGGATTCGGAGACAATTTTGAACAGGCCGATCTGGGCCGTGTTTGAAACATGGCATCCGCCGCACAGTTCCAGGCTGTATCCGCCCATTTGAACGACGCGGACGATCTCCCCGTATTTTTCGCCAAACAGCGCCATCGCTCCCATTGCTTTCGCTTCGTCCAGTTTTTTCAAATCGGTTGTAACCGGCAGGCTTGCCCAAATTTTTTCATTGACAATCGTTTCAATTTTTTCGAGTTCTTCTTCTGTCACCTGCCCGAAATGCGAGAAGTCAAAACGGAGGCGCCCCGGTTCGACAAGCGATCCGGCCTGGTTAACATGAATTCCGAGCACATCTTTCAATGCCTGGTGTAACAGATGGGTGGCGGAGTGGTTCTTTTCCGTGTCGCGGCGTTTTGCCCCGTCCACCTGTGCAAATACTTCCTGGCCGGTTTTGATGGTGCCCGATACGACAACGCCCTGATGCAGATTTTGGCCGTTCGGTGCTTTCTGCACATTTGTGACCTCTACTTTCAGCCCTTCTGCTGTCAAAGTGCCGTTATCGGCAATCTGGCCGCCGCTTTCCGCGTAAAAAGGAGTTTTATCCAAAATGAACTGGATTTCATCTCCGCTTACAGCCGACTCTGTGATGTCGCCGTCTTTTAAAAGCACAGCGACATGGGCCGTCCCCTCAAGGCGGTCATAACCGATAAATTCGCTTTCCACTGTAATATTGCCGAGCACGCCGCCCTGGACGGACATCGATTCTGCCTGCTGACGGGCGTTGCGCGCGCGTTCCCGCTGCCGCTCCATTTCTTTTTCAAAGCCTTCATGGTCGGCACGGAGCCCCTGGTCGTGCGCATACTCTTCTGTCAGTTCAACAGGGAAGCCGTACGTATCGTAAAGCATGAAAATATCTTCGCCCGGCAGCTGTTCCAGGCCGTTTTTCTTTGCCGCCCTGATTCGTTCTTCTAAAATGGAAAGCCCTTCGTTCAGCGTTTCCTGGAAGCGTTCTTCTTCGGAACGGACCACTTTTTGCACAAAATCAGCATTTTTTTCCACTTCCGGATAATAGGAATTCATTATCCGGCCGACCGTTGGCACAAGCTTGTACATAAAAGCGCCGTGAATATCGAGCTGAATGGCGTAGCGGACCGCCCGGCGCAAAAGCCTGCGTAAAACATAGCCGCGACCTTCGTTTGACGGCAGCGCCCCGTCCGCAACCGCAAAAGCAACGGTGCGGATATGGTCGGCAATCACTTTAAATGCCGTATCCGCCTCTTTATTTCCGGCACGGTATTTTTTGCCGGAAATTTTTTCAACCTCTTCAATAATCGGCATGAACAGGTCGCTGTCATAGTTGGTATCGACCCCTTGCAGCACGCATGCCATCCGTTCGAGGCCCATCCCGGTATCAATGTTTTTCTTCGGCAGCTCCGGATACTCGCTGCGCGGAACCCCTGGTATCGCATTAAACTGGGACAGCACGATATTCCAGATTTCAATATAGCGGTCGTTTTCAATATCTTCCTGAAGGAGCCGGATGCCTAACCGTTCCGGGTCGTATTTTTCGCCGCGGTCGAAGAAAATTTCCGTATCCGGCCCGGATGGCCCTTCGCCGATTTCCCAGAAATTGCCCTCAAGCGGGATAATATGATCCGGGGACACCCCGGCTTTTTTCCAGCATGCAATCGAATCCAGGTCATCGGGATAAACGGTGACATACAATTTTTCTTTTGGCATGCCAAACCATTTGTCGGAAGTCAGGAGCTCCCATGCCCAGGCAATCGCTTCTTCACGGAAATAATCCCCGATTGAAAAGTTGCCGAGCATTTCAAAAAATGTATGGTGGCGCGCCGTTTTTCCGACATTTTCAATATCGTTTGTCCGGATTGCTTTTTGCGCGTTGACAATGCGCGGGTTTTCCGGAATGATCGTTCCGTCGAAATATTTTTTCAAAGTGGCCACACCGCTGTTAATCCAAAGCAGCGACGGGTCATTGACCGGGATCAGCGAAGCGCTCGGCTCGACTTTATGCCCTTTTTCCTTAAAAAAGTCCAAAAACATGCTGCGGATTTCCGCACTTGATCTTTTTTTCATGAGAAAACCTCCTCTGTGATTTATGAAAACCGGAACCCCTGGACGCAAAAAAGCCCCCATCCCGGACAGGGACGAGAGGCTTGCTCGCGGTACCACCCTGATTAAAGGCAAAAAACGCCTTTCTCTTTGGGTGCCGGTAACGGGGCAAAACGGCAGGGTTTGGCTGCACTCCGGATTAGCGTTCTGTTATCCTTCATTTTGGAATTTCTTTCAGCCGCGGAAATTCCTCTCTGGGCCGTGCATCACGGTTTAAAATGGGCGATAACATACTCGATCTTTCTTCGTTTTTTGATATGCAGTTCTGTCAATAGGAACGGCCTGTGCCGCGCAATTTCTAAGCCAGCCGGACAAATCCCTGTCCGAAAAGCCCGTTTTGCCCACAGGACACGTATGTTCATGGGTAAATTATAAAAAAGTTTACTCCGGTTTGTCAACTTGATTCGTGCGGCCTGAAAAGTGCAGATGCTTGCGGGCATGGATGATTGCCACTTTCAGCACGGCAAGCGCCGGCACAGCGAGAATCAGCCCTGCGATCCCCGCGATTTCCTCACCCGCGATCAATGCGATAATAATAAAGAGCGGGTGAAGATGCAAAGATTTTCCGACAATAAAAGGGGAAAGGATATTGCTTTCAATAAATTGCAGGACGAACACAATGATGACGACATAAAGGACAAATTTTAATGAGATGGTCGCCGCGATAACCGAAACGGGAATGGCGCCCAAAGCCGGGCCGAAATACGGAATGACATTGGTGACCCCGATGATGATGCCGAGTAAAATCGGGTATTTCATGCCAAGGATGGCAAATGCGACAAAAGAAAGAAAGCCGATCAACAGGCAGTCCAAAAGCTGGCCGCGGAGATAGCCGCCGATCGACCGGTCGACATCGCGAATAAATTCTGCTGCGGACGGCCGCCATTTTTCCGGCGTCAATGCCAGGGCCGCTTTTTTGACATGTTCAAAATCTTTCAGAAGATAAAAAGAAATAAATGGAATGACGGCAAGCGCAATGGCGTAATTGACGAGTTGCATCAGCATGTTGATTGAATTTGAAACATTTGCAGAGAGCCATAATTCAAAGCGTTCAATGCGCTCGTCAATCTGGTCCTGAAGCCCGTCCGGCCAGTGCTTCATCGATGTTTGCAAGTAAACAACGCCGTCCCTGTACTGGTCGGCAAACTGCGGCAGATGTTCCGACAGATCGTTCATTTGGGCGATCACAAGCGGCAGCCCTCTGTAAATCCCGTAAGCGGTGCCGCCAAAAAACAAAATATAGATGATCAGGATGGCAAGCCCTCTCGGCAGCCCGTTTTTATAAAGAAATTCAACAAGCGGATGGAGGATGTAAGCGATAAAGCCGCCGATCAAAAGCGGCAGGCATACCGCCAATGCGACGTGCAATACGGGCGCCCAAAAAGGCTTGAGCAAAAGCAACACATATAAAATAACCAGGATGAATAACAGCCAAAATAATTTATACAGCCATGTACCGCGAAACCGTTGCATAAAAAAACCTCCCTCCTTCAAGTGTTTGCGAAAGAGGGAAGTTTATGAGGATTTTTATCACCGATCCAATGCAGCAACCTTTGGGACAACTGAAATACGGAGGGCGCATACACCTTATGAACGAGCTGCCGGCGAACAGGGGTATTCGCCATTTGGCATGATGCATCCGTGCGTTCCATTTCGGCCGCTGGCGTCTGGCCAGGGAAACGGGGCCGGGGTTTTTACCGGGTATGCAGATTTAACGGAATGCCTTGCGCACCCGCTTTGCCATATTCCGCATCTGCCGCCTGTCCGCGAAGCCATTCTTCGCCATTTGGGCGGCGGCAATCCCCGCACCAAAACCGGCCGCAGCCATCAGCATTTTGTTCATTTTCCCCATTCCCTCCATCAGCTCAGTTTGCGCGCTTCTTCCTCAAACAAATCATCCAAAGAGCTCAATGTGCCGTCTTCTTCCACCTGATGGGTATGGATCGTATTTTTTGCAATCGACAGTTCAATAAAACAGTTCCAGCAGTAATACTGGTTCACGCCGATTTTTCCGATGTCCTTGCCCCGGCAATTCGGGCATTGCATGGTAAGCACCTCGCTTTCAAGCGCCATTTTTGCTTACCAATATGCCCAATTTTTCCAAAAAGCATACGTCAAACCGGCATGTATCGTTTGCCGGGGCGGAAGGGCGGCATGCAAGGGAACGGTTCCCAGCGTATGATCGCCCATTCCGGAAAAAATATAGAAAACCAACAACAGGAAGTGACATGTATGCAAAACATTAAACCGCTTTTGATTAAAATCGCCGGGCATTTTATTTTGTTGTATTTGGTGCTCGGCCTCATTTACGGCATGTCTTTTTTCGGTGTGCTGTTTACAGCACTGCTTCTTGGCGTCATTTCTTATTTTTTGGCTGATCTCGGCCTTCTTCCGCGCACAGCGGATTGGTTTGTGCTGATCTCAGACTTCGGGCTTGCATTTTCTGTCATCTGGGGGATGGCCCGGTTTTTCGCCCACAACAATTTGCCGGGGCTTCCGGTTTCGCTCGGTGCTGCCGTCGTCATCAGCGTATTCGAATATTTTTATCACCAATATCTGGCCGACTATGTGCTACAAAAAGGGGTCCCGCGGCGGAGCAAAGCATCAAGCCTCCGGTATGGTACGGAAACAGCAGAGGAAATCCGCCCAGAAACGGGAAAGAAACAGCAATAAGGGCTTGCCTGGATGTTTTAAATGCCACATGAACTGCTATATCTATCTTTAAGTTTAAAAATAATAAAGGATACGCCGGGGATAAAAATGTCCAAATCAGCCAGGCCCGGCCTGCCAGAAAGCTTGATTCCTGAGCCAAATCAAAAAGCAGCGGCCGCCCCCGCTGCTTTTTGATTTGCTTAATCCGCTTGGGGAGCCGTTTGCTTTTCTTCCGCGAAAGTGTACGGGGTAATGCCCTCCATGCCAATCATCGGGTCGACCTGGTCCCAATTTTCTTCTGTCAGGGACAGGAGTGTCTCCGTCCCTGCCTCTATTTGTTCCGTTTTTAATGCTTCAGCCAGTTTTTCACACAGTGTCGTCTTCCGTTTTTGGTCATCTTCCCTTTCCACACCCATCCGGAAAGCCGGTTCTTCGCCAAGCAGAATTAAAATTTTTTTGCTTCTTGTGATCGCAGTATACAGCAAGTTTCGGCGCAGCATCCGGTAATAGCTGCGGACAACCGGCAAAATCACTACCGGGAACTCGCTTCCTTGCGATTTATGGATCGAACAGCAATACGCAAGCGTAATCTGGTTGAAATCAGGCTTCGTATACGTCACTTCAATCCCGTCAAAAGAAACGATGAGCATATCTTGTTTTTCCGTATTTTCTTTTGCGGTAAAAAGGGAGACAATCTCGCCGATATCGCCGTTATACACTCCGTGTTCCGGCTGGTTGACAAGCTGCAGCACCTTATCGCCGATCCGGTAAACCGCGTCCCCGTGCTTCAGCTCTTTGCGGGCGCCGTTCTCATTCGGATTAAAAATATTTTGCAACAGGCTGTTCAGACGGTCAATGCCGGCCGGCCCTCTGTACATCGGCGCCAGCACCTGAATGTCTTTTGCCGTATAGCCTTTCCGTTTCGCGCTTTTCACCACTTTTTCCACCGCTTCCGCCACCTGGCCGGAAGAACAGCGGATAAACGAACGGTCTGCCTGCATTTGAAAAATATTTTCCGGAATACGCCCATTTTTGACATGGTGGGCCAGTTCAATAATCGAAGAACCATCTTTCTGCCTGTATATGTCTGTCAGCCTGACAACCGGGATGGCACCCGATTTCAATAAATCTTTCAGCACCTGGCCCGGACCGACGGACGGCAGCTGGTCTTCATCTCCGACCATAATGACCTGGATTTCATCCGGCAGCGCCTTTAACAGCTGGTTTGCAAGCCATGTATCGACCATCGACATTTCATCAATAATGACGAACTTGCCTTCTACCTGCCGGTCCTCTGAATCGTCTAGGTCCTCCATGCCGGTCATGCCGAGCAGGCGGTGGATTGTCATTGCCGGCAGACCGGTTGACTCCGCCATTCTTTTCGCGGCCCTCCCTGTCGGCGCCGCGAGGACAATCGGAAATGCCTCATCTTTTTTATAGGTTTGCGGGTCAAGCGAAACGCCGTGCAATTCGCCGTACAGTTCCACAATCCCTTTAATGACCGTTGTTTTCCCAGTGCCGGGTCCGCCCGTTAAAATCATCATCGGGCTCATCAGCGCTTTTTGGATGGCTTCCTTTTGCGACGGGGCATACTCGACGCCGAGCCGTTCTTCAAGGCTGCCCAGGGCAAGCAGGAATTCCGACTCCGGGAACTGTTCCGCATACTCGGTTTGCGACATTATCCGCTCAATATTGGAAACGATTCCTTTTTCCGAAAAATAGAGGGACGGAAGATAGACTTTGTCTTCTTCCATGATCACTTTGCTCTCTTCCTGCAGTTTTACCAGCTCATTTTCAATCAGGCCGACCGGGATTTCAACATTCTGGTACTCTTCCAAAAGGGCTTTGACATCCTGCGCAAGTTCTTCTTTCAGGACGTACACATGGCCATGCTGCATGCTTTCCATTTCCAGCATGTAACAGCAGCCGGCCTGGATGCGGTGCGGATGCGTCCCGCTGATGCCGAGCTGCCGGCCGAGTTCATCGGCCCGCCCGAAACCGATGCCTTTGATATCATCGACGAGCCGGTACGGATTTTGTGCGATCATTTCGAGCGCCTCATCCTCGTAAACCTGGTAAATGCGCATCGCAATCTGCGGACCGAAACCGTATTGCGCAAGCCCGATCATGACACGTTCAAGCCCCTGGTGTTCAACCAACGTATCATGGATCAGCTGTGCTTTTTCCGTCGCCAGTTTTGGTACTTCGTCAAGGGCGGCGGGATTTTCCAATATTTTGCTGATCGCATTTTCACCGAGCACGCCAACGATCCGCTCCGCCGTTTTTTTGCCGATGCCGTTGAATAAATCACTGGAAAGATACTCAACAACACCCTGCTTTGTATTGGGAATGTCCTTCTGAAAGCGGTTTGCCTGGAATTGGGGGCCGAATTTCGGGTGTTCCTGCATTTTTCCAAAAAAGGTGTACGTTTCCTGCTCATGGATGCGCGGAAAATAGCCGGTAATGACCGTTTCCTTTTCTTCCATCCCGGTATTGGTCTCTTCAACCCGCACACGGATGACGGAATACAAATTTTGCTCGTTATGGAAAATGGTCGCGAGATGCTTTCCTTTTATAAAATTTTCCTGGTCCTGGAATAAATCCATCGCATGCTGTTTTTCCAATTTCATCACCTTACAGCGTTTCAATGTCTTTCAGTTTTTCAACCATTTTCAAGCCGTATCCCGAAAGCAGATGGCCCGGCTGAATCTCCACCGCTTTTTTGAAATAACGGGCCGCTTTCTCCAGGTCGCCAAGGAATTGCATATAAATCGCGCCTGCATTGTATAAAGCATCCGTATGTTTTGGGTCCTGTTCCAGCACTTTTTGAAATTGTTCCAGCGCTTCATCCGCGAAATTGGATTTGACGAGGGAGAGCGCATACTGGAACCTCGCTTCCGTATCCCCTTCGCCCAGTTCGACGCTCCTTTGCAAATACGGCATGGCAAAGCGCGGATTGCCGAGCATCATAAAACACATGCCGAGCATAAAATACGTATCTTTGTCCTTAAGCCCGAGCCGGATTGCTTTTTCAAAACAGCCGGCAGCCGCTTCATAGTGCCCCTCTTCGTATTGGATTGTGCCAAGGCTGTAAAAGGGGGCGGGAAGTTCTTTCAATTCCAGCGCTTTCCGGTAAAAATTCTGCGCTTTTTCCCGCTCGCCTGCAGCAAGCAGCACATCGCCGAAATGGATATAGCCGACCGGGTCGTCCGGATTATCTTCGATCGCTTCATTAAACCATTTCAGCGCTTCATCATATTTTTTATCTTGCAAGGCCTTCATACCGCGTTCATGCTTGTTCATTTCGTACACTCCTGATTGATGATACGAGTATTATAACATAAAATGAATCCCTTCACTTTTTTAACGAACCCCGGCATTTTGTGAGGGCTTGCTTTTGCACCTCCCGCGCCCGGCCCGGATGATGGACTTCTCAGGCTATATGAAGGGCGAGGCGCTTTTTACATCAGCGCGCGAGGCGGTCGTCTTTTCGGGCTGTATAAAGGAGAACAGCCCTTTTCCTGCTTGGTGCAAAAGCCTGTGCCGCGATCATGCCGGACTTTCCGTTTCCATGTTCATCCGGGAGTCAGTTTCCCCTGGCCAAAGGTTTAGAGCGGTGACCTGTTTGCCCATAAATAAAGCCATGCACACATCAATCGTGTGCATGGCTCCTGCAAGATCAGCCGACATACATGAGCTGTTCTTCGTTTTTATAAATTTTATCGATCGTGGCACCGCCGAGGCATTCTTCGCCGTTGTAAAAAACGACAGCCTGGCCGGGGGTGACGGCGCGGACCGGTTCATCGTAAATGACTTTGACTTCATCATCGCCAAGCAATTGGACCGTTACTTTCTGGTCCGGCTGGCGGTAGCGGAACTTCGCGGTGCACCTGAATTCTTCAGGCGGCTTCCGGCCCGATACCCAGTTTGCTTTCACGCCGGTCATATAATCGGAGTAGAGGGCCGGATGATGAAATCCCTGTTCCACATAAAGGACATTTTCTTTCAGGTCTTTGCCGACAGCAAACCATGGCTCGCCGGAACCGCCGATCCCGAGGCCGTGGCGCTGGCCGATCGTATAGTACATCAAGCCTTCGTGTTCGCCCATCACTTTTCCGTCAAGCGTTTTCATCAGCCCTTTTTGCGCAGGCAGATAATGGCTTAAAAATTCTTTGAAATTGCGTTCGCCGATAAAGCAGATGCCGGTCGAGTCTTTTTTATTTGCCGTGGCAAGCCCGGCTTCTTTCGCAATTTCGCGGACGCGCGGTTTTTCGAGCTCCCCGATCGGGAACATCACGCGCGAAAGCTGGTGCTGCCCGAGCTGATTGAGGAAATACGTCTGGTCTTTATTTCCATCCGCGCCACGCAGCATTTTATATTCGCCGTCCCGGTAAGCCACGCGTGCGTAATGGCCGGTCGCAAGATAATCGGCACCGAGGTTTAAAGCATGTTCAAGAAAAGCCTTGAACTTGATTTCCTTATTGCACATCACATCCGGGTTCGGCGTCCTTCCCGCGCGGTACTCATCAAGGAAATATGTGAACACTTTATCCCAATACTGTTTTTCAAAATTAACGGCATAGTACGGAATGCCAATCTGGTTGCAGACGCGGATGACGTCATTGTAGTCTTCCGTTGCCGTGCAGACGCCGTTTTCATCGGTATCATCCCAGTTTTTCATAAAAATGCCGATCACGTCATAGCCCTGCTGTTTGAGCAAATAGGCGGCCACAGAAGAGTCAACGCCGCCCGACATGCCAACAACCACTCTTGTATCTTCTGGTGCTTTTTGCATAATGCCTCCTCTTTTCTATTGTTGCTGGAACTTGCGGACAATTTCTGCCGTTTTGCGGGCGGCCGCTTCCACTTGCTCCATCGTATTGGCAATCCCGAAACTGAAACGGATGGAGGTGCGGAGCCGTTCCGAATCGCGCCCGAACATGGCAACAAGGACATGGGATGGCTCAATCGACCCGGCTGTGCAGGCAGAGCCGCTTGAAGCCGCAATCCCGGCAAGGTCCAGATTGACAAGCAGCGATTCCACGTCCGTTTTCGGAAAACTTAAGTTGAGCACATGCGGAAGTGCCGCCTCCGCGTTGCCGTTCAGCTGAAATTCCACCTTTTCCTGCTTTAAAATTTCCATAAATCTTTGTTTAAAAGTGCCGTATTGCTTTGGTTTATCAGCAAGCGCCTGCTGCGCCCATTTGACGGCCTCGGCAAAACCGGCAATGGACGCCGTATTTTCCGTCCCCGGGCGGCGTTTTAATTCCTGTGCGCCGCCGAAGTTGCGGTTTTTCAATTTTGTTCCGTTCCGAACGTATAAAAATCCGATCCCTTTTGGCCCGCCAATTTTATGGGCCGAAACGGAAAGCATGTCCACGTTCAGGGCATTTACGTCGAGCTTCACATTTCCGTAAGCCTGGACGGCGTCCGTATGGAAAACGGCCGGATGGTTTTTCAGCAGCCCGCCGATTTCGGCAATTGGCTGGATCGATCCGACTTCATTATTCCCATACATCACGCTGACAAGAATGGTATCATTCCGGAGCGCTTTTTGCACGTCTTCCGCCTTAATCCGCCCTGTTTCATCCGGCTGTAAATACGTGACGTCGTACCCTTTTGTTTCCAAATATTCCAGCGGATGCAAAACAGCGTGATGCTCGATTTCCGTGGAAATAATATGTTTTCCCTTTTCAGCGGCTGCTTCTGCCGTACCGAGAATCGCGTAATTATCGGCTTCGGTTCCGCCGCTTGTAAAAATGATTTCATTAAACTGCGCGCCGATGCTGTCTGCAATCACCTGGCGCGCTTCGTCCAAAATGCGGCGCGCTTCCCTGCCGAATGCATGAATGCTCGACGGATTCCCGAAATGGCCGGTAAGCACTTGCATCATTTTTTCTGCAACTTGCGGAAGGACAGGGGAAGTGGCCGCATGGTCCAAATAAATTTTCTCCACTTTTCGCACCCCATATCAATTTAAATATAATACATGTAGGCATCCGGTTCTGTATCTTCCCGGTATTTGGCCAGATCTTCGATGGTTGTGCTGTCAAGAACGTCCTTGACCGCGTCCCGGATCCGGATCCAGAGCTGGCGTTTCACCGGTTCTTCGTCTTCAATGCCCTCTACCGGCGTAATCGGGCCCTCCAGCACGCGGATCACATCACCGGCTGTGATTTGCGAAGGTTTTTGCGTTAAAACATAGCCGCCGTAAGCGCCGCGGATGCTTTTGACAAACCCGGCATTGCGGAGCGGGGAAATCAGCTGCTCCAGATAATGTTCAGACAAATTCTGGCTCTGGGCGATGGATTTCAGGGAAGTCGGCCCCTTGCCGTACCGCTTAGCCAGTTCAATCATAATGGTCAGCCCGTAGCGGCCCTTCGTTGAGATTTTCATTTCATTCCACCTCTTTCCGATTATTCCCGAAAAAAATTGTTAAGCCAAAAACGGCAGATGAGCGCGTAAAAAAAGAAGCCCATTCATATAAATGAACGAACAGACTGGTCCCAAACTTAACATATTATAGCATATTTATCGGCATAATGCGAAACAAGAGCGGCCGGCGTATGTGTCAAGTTTTTCTCGACAAGGTTTAAATATCGGGTATTCCAAGACACTCTTTTTGTACACTTTCGGCTACCGTGCTTTACTT
>NZ_ALAS01000126.1 GCF_000290615.1 Heyndrickxia coagulans DSM 1 = ATCC 7050
GGGTAACAGCCCCAAGCATTCATCCAAAGGATAATGTGAGTTCCCTCTCTTATCACGCATTAATGATCGTTTAAAAGTCACACTTCCAAATAGAAACTGAACGCTTCTGTTATCACTCCGGCAGTACTCCCAGCCTTCCTCCAACTTCTTCTGTTTTATTGTTTTATCTAACTCCTCAAATACATCCCCAACCCATTGTGTAAAAACCTTCTGCATC
>NZ_ALAS01000127.1 GCF_000290615.1 Heyndrickxia coagulans DSM 1 = ATCC 7050
ATGCCAGTGGCATTGTGGGTGGCCGATAGACAGTTGCCCCGTCACTGCCACTGGCCATACAACCGACATTGAAGGTGGCTGCGGACACCAGAGGAAAAGAAACCTGGTACTTGCGTACAGCCGTATGCAGTTAGTGCTTATAACAAGAATAAGCAGCTGGTTAACAGTGGTAAGCTGACTCTTGAATTTGAAACGAATGGCGACAAATACGATAAATATGGTCGGTTACTAGCATATGTATTTGTAAATGGTAAATCAGTCCAAGAGGAGTTGCTGAAAGGTGGATATGCCCGGGTAGCTTACATTTATAACCCACCGTATAAGTATCTGTCCAAATATGAAAGTGATGAAAATACCGCTAAAAGCAATCATCTCAACATATGGTCAGAAAGTGGATATGTAACGGACTCTGGATTTAATGGTTGTGCAAAGACATCAAGTGGAACAAGCACGGCTTCCAGTGACTCCAGCACAACAAGCCATTCAACGAATTCTGGATCTTCAAATGGTTCAAGCTCATCGGCCACGAGCGCCCCTACTTCTTCCGGAGGCACAGAAATTTTTGCAAACTGTACCGAGTTGAGAAAAAAATATCCAAACGGAGTGCCGAAAGGACACCCTGCTTATCAAGAAAAGATGGACCGGGATCACGACAATTATGCATGTGAAAGATAAGAAAGGCCCTGAGGGGCTTTTCTTTAGAACTAAAGAAGAACATACGTACTTAATTTTCTGTACAATGTCAATGAGTTTTTTGTACAAAATGGAGGTAAATGAATATGGCAAGTATACAAAAACGTGGTGCAAACTCTTTTCTACTTGTTGTTGAGATTGGATATAGTGCGAAGGGAAAACGCCTAAAAAGAACAAAAACAATCCATGTTAATGATCCGCAGTTATTAAAGAAAAAGAAAAAACTCAATGAGTATTTAAATGATGAACTGACAAAATTTAAAATTGAAGTGGAAGCCGGGGAATATATTGCGCCTGAAAAAATGGTACTATCTGAGTTTGTAAAGGAATGGGAGAAAAAATATGCAAAAGAAGCCCTGTCAGGTGGCACTTTAAATAATTATCTGAGCAACTTTAAAAACCATATAGAACCGGTGCTTGGTGACCTTAGGCTAGACCAAATCAAAACAATACACATCGTAAACCTTTTGAATAATCTAAAGCGCACCGATGGAAATGGGGAAAGTTCAATCCACGTCAAACAATATACATACCGGGTGATAAGGAACATCATGAGCCGTGCTTACGAATGGAAGCTGGTAAAAAACAATCCGGTAGACGGTGTGAAAAAGCCACGAAATAAGGATGAGGAAATGCACAAAGTTAATGTGTATGACGAGGAAGAAGTGGAACAACTTTTTTTAGCTGTACAATCTGAGCCGATCCATTGGCGTATCTTTACTTCCCTCGCATTGGCCGGCGGGCTGCGGAAAGGCGAATTATTAGGGCTTGAAGTCTCGAAAATAAACTTTGACGAGCAGACAATTGAGATTGACCAGACCATTGTAATGGGAGAAAATAATAAACCCGAAATCAAGTCAACTAAAACTAAAAAGTCGGCACGCCTTGTCTCGTTGCCTAAAACCGTTATGGATGAGCTAAAGTTTTATGTAAAGTATCTTGAAAAAGAAAAGGAAAAAATGGGCGATGCATATGAGCAAGAACACCAATGGCTGTTTTGTAACGAATACGGTCATCATCTTTATCCGACGACACCAAGCAAATGGTGGTCCCGATTTGTTAAAAAAGCTGGAGTAAGGCATATCCGCCTGCACGATCTGCGACATACTTCGGCTACGCTTCTAATTAACCAGGGTGTGCATGCTAAAATTATATCAGAAAGACTTGGGCATGCTGATATCGGTATTACGATGGATACTTACGGCCACGCGCTCCGAACTGCGGATAAGTCGGCAGCTGAAAAATTGGATACTATTTTCCGGTCAAAAAGCCAAAAAGAATCAAACCGTCAACAATCCGTCAACAAGTCATAAATTGTGCTTCCGTGAGCTACAATTTATTGAAAAGCAAAAAACGCTCAAACCCTTTTATATCAAGAGGTTTGAGCGTTTAAACTTTAAGCGGAAGACGGGACTCGAACCCGCGACCCACACCTTGGGAAGGTGTTGTTCTACCACTAAACTACTTCCGCATATTTGTAGAATACCACATATTTTAAAAAAAGAAAAGAGTGAGCCATGCAGGATTCGAACCTGCGACCCTCTGATTAAAAGTCAGATGCTCTACCAACTGAGCTAATGGCTCGTAAAAATCTATATATCCATTGGCGTAACCAATTCAATAGAAAAGGCTGGGCCAGCTGGATTCGAACCAACGCATGACGGAGTCAAAGTCCGTTGCCTTACCGCTTGGCTATGGCCCAATTATCTATAGTATGAACCCTCTCACCAAAAAAATGCACCAAAGTGCATGCCCAAAAAATGAGGTGGTGGAGGGGGACGGATTCGAACCGCCGAACCCTGAGGGAGCGGATTTACAGTCCGCCGCGTTTAGCCACTTCGCTACCCCTCCGTAAATGGTGCCGGCCAGAGGACTTGAACCCCCAACCTACTGATTACAAGTCAGTTGCTCTACCAATTGAGCTAGACCGGCATACAAATGGAGGATGACGGGCTCGAACCGCCGACCCTCTGCTTGTAAGGCAGACGCTCTCCCAGCTGAGCTAATCCTCCAAATATGTAAATGGTGACCCGTACGGGATTCGAACCCGTGTTACCGCCGTGAAAGGGCGGTGTCTTAACCGCTTGACCAACGGGCCAAAAAAATATAAGCTTCCAATCGGGCTCGAACCGATGACCTCTTCCTTACCATGGAAGTGCTCTACCTGCTGAGCTATGGAAGCATATGACTCCGCAGGTAGGATTCGAACCTACGACCGATCGGTTAACAGCCGATTGCTCTACCACTGAGCTACTGCGGAATATCGGGCCCGGCAGCGTCCTACTCTCGCAGGGGGAAACCCCCAACTACCATCGGCGCTGGAAAGCTTAACTTCCGAGTTCGGGATGTGTTCGGGTGTGACCTTT
>NZ_ALAS01000128.1 GCF_000290615.1 Heyndrickxia coagulans DSM 1 = ATCC 7050
GGCGAAAAGGTGACGGTGTACTCTATTTCCGGGGACTGGGCGAAAGTAAAAGCCGGCAGCAAAACGGGCTATGTTCATGCATCTTTTTTGACGAATTCAAATCCTGATAGCAGTGCAGATACTTCTACTCCAGCCAAAACAACAACGAAGTATGTCAATGTGGATAAGGGTTCACATCTAATCTTACGTTCAAAAGCCTCCGAAACGTCCAGCATTTTGGACAGCTTGCCAAGAGGCGAAAAGGTGACGGTGTACTCTATTTCCGGGGACTGGGCGAAAGTAAAAGCCGGCAGCAAAACGGGCTATGTTCATGCATCTTTTTTGGCGAATTCAAATCCCGATAGCCATGCAGGCACTTCAACCCCAGTCCAAACAACGACGAAATATGTCAATGTGGACAAAGGTTCCCATCTGGTTTTGCGTTCCAAAGCTTCCAGAAGTGGCAAAATATTAACAAGTCTGCAAAGAGGCGAAAAAGTGACGGTTTATACAGCTTCCGGCCCGTGGGTAAAAGTGAAAGCGAGAGGTATAACCGGTTATGTGCTCGCATCCTATCTGTCAGATGCAGACCCTGATGCAAGCACAGCAGATGACGGCAATAATAGTTCCGAACCAACTCCAGACGCTACGGTAACTAAATACACGACAGCAGATTTGAATTTACGTAAAGGGCCTTCTACCTTAACAAGTGTGATTGAAGTCCTTGATAAAGGAACAGCTGTAAAGGTCTACTCCGAAGAGGATGGCTGGGCAAAAGTAGAAATCAGTGGGAAAATTGGTTATGTCAGCACAAATTATTTAACATCCGCTGCGCAACAATCCAATGGCAAAGTGACATCGATTGTAAAAAAATATGATCTTTCACTGGATGAACTTGCAAATATTCAAATGAGAGTTTCGCCTCAAACAGATACAAATAACCGTTATATCAGAAGTGATGCCATTAAGCTGACAAGCCATACAACAGGTGTTGTCCAAAACGGAAGCTGGCATATCAGAGATGGTGCAGGTACAAAGAATCATGAAGTCGGTGAAACGCTTAAAGAAGGCACAAAGGTCACCATCCTATCCACCGTAAAAGGGGATGACGGCTATACATGGTATCAAATCAGTTATAACAAGGCATGGAAAAATGCCACGAAAAATGAAGTGAAATACTATTTAAATCCGAATAACTTTGTTTCGGATCCAGTCCGCTCACTTCAATTTTTGAAATTAACTTCGACCGCCAATCTGAATGCAACAGAAGTGAACCAAAAAATTCTTGCGGGTAAAGGCATTTTAGCCGGGAAAGCATCTGCATTTTTAACTGCAGCAAAACAAAATGGGATCAATGAAATTTATCTGATTGCTCATGCCTTACTTGAAACAGGAAATGGCACTTCCCAGCTGGCAAATGGCGTCAAGTATAATGGCAAGACTGTTTATAATATGTATGGGACTGGGGCGAATGATGGCAATGCCGTCCAAAATGGAGCCAGGTATGCCTATCAACATGGTTGGACGACCCCGGAAGCGGCCATCATTGGCGGAGCTAAATTTATCAGCAGTAATTACCTTGGCGCCGGTCAAGATACCTTGTATAAAATGAGATGGAATCCAGATGTCGCTGCAACATATGGCTATGCCTCCCATCAATATGCAACAGACATTGGCTGGGCTTACAAACAAGTGGATGAAATCTATAACTTATACAACCTATTAGACAATTACAATATCACATTGGAAGTTCCAAGTTATCAGTAACTGCCTGCAGCCATTAAGCTGTTCATAAGGTTTTACGAATGAATGACTTTCAGGACCTTGTAAAGAGCATGGCTAATGATAAAAGCTTCTCCTTTTTTGAGAAGCCGCTGAATAAGTGCAAAAGAAAACATAAAAACGGCGAGACACCAGCATTCATAGTGTCTCACCGTTTTTTTTTGGCCTATATCTTGTATAGATAAAAATAAAACATCACTTTTTCAGTGCCCTTTTCCAGCATTGCCGTCAACGGCCTATGATGGGTTTTCCTTCAAATAAAACATACCCGTTTATTTTTCATTTTTGTTTCTCTCTATTAAAAAATCTAAAAGTTTATCAATTTTTGATCCTATTTCTTCAACAACCAAATCATTACGCTCATCTCGAGCCATGATTTCTCCCCTAAGTCATCGTTCTCTCGCTGAAGAATATCTATGATTTTTTCTGCTTCTTTTAATTGTTTTTTTAATTGTCTAATTTCTTTAAGAGTTCTTTCCTATCTTCATCCAATCAGCATTCCTCCCTCCTTATGGAAGTAATGAAAAGTTTAATCCATTTCCAATGTTAACTTATCAGAAATGGATTCTAAAAAGAGATTAATGAAATATTTTCCATTTCCCAAAGGATAAAAAATACGACCTGGCTCTTATTCACCTCATTTTCTTCTCAGATTTAATTGGGGCATGTGATCTGCTCCTATCGCGATTCATTTATCATTCATTGTCGGCCGTTGTTTTCTCATTGCGCACATTTATTAGATGCCGGGCCTGGGCCCCTCTTTTTCCCACCTCCAACAAAGCATTTTCACCCTGACCTCTGGCGGAAACAAATCGGAAATAAAAAAAGCGGTACAGAAAACGATTTCTATTTTCTATACCGCCGTTCTCGTCATTTTACGATGATCCCGTTGATAAAGCTGATGATGCCCTCTTCCACTTCATCCCGGATATCCCGGTCATTGTGAATTTCATGCCGGTGTCCGGGATAAACTTTTGTTTTTACGTGATGTCCGGTTTGAACAAGCCAGTTCGATACAGCATATACCCCTTCCCCATATTGTCCCACTGGATCCTGGTCACCGGCAATGTTATAAATAGGAATCGATACCGGCACCTTTTCTGCCCACTCCGTTCCGACAATTATCTCCATCATTTGGACAAAATAGTAGAGTGAGCGTATATTTGGTGGAGTTGTAAAATTATTAAACGGATCGTTTGCGTGGTCTGCCACAATATCCGGGTCGGAACTTATCCAGTCGTTTGGCGTTTTCGGTTGCTCAATCCGTTCCGTCATCCAGCCCATCAGTTCTTCCAAATAAGAAAGATCGGTTTCTTGCCCCTTGCCTTCATAGATCAGGTTCTTCAAAACAGGGAGCAGTTTGCTTGCATTCGGGAACCTGCCTGAAGTCCCGCACAGAATTAAACCGGACAAGCCAGCCCCATGGGTAGCAGCATAACCCCTGGCAATCATGGACCCCATACTGTGCCCAAACATGAAATAAGGCAAATCAGGATATTGTTCCTGTACAATCTTTCGAAGCGTATGCTCGTCCTCCGCCATCGTCATATAACCTTTATCTCCCCAGTCTCCCCAGTTGCCGGAATCATACGCTGTCTTTCCATGGCCGACATGATCATCTGCAGCAACGACAAAACCAGCCTCATTAAACTTTAAAATCATATGTAAATACCGCCGTGAATGTTCACCAAAACCGTGGACGACCTGGACAATCCCGCGCGGTTTACGGATCGGTGTGTAAATCCAAGCTTTTACGTTGTCTTTTCCGTTAAATGATTGAAAACTCAACTCTTGAAAAGCCAAACCAACCCCTCCTTTGCTCATCTCATTAAATTTCTTTTTATCAAGCTTTAAAAATATTAGCAACATAATACTGGGTTTGACTTGCAAAATTTTTTGGTCTAAATTTCCATTTTCCTAACTCTAATAATATACACCGGCTGATTTTCATTTTTCTGTTGATGCAGCGCGTTCACTACGACATGGGCATCTAATAAAACCTTTATGTCTTTTGCTTCAAAAAAATCATTTCCATTTAAACAATCTTCAATCGTGCTTATAAAAATTAATATTTGCTCAAAATGAAAGGATACCCCCGAGCCTCTGGCATAATTGAAAAAAACATGAAAATTCTTCTTTCCCGTACTTTTACCGGGTTGCTGAACGAATCCGATTTTCCAGCATAACCTGCCCCACCTTTACAGAATCATGCACTTATGAAAATGCATGATTCAGCTGCTCTATATATTGGTTCAGCTTTCAGGAAGAGTGATCAGAATCCTTGCCAAATTCAGGTATTTAGCCAAATGACCGAGCCCTTCATTAAAATGTTTTCCCTATTTCAACCGCCTTTTTGATAGCTTCCTTCATAATATCTTCAGCCCGTTCAGGAAAGTGGTCCATTCCCTCAACAAATAATTGTTGAAAATCTTTAAAGCCCAAGAAAGTGAATAACGTTTTTACATATTGGCTTGCAGGGTCACTTCCGTTGTAGACACTTCCGCTTGATTGAATGTGCAGTGCTTTTTTTCCTTCCAATAAACCAACAGATCCCTGGTCAGTGTACTTGAAAGTTTTCCCTGCCACTGTAATGGTATCAATCCATGCTTTTAAACGGGTGGGCACGCTTAAATTCCACAAAGGATTGGCAATGACAACTTTATCCTTTTCCAAAAAACTCGCAGTAAAAGAATCAAACAACGTCACTTTGTGTTGCTGTTCAATGGATAATGCGTAAAAAGGAACCCTTTGTTTTAACTGGTTCCACGCTTCCAACAGGTCCCGGTCAATTTCAGGAATGGTGATATCATACAAATTGATTTCTTCTATTTCATCGTCTGGATGATGCTCCCGATAAGACTTTAAAAAAGCATTCGTCACTTTCATTGTTCGCGAATATTCTTCGGAAAACGGATGGGCTTTTACAACCAATACTTTTGACATTTTTGAGGCTCCTTTACATGTTTTACTATTATTTTATGAGTAATCGCCTTCAAATTCAATCAATTTATTTATTGAGCTTTTTGCGATGTTAACAATTTTTCTTTCAATGCAAATAGAACACCACCAGAAATATAATATTGTCAGATAAATATATGCCC
>NZ_ALAS01000129.1 GCF_000290615.1 Heyndrickxia coagulans DSM 1 = ATCC 7050
TCGCTCGGTTGAAAGGTAAATTCATTGAGCCGGCAAGCCTATGTATTTTTTCTTGCAATTCTCTGCACTTTTTGCTTGCAAAAAACACATGCCGATGATACCGAACTCAATACAGCAACAGGCATGATGAAACGATCACCATTTTATCGGTACGCATCCATAGGGAGGATTTTCAAACGATTAATTTCGACCGCATTGACTGCTCCGATGCCATTGAAAGCTTTGAGCATAATATGCATTTTCTCAAAACAAAAGGGTTTCAAAAAGGTAAACAAATTAAACCTGTCTGAGTGAAAGACGAGTTTTCTTTATTAAGGTTTATTCCAACTGTTCAGGTTCAGAATCCTCGAAGGTAGCAAAACCCTACTCATAAACATTGATAAATACATGTGTTTCTTCATAAAAAATTAACAAAGGTGATGTATGCTTGAAGTAATTTTAATTAAGGAAAAGGTGGAAAATAGTTGGTTAAGAAAGTTTTTATTGGCGTATTTCTTATTTTAGCAGTTTTTTCTGTCGGACTTACGGTCTATAAAGAAACCCATCATCATTACGAATCTTTCACACGAGACCACCTCAACTCGGATATGCCAAATGCCAAAAAGGCACCGGAACATTCAGCTGTGCCGTCAAATGGGCAAAATGAAAGCGTTGTCGTTAGACGGGATGTGGGAATTGACATCGGGAATATCGCGCCGGATTTTACACTACCTACTATTGATAGACAAGATGTACGTTTATCTTCGTTACGCGGGAAGAAAATCATTCTAAATTTTTGGGCCACGTGGTGCCCGCCGTGTCGTGAAGAAATGCCGGATCTAGAAGCGTTCTATTCTAAGCATACTAAAGAGAAAAATGTGGTGGTATTAGCGGTTAACTTAACCTCCGCTGAAGCAAGTGTTGGCGATGTGAAAAAATTTATAAAGAAATACAACCTTACTTTCCCGGTATTACTCGCGAAATCGGATAAATTAGCGGCCCAATATCAAGCGTTCACTATACCAACGAGTTACATTATTGATTCGAATGGTGTGATTAGGAATAAAAGAATTGGACCGATGGACCAGAAATGGATGAGTGAACAAATCGATGCCATTCGGTAAGCCATTCG
The DNA here is from genome assembly GCF_000290615.1 of Heyndrickxia coagulans DSM 1 = ATCC 7050. Taxonomy (GTDB): domain Bacteria; phylum Bacillota; class Bacilli; order Bacillales; family Bacillaceae_C; genus Weizmannia; species Weizmannia coagulans. Next base: position 1,112 of record NZ_ALAS01000129.1, read on the forward strand.
CGAAAGAGGATGTCTGATGGAGAATAACGTTGTGTTGGTGATTGATAAAGATCCTAAGACCCAAAAAATATTAACCTATCATTTGAGGCAAGCTGGATTTAGACCGCTATCGGCGTATGATGGTTATGAGGGCCGAAAGATGTTTTTGGAACAAGACCCGTGTTTAATCCTCCTTCAATAAAGTTCAATTATCTCTCATTTACTCGCATATTCTCCAAATTTCATAGGTATTTGATTTACACCTAATCGTTGTCAC
>NZ_ALAS01000130.1 GCF_000290615.1 Heyndrickxia coagulans DSM 1 = ATCC 7050
AGAGCCTCTGCCAAAATAAAAAATTACCCTTGAACGAGGCTCTAGAGAATTAATGATCCTGTTTTTTTCTTTTCTTCCAGGTTTTCAAATTCAGCAGAAATAAAATGGGCATTTTTTTCTCCAAAAAAGGGCATACGTATCCTGCCTTCACAAAATGGGTTTTTCAATGCCCTTTGTGGAAAGGAGACGCTTCATTGGACTTATTCACATATCCACCTGTGAATAACTTAATTTGCTCTTTGTAGTCGATGGCGTGTCCATCCACAATTGGCCTTTCCTGTTTGATGGTACGCCATATTTGCCATGATATGCATAGATATCATACATCGATCTACATGCGCTTCAACTGCCTGTTTTCCACGCTTGTGAACACGACGGAGACTGTATCCGTCTTTTAGAATGCCAAAGATTCGTTCGATGATCGTTCTGGCACTATATAACACTTTAAATTTCCGCCCATGTTGGGGCAACTCGACGTCTACTTGAGGCGTTTGATCAAAGTCCATCCGAAATACTCTTCCTTGTGCTGCTCCATTACAACATTCCACGTGATTCGCCAGAGGGCAGGTGAGTCCTTTTTGCTTGGCATTTGGATGAAATACAGGACAAGTGTAAATATATTGCCCCTTTTCCAAATCAGATCCTCTAAGTTCCATTTTATGTTCACTGATACAGACGGGGATGCCGTACCGATTGATTTTTTCAATTCCCCGGGCGGCAGTTGGTTTATCTTTACGACTCCGTGGGTTGATGGGTGACACCAATTTCGCCTGTAATACGTCCTTTGTCACTTTTTGATTTTCCGGCGTTTGGTAGATTCCATCTGCCAAGATAAAGTCTAACTGCTCAACCATTTCGGGGTTCTCCGCCTTAAACGTCTCCAATGTCGTTTCTAATGTTTTCCCATCAGGTGTATTTCCTTTGAATACTTCCCGTGTCAAAGGCAAGCCGGATTTCACTCCGCATACCATTGATAATTTATGCGCAATATAGGAGACTGCAGTACTTTTACGCATCACCCCTGCGTTATCATCCGTAAGGATTCTAGGGCAATCACAATCTCCTTCGCAAGAACACGTTTTCATTGTTTTATTCAACGTTGCTTCTGCCTCTATATGTGATGTATCCACGGCGGCTGCTTCCTCAACCGTTTCAACCACGCCTTCCCCTTTATTATATTCAACCACCAATAGTCGAGCTTTTTCCCAAAGATCATTTGTTGTCATGATTTGATCAAAGCGAGCAAAGGAACGGTAACTCGGAATTTTCTCCGTAAATCCACACATGGCGGCAAATAGCGGGTTTGATTTCACTTGTAAATAGACACTCTCAACCATCACTTCAATATATTGTAAAGGGGCCAGTTCAAAAGCACGAAAAAAGGGCATGAAAGGATGCGGTTTTCTCCCTGCGGGAGAGGGATGAAATAATAGAGACGCAGACTTATCTTCTTCCTCGGGTATTGAAAATAGTGCTGGCTGGATTTCATCGGAATGATCATGTGCTCTTTCATTTTTTAAGTGCAAGTATAAAAGGGTATAGTAATCTCGTTCAACCGGTTTAAAAATCTCCCATGGAAAACACACGGCTGGAATGACAAAGGGTATATCAGCGTAGTCTTGCCAATTGTGGGGAATCAAATTTTTTTGTATTGATAAATCTCTGGTTTGTGTTAGACTAGAAATAGTCATGAAATCACTCCTAGGATACTTGGATATTTGGTAGTACTTATATCTTAG
>NZ_ALAS01000131.1 GCF_000290615.1 Heyndrickxia coagulans DSM 1 = ATCC 7050
ATTCGCCCACAAGCGTACATTTAAATGATAGAGCGTCTTCCCATTTTTTTCCACTCATCTGCCCTTCGAGTAAAATTTTACACATACCAGAGTGCATACATGCAGGGCACCCTGTTTTGTGGTAAACTATAACAATGCAGGCCTGCTCTGCTTTCCATGTACCCTGTCTTATAGTACAATGGCGATAGCAGGTCAAATCCGGTTTGGAAACAGTGAAGATAAGGGGGAGCGATTTATGCCGATTGAAATAAATACGCATTACGGAAAAATTGATATATCGAATGAAGTCGTCGCCACAATTGCGGGAGGTGCCGCCATTGACTGCTTCGGCATTGTCGGAATGGCCTCGAAAAATCAAATTAAAGACGGCATTACAGAAATCCTGCGCAAAGAAAACTTCTCGAGGGGCGTCATTGTGCGTCAACAGGATGAAAGAGTGGAAATTGACATGTATATTATTGTGGGCTACGGGACAAAAATTTCCGAAATTGCCCGCAACGTCCAGCAAAAAGTAAAATATACGCTGAATCAAACAGTCGGCTTATCAGTTGACGCCATTAATATTTACGTTCAGGGCGTGCGTGTCGCGAACCCGTAACGAGGAGGAAATTTTGTGGTTACATCACTGGATGGAAAGCGTTTTGCAGAAATGGTCATACAAGGGGCGAACCATCTTGCGGCAAACGCCAAGACGGTTGACGCCCTGAATGTATTCCCTGTCCCTGATGGCGATACGGGAACAAATATGAATTTAACGATGACTTCCGGTGCAAAGGAAGTGCAAAAAAATGTCCAGGCGCATATCGGTGCGGTTGCCGCAAGCTTTGCAAAAGGGCTGCTGATGGGCGCGCGGGGAAATTCGGGCGTGATTCTGTCCCAGCTGTTCCGCGGCTTCTCCAAATCGATTGAAACAAAAGCGCATATCTCCGCAAAAGAGTTTGCAGCGGCTTTTCAGGCCGGGGTCGAGAGCGCTTTTAAGGCAATCATGAAGCCGGTTGAAGGAACGATTCTCACGGTTGCAAGGGAAGCGGCCAAAAAAGGTGTGCAAACGGCGAAAACCGAAAAAGATCTGACGGCAGTCATGGAAGCGATCCTCGGGGAAGCGAAAACGACGCTGAGCCGGACGCCGGACATGTTGCCGGTGTTAAAAGAAGTCGGCGTGGTCGACAGCGGCGGCCAGGGGCTTGTTTTTATTTATGAAGGTTTTCTTGCCGAGTTAAAAGGGGAAGAGCTGCCGGATACACCGTCCGTCATCCCGTCAATGGACGAGCTCGTAAACGCCGAACACCATAAGCATGTGCAGGACTTTATGCGTACGGAGGATATCAAATATGGGTACTGCACGGAAATCATGGTCAGGCTCGACCGCTCGAAACCGTCCGCCAAGGCATTCTCAGAGGAGCGGTTCCGCAGTGATATGAGCCGCTTCGGGGATTCCCTCCTTGTCATTTCGGATGATGATATCGTTAAAGTCCATGTCCACACTGAGCGCCCGGGGGATGTTTTGAACTATGGACAGCAATACGGCAGCCTCATTAAATTAAAAGTGGACAATATGCGTGAGCAGCACAGCGCGATCGTCGGCGAAACGCATCATGCGCTTGTTGGCGAAAACGGAGCGGAACGGGAGAAAAAAGAAAAGAAAGACTACGGTGTGATTACGGTTGCCATGGGGGACGGAATCGCTGCGCTGTTTAAAAGCATCGGCGCCGATGTTGTCATTGAAGGCGGCCAGACGATGAACCCGAGCACCGAGGACATATTGAAAGCCATTGAAGAGGCGAACGCAAAACAAATCATCATTTTGCCGAACAATAAAAATATCATCATGGCAAGCGAGCAGGCAGCTGAACTGGCGGAAGAAAAAGTAGCCATTGTCCCGTCTAAAACCGTGCCGCAGGGAATGGCGGCGCTGCTCGCATTTAACCCCGGGCAGCCGCTTGACAAAAACGTCCAAGCAATGGAAGAAGCGCTCGGCCGCGTGAAATCCGGCCAGGTCACCAATGCGGTCAGGGATACGAATATTGACGGCATCTCCATCAAAAAAGGGGATTATATGGGCATTTATGAAGGGAAAATCGTCAAAACGAGCCCTGCCCTGTTGGAAGCATCCGGGCAGCTGCTTTCGCACATGATCGGCGCAGAAGATGAAATTGCCACCGTCATATACGGAAAAGATGTCAGCAAGGAGCAGGTTGGCGAACTCGTTTCCTATATCGAAACCAACTGGCCGGAGATGGAAATTGAAGTCCATGAAGGCAGGCAGCCGTTATATTCCTTTATTTTTGCAGTGGAATAAGGGTGCTTGCCTGCATACTATAAAGAGAGCTTGCTGAATACGAAAAAGTGCACCATTTGCTGCCGTTTGTTTTCATCTGTTGCAGCGCTTTTAAAAGTGCAAAGCTTTCACCCATCTTTTGCTCCATTGTTGTAAAAAGGCTTAGGATGCCTGGCGAACCGGCCAAACCAACATCCGGTTTTGCCCGGCAAGCTTTAAAATCAGCACAACGGCGGGTGCGGCCTGAAAAACGGCGCGCGCCCGCCGGCAATTGAAATTACGGAAAAAGCACAATAATGTGGGTGTGATGCGCAATGAAATATAAAAGTGTTTTTGATATTATCGGCCCGGTTATGATCGGGCCCTCAAGCTCCCATACGGCAGGTGCCGCGCGCATCGGCCGGGTGGCGAGAAGCTTATTCGGCAGGCAGCCAAAATGGGCAGACATCCATTTTTACGGATCGTTCGCGAGCACCTATAAAGGGCATGGCACAGACGTTGCCATTGTCGGCGGCCTGCTTGATTTTGACACGGATGATGAACGGATCAAATCTTCTCTTCAGATTGCGGAACAGCTCGGGCTTACGGTGAAGTTTCTCGTGGAAAGTGCCGTCCCGGACCACCCGAATACGGTTAGGATCCGGATGGGCGACGCATCGGGAGATATGGAACTGACCGGCATCTCAATCGGCGGCGGAAAAATTGAAGTGACAGAACTGAACGGCTTTGAGTTGCACTTATCCGGCCACCACCCGGCCATTCTTGTCGTCCACCAGGATCGCTACGGGGCGATTGCGGCCGTATCCAATATTTTATCGGCACATGAAATCAATATCGGCCATATGGAAGTGTCGCGCAAAGAAGCCGGAAAGATGGCATTGATGGCCATCGAAGTGGACCAGAATCTCGATGATGCCGTCATTGAAGAAATCAAGCGGCTCCCGAACATTACCCAGGTTGCAAGAGTTGTAGATTAGATGTGAGAAAAAGGCGCAGCTGCTAAGCAGGTGGCGCTTTCTTTTGGCTGTCTTTTGAAATGTGCGTGCATCCTTGCCTGTGCCAGGAGAAGCAGCATGGATATTGAAGGAGGGTAATGATGTTTCGGAATGTTGCTGAGCTTGTAGAACTGGCCGAACAGCAAAATAAAAAAATTTCGGAAATTATGATAGAGCAGGAAATGGAAGTAACCGGAAAATCCAGGGAAGCCATCATAAAAAAGATGGATGAAAATCTGGCTGTTATGGAAAAAGCAGTTGAAAAAGGAATTGCCGGTGTCCACTCCCACTCGGGGCTTACGGGCGGCGATGCCGTGCTGCTACAAAAATATATTGAAAAAGGCAATTTCTTATCTGGCGCAACCATTTTGGATGCCGTCAGCAAAGCCGTTGCGACAAATGAAGTGAACGCGGCAATGGGAACGATTTGCGCAACGCCGACGGCCGGTTCTGCCGGCGTTGTGCCGGGAACGCTCTTTGCGGTCAAAAACAAGTTGCACCCGACGCGTGAAGAAATGGTCCGTTTCTTATTTACATCCGGCGCATTCGGATTTGTGGTGGCCAATAATGCGTTTATTTCCGGCGCAGCAGGCGGCTGCCAGGCAGAAGTCGGATCAGCTGCCGGGATGGCTGCCGCGGCCATTGTCGAGATGGCGGGCGGCACACCGGAACAATGCGCCCATGCAATGGCCATTACTTTGAAAAATATGATCGGCCTGGTGTGCGATCCTGTGGCCGGCCTTGTGGAAGTGCCATGCGTGAAACGGAATGCAATGGGAGCAGCCAATGCGATGGTTGCGGCAGATATGGCGCTTGCCGGCATTAAAAGCCGGATCCCTTGCGATGAAGTGATTGATGCGATGTACCGCGTCGGGCAGCAGATGCCGACTGCGCTCAAAGAAACGGCGCGTGGAGGCCTGGCGGATACGCCGACCGCCCGGAAACTGGAAGCAAAAATTTTCGGTATGCCGCTTGATCTGCATGAATAGCCCGCTTGATCAGTCGGTAACCGTCTTAAAAGGGATCGGCGAAGAAACGGAAGCAAGTCTCGGGCAGATGGGGATTTTCACCATTTATGACCTGCTTACTTATTTCCCTTTCCGGTATGAAGATGACCGGCTCAAAGATTTGCGTGAAGTCCGGCATGATGAACGGGTGACGGTGACGGGGAGGGTGCATAGCGAACCCTCCCTCATCTATTATTCAAAAAAACGGTCACGCCTGTCGATGAAAGTGTTCGCAGGCGATTTTCTCATTACGGTTGTCTGTTTTAACCGGCCGTATCTGAAAAAGAAAATCCATATTCATGATGAAATTACGGTTACCGGAAAATGGGACATGCACCGGCAGACGATTACGGCCCAATCCTTAAAAACAGGCACGGCCGATCAAACGTCCGGATTCGGGCCGGTCTATGCTGTGAAAGGAAAAATGACGGTAAAAACGTTACGAAAATACATCGAGTCTGCTTTTCGCGCGTTTGGCGGCGAAATCGAAGAAGTTCTGCCGGCAGAAATGCTTGCAAAATATAAATTAATGCCGAAAAAGCAGGCCATGTATGCGATGCACTTCCCAAAATCGGAACAGGAAGTGAAAATGGCAAGAAGGACCATTGTATACGAAGAGTTTTTGGCTTTTCAGCTGAAGATGCAGGCGTTAAGGAAATTCGAGCGCGAACATTCAAACGGCCGGGCCATCCGCTATGATGTGCGGAAATTAAGAAATTTTATCGGCTCCTTGCCGTTTCCATTGACGGACGCCCAGAAAAGAGTGGTAAACGAAATTTGCGCGGACATGAAGTCTCCGTTCCGTATGAACCGTCTGCTCCAGGGGGATGTCGGCTCCGGGAAAACGGTCGTCGCTGCGATAGCACTATACGCTGCGGTGACGGCGGGATTTCAGGGGGCGTTGATGGTACCGACGGAAATTCTTGCCGAGCAGCATGCCGAATCGCTTTGCCAGCTGCTCGAACCGCACGGCGTCCGGGTCGCTTTACTGACGAGCACTGTAAAAGGGAAACGGAGAAAAGCGCTTTTGGAACAGCTCGGTACAGGCGGCGTCGATATTTTAATCGGCACGCATGCTTTAATCCAGGAAGATGTGGCATTTTCCCGGCTCGGCCTTGTGATCACGGATGAACAGCACCGGTTCGGGGTTGAGCAAAGACGGATCCTCCGTGAAAAAGGGATGAATCCGGATGTGCTTTTTATGACGGCAACGCCCATTCCGCGGACGCTTGCCATCACCGTGTTTGGCGAAATGGATGTTTCTGTTATTGACCAGATGCCGGCCGGCCGCAAAAAGATTGAAACGTACTGGGTGAAAAACAATCAGTTCGAAAGGGTGCTCAGCTTTATCGAAAAAGAGCTCAAAAAAGGTAGACAGGCGTATGTCATCTGTCCGCTCATCGAGGAATCCGATAAGCTTGACGTCCAGAACGCGATTGATGTGTATGCCATTTTAAACCAATATTTTAATGGCCGGTATATAGCCGGGCTGATGCATGGCAGGCTGCCGGGCGATGAAAAGGAAGCGGTCATGAAAGCGTTCAGCCGCAACGAAATCCAGGTGCTTGTGTCAACAACGGTTGTCGAAGTCGGCGTCAATGTGCCGAATGCGACCATTATGGTCATTTATGATGCCGAACGGTTCGGCCTTGCCCAGCTTCACCAGTTGCGCGGCCGCGTCGGCAGGGGCGATGCGCAATCGTATTGTATTTTGCTCGCTGACCCGAAAACGGAAATCGGCAAAGAGCGGATGAAAATTATGACGGAAACGGACAACGGCTTTGTTTTGAGCGAAAAAGACCTCGAGCTTCGCGGGCCTGGCGATTTTTTCGGAAAAAAACAAAGCGGGCTGCCGGAGTTTAAAGTGGCCGATATGGTCCATGATTTCCGGGCGCTTGAAACAGCCAGGCAGGATGCACAGCAATTGATCAGTTCCGATGCATTCTGGCATGGCCCGGCCTTTTCGCATTTGCGGAACCAGCTTGAAGCATCAGGTGTGCTGGAAGGGGAAAAACTGGACTAAAGGAAGTTTGCGTTTTGCCAGGGCAGCTATTGGCAATTCTTGCAAACTTCCTATTCTTTCTATATACTACGATTAGTACCAAGTCCTAAAATTTCGGATGGTGTCACCCATGAAAATGAAAAAAAAGGACCGGCAGCAAAGTTTGCAGGAAACCATTAGGCGGAATCCTTTTATTACAGATGAAGAACTGGCGGATAAATATCATGTCAGCGTGCAGACGATCCGCCTTGACCGGCTGGAACTTTCCATTCCGGAACTGCGGGAAAGGATCAAAAACGTTGCTGAAAAGCGGTTCGCAAATGAAGTAAGAGCGCTGCCGATTGAAGAAGTCATCGGGGAAGTGATCGATATCGAACTGGATCACAGCGCCATCTCTATTTTTGATGTCAAAAAAGAACACGTTTTTAAGCGAAACGCCATCGCCCGCGGGCATCATCTGTTTGCACAGGCCAACTCGCTTGCCGTTGCCGTCATTGATGATGAACTTGCCCTCACGGCGAAAGCCACCATCCGGTTTTTGCGGTCCGTGAAAATCGGCGACCGCGTCATTGCCAAGGCAAAAGTGGCGAACGTCAATCAGGAAAACGGCAGAACGACGGTGTTTGTTGAAAGTTATGTCGGCCGTGACCTCGTCTTTAAAGGCGAATTTGAAATGTACCGGGATCATGCCGGAAAAGAAGAGAATGCTTAATGCCGCTTCACGCGGACAGGTGAACCATTTTCCCAGGGACCGGCAACCCCGGTTGCCGCACGGCCGGGAAAACTTTCACACGGGAAAAGCTTGATTTAGAAACGGGGCTGAATAGAATGAAATTAGCAATTGACGCAATGGGCGGGGATTATGCCCCAAAAGAAATTGTACTGGGCATTAACAAGGCTGTAAACGCATTTCCGGACACAGAGTTTATCCTGTTCGGGGATGAAACGCAAGTCAGGAAGGAACTGGAAACGTCCAGCCGCGTTGTCGTTGTCCATACCGATGAGGTAATATCCGGGACAGACGAGCCGGTGCGGGCCGTCCGCCGCAAAAAAAATTCTTCCATGGTGCGCATGGCCCAGGCCGTGAAAGACGGGGAAGCGGATGCGTGCATCTCGGCCGGAAATACGGGCGCTTTAATGGCATCCGGCCTCTTTGTGGTCGGCAGGATTGAAGGGATTGAAAGGCCGGCCCTTGCCCCGGTGCTCCCGACAACGGACGGGCGCGGTTTTATCATGCTCGATCTTGGTGCAAACGCGGAAGCCAAGCCGGAACATTTGCTGCAGTTTGCCATCATGGGCTCGCTGTATGCCGAAAAGGTAAGAGGCTTAAAAAATCCGCGCGTCGGCCTCTTAAATATCGGGACGGAAGAAAAGAAAGGCAATGAATTAACAAAAAAAGCATTTCAACTTTTAAAAGAAACCGATTTGAATTTTACCGGCAATGTCGAAGCCCGCGATCTGCTCGAGGGGGTGGCGGATGTCGTCGTCACAGACGGGTTTACCGGCAATATGGTGTTAAAAACGATTGAAGGCACGGCCGGATCCTTGTTTTCCATGATCAAAAAAGTGTTCATGCACAATTTGAAGACAAAATTGGCCGCTGCAATGATCAAATCAGAACTGTCGGGCCTGAAAAATATCATGGATTACTCGGAATACGGGGGATCGGGCTTAATGGGGCTGAATGCGCCGGTCATCAAAGCGCACGGTTCCTCAAACGCCAATGCAATTTACAATGCAGTGCGGCAGGCGCGTGAAATGGTGCAGTCTGACGTCATCGGCAAAATCAAACACGCAATTCAACAACTTGAACAAAAGTAAGGATGGAGGAAAAAAGATGGGGAAAATAGCGTTTGTCTTCCCGGGGCAGGGATCCCAGACGGTTGGCATGGGGCAGTCGGTCGCCGGTGCAAATGAAAAAGCGGCGGCTGTTTTTCAAAAAGCAGACGAAAAGCTCGGGATGGACTTATCCGGGCTCATTCAAAACGGCCCGCTGGACAAACTGACCCGTACCGAAAATGCCCAGCCGGCGCTTTTATCGGTAAGCACTGCCATTTTACAGGTGCTTCAGGAAGCGGGCATCCATGCAGATTTCACAGCCGGGCACAGCCTTGGCGAGTATTCGGCGCTTGTGGCAGCCGGCGCTTTGTCCTTCGAAGATGCCGTATATGCGGTGCGCAAACGCGGGGAATACATGGATGAAGCATTCCCGAACGGTGCCGGGGCAATGTCCGCCGTGCTCGGGCTCGGCCGCGGCGTGCTGCAGGAAGTCGCAGAAGAAGTGAGCAGTGAAGGGGAAACGGTCCAGCTCGCGAATTTGAACTGTCCCGGACAGATTGTTATTTCCGGGACAGCGGCCGGAATTGAAAAAGCGGGCGCCCTTGCAAAGGAAAGAGGGGCGAAACGCGTCCTCCCGCTTCAGGTAAGCGGGCCATTCCACTCCAAATTGATGGAGCCGGCAGCGGAAAAGTTTAAGGCGGTTCTTGACGGAATTGCAATCCGGGATGCGGCGGTTCCTGTGATCGCCAATGTCGATGCCGAAGTGGAAACGGGCGCTGTGGACATCAAAGCAAAATTAATCCGCCAGCTCTATTCCCCTGTTTTATGGGAAGATTCCGTTAAAAAAATGATCAGCCTCGGCGTTGATACCTTTATTGAAGTCGGGCCGGGCAAAGTGCTATCCGGATTAATCCGGAAAATTGACCGCAGCGTAAAAACATATGCCGTCCAGGATATGGAAACCCTGGAAGCTGCGGTTGGCGCGCTGCAAAAATAATGGAGGAGGAGACCGAATGCTTTTAAAAGACAAAGTTGCGCTTGTGACCGGCGCGTCACGTGGCATCGGCCGTGAAATCGCGCTTGCGTTTGCCGCTTCCGGCGCGCATATTGCGGTCAATTATGCAGGAAATGCTGAAAAAGCGGAAGAAGTGGCAAACGCCGTCCGTTCTTTCGGTGTGGAAGCTTTTGCCATCCGGGCAGATGTTTCGAATGAAACGGAAGTACAGGAAATGTTCAGGCAGGTGCTGGAAAAATTCGGCAAACTTGATATATTGGTGAATAACGCCGGCATCACCAGGGATAACCTTTTGATGAGGATGAAAGAAGCAGAATGGGATGCCGTCATCGATACCAATTTGAAAGGGGTCTTCCTGTGCACAAAAGCGGCGGCGCGGCCGATGATGAAGCAGCGGAGCGGCAAGATCATTAATATTGCCTCGGTTGTCGGCATCAGCGGCAACCCCGGCCAGGCCAATTATACCGCTGCCAAAGCCGGTGCCATCGGGCTAACGAAAACGGCGGCGCGTGAACTGGCAAGCCGCGGCATTACCGTAAATGCCATTGCCCCGGGCATGATTGAGACGGATATGACGGATAAACTGCCGGAAGACATTAAAGAAGGCATGCTGGGCCAAATCCCGCTTTCCCGTTTCGGCAAGCCAGAAGATGTGGCAAAGACTGCCCTGTTTTTGGCAAGCAGCAGTTCCGACTACATTACTGGGCAAACGATCCACGTTGACGGCGGAATGGTGATGTAACGTTTGCAGCAAAGCTTGATTTTAACTTTCGCTTTATTAATTATAAAAAATCCTCTATAATACCTTGAGGGGAGGTGAACCGCATGGCAGACGTATTAGAGCGTGTGACAAAGATCATCGTTGACCGCCTTGGTGTCGAAGAATCCAAAGTTACACTGGAAGCGAAATTCAAAGAAGATCTTGGCGCTGATTCCCTTGATGTAGTGGAATTGGTGATGGAATTGGAAGATGAATTCGGAATGGAAATTTCCGACGAGGATGCTGAGAAGATTGTAACAGTGGGTGACGCTGTAAATTACATACAAAATCAGCAGTAATCGTCTTCATGTAAAATGTCCCGCCCCATAAGCGGGACATTTTTCTCTAATCCGGCCTGAGGATGGTAAATGGGCAAAAAATGCAACCCCTTTTTGCCTATTTACGACCGCCCGGGTCCCGAAGATGCCTTTGCGTTCAGCAGTATTTTTCTATATATTTAAGTTAAGTGAAACTACATCAAGATATCGGGTGGATGAACGATGGTAAAAAAAATAAAATCAGATGAAGAACATGTAGTAAACAAATTTGGCAAGCTGCAGGAACAGCTTGGGATTCATTTTCAAGACGGAAACCTGCTGAAACAGGCCTTTACGCATTCCTCCTATGTGAACGAGCATCCGGAAAAGCGCAGTCACGACAATGAAAGGCTTGAATTTTTAGGCGATGCCGTCCTGGAATTGACCGTTTCCCATTATTTATTTAAGCGGTTCCCGTCGATGAACGAAGGGGAAATGACGAAATTGCGGGCGTCCGTCGTCTGTGAGCCGTCTCTTGTCATTTTTGCCAATGAGCTGCACTTTGGCGAGTATATCCTGCTCGGCAAAGGCGAGGAAATGACCGGCGGCAGAACGCGCCCGGCCCTTTTAGCCGATGTGTTTGAAGCGTTTATCGGCGCGCTTTATTTGGACAAGGGGTTAAAGGCTGTTGTTTCCCTCCTTGAAAAAGTCGTATTCCCGAAAATAGACGAAGGGCTCTTCAGCAGCACGGCGGATTATAAAAGCAAGTTGCAGGAGTACGTCCAAAAAAGAACATCCGGTGTGTTGGAATACACGATTCTCGATGAACGCGGCCCTGCGCATGACAAGGAGTTCGTCTCCAGAGTGTCGCTGAACAGCAAGGCGCTCGGGACAGGAAAAGGCCGCTCCAAAAAAGAAGCGGAACAGCAGGCTGCGCAAACGGCTTTATCCAATTTGCAGAAAGAAGAAAAAAAGAAGCCGTGAGGAATGGAGGGGGAATGGATTGTTTCTGAAACGTCTCGACGTGATCGGATTTAAGTCATTTGCGGACCGGATTTCCATAGAATTTGTCCCAGGCGTGACAGCGGTTGTCGGCCCGAACGGCAGCGGCAAAAGCAATGTGATCGACGCCGTCCGCTGGGTGCTCGGTGAACAATCAGCGAAAAGCCTGCGCGGCGGAAAGATGGAAGATGTCATCTTTGCCGGCAGCGATACAAGAAAACCGTTGAATTTTGCAGAAGTGACGTTAACGCTTGAAAACGAAGGCCGCGCCCTTCCGATCGATTACCAGGAAGTGAGCGTGACAAGGCGGGTATACCGTTCAGGGGAAAGCGAGTTTTACATCAATAAACAGCAGTGCCGGTTGAAGGATATCGTGGAATTGTTTATGGATTCCGGCCTTGGCAAAGAAGCTTTTTCCATCATCAGCCAGGGAAAAGTGGAAGAAATTTTAAACAGCAAAGCGGAAGAACGCCGCAGCATTTTTGAAGAGGCAGCCGGCGTTTTAAAATATAAGACGCGCAAGAAAAAGGCGGAAGTGAAGCTTGCCGAAACGCAGGATAACTTAAACCGTGTCAGCGACATTCTCTATGAACTGGAAAGCCAGCTTGAGCCGCTGAAAATGCAGGCATCGGTCGCAAAAGATTATCTGGAACAAAAGGAAACATTGAAAAATTATGAAATTGCCGTTTTGGCGTATGAGATAGAATCGCTGCATGGCGAGTGGGAATCGCTTAAGTCGCAGCTTGAAGCGCACCGGGACAAAGAAGCGGGGCTCTCTTCCGAAATCCGCAAACAGGAAGCGCAGCTGGAAGAAAAGCGCAATCAGCTGGATGCGCTCGATGAATCGATTCAAGATTTGCAGAATGTGCTGCTTGCAGCGACAGAAGAGCTGGAAAAACTCGAAGGGCAAAAAGAAGTGCTGAAAGAACGCAAAAAAAATGTCAGCGAGAACAAAGCCCAGCTTGAAAAAAATATAAAAGAAGCGGAGAACACCTTAAAAGAACTGGAAGCCCAAAAGGAAAAGATTTTGCAAACGGCGGCGGAAAATGAACAAGCCTTATCGGCCCTGAAAGAAAGCGTGAAAGAGAAGGAAGCGGGCCTTTTCCGCCTCAGCACGAATCTGGAGGAAAAAATTGAGTCTTTAAAAAGCGACTATATTGAACTGCTGAACGAGCAGGCAAGCGGAAAAAATGAAAAGCGCATGCTCGTGCAGCAGATGCAAACGTCGTTAAACCGCCTCAGCCGGCTTGAAGCCGACAACCGGAAATATGTCGAAGAACGGGAAAAGGTGCGGGAAAAGAAAAAAATGGCGGCCGGCCGCCTTGCAGAAATCAAACAGGAGCTGGAAGCGGCTGCCGGTGCCTATATGGAAAAACAAAGGCAGCTGGAGTCCGTCAACAGCCGGTATCAAAAACAGGAGTCCAATCTGTATCAGGCATACCAATATTTGCAAAAAGCGAAATCACGCAAAGAAACGCTTGAAGAGATGGAAGAGGATTATACCGGCTTTTACCAGGGCGTGCGCGAAATTTTGAAAGCCCGTGGCAAAAAGCTGGAAGGCATTGAAGGCGCTGTGGCCGAGCTGGTCCGGGTGCCCGCGCCTTACGAAAAAGCGGTTGAAACTGCACTGGGTGCTTCGATGCAGCATATTGTGACAAAAACGGAACGGCATGCACGCTGTGCCATTGCATTTTTAAAAGAGCGGAAGGCCGGGCGGGCGACTTTTTTGCCGCTCGATATTATCAAGCCCCGGGCCATTCCGGAAGCAAGCCTCAAACCGCTCCGCAATGAAGAGGCATACGTCGGCGTGTGCGCGGAGCTTGTCCGCTTTGAAAGCCGCTACCAATCCATTGTGTCCAATCTGCTCGGCCATGTCCTTGTTGTCCGTGATTTAAAAAGTGCAAACAAAATCGCCAAAATGCTCGGGTACCGCTACCGCATCGTGACGCTTGACGGGGATGTCGTCAATCCGGGCGGCTCGATGACAGGCGGGGCTTCGAAACAAAACAGCGTGTCGCTCCTTTCGAGAAAAAGCGAACTGGAAGCACTAAAAGAAAAGCTTGCCGGGATGGAAAAAACAACGATGGCGCTTGAAACGGAAGTCAAAGCATTAAAAGCCGAAGTTTCCCGCGTGCAACAGGAGCTGGATGAAGCGAGGAAAAACGGCGAAGCGCTGAGGCTTGGGGAACAGCAGGCGAAAGCGGAACTGGAACGGCTTGCGGTTGAAGAAAAAAATCTGGATGAGCACCTGCTCGTCTACGATATGGAAAAACAAGAGGCGGAAAAACAGCAGGATGAAGCCCGCAAACGGGTCGGCGAACTGGAAAACATGCTGGCGCGTACTGGCGAAAAAGCGCAGGAATTGGAAGCGGAAATTGAAGCCCTGACCGTAAAGAAAAACGATGATTCGACGGCAAAAAGCCGGCTCCAGGGCGAACTCAGCGATTTAAAATCAACGCTTGCCGTAAAGATGGAGCAGGCGGCGCGCGACCGAGAAGAACTTGCGCGGCTGGACCGCGAAATCAAGGAGTGGGCGGCACGTAAAGCGCGTTATGATGAGCAGTACCACTTTCTTACGGACGAATCGGAGAAGCACCACATGTCGGAAAGCGAACTGGCGGAAGCGGCTGAACAAAAAGCGCGTGACAAAAATGATACGCTCGCCTTTATCGCCGTGCGCAGGGAAGAACGGGCCCGGCTGACAGCAGAGATGGAAGACCTGGAACGCGGCCTGAAAGAATGGAAACGGCAGCAAAAAGGGCTCCAGCAGGCCATTCAGGATGAAGAAGTCAAAGCAAACCGGCTGGATGTGGAACTTGAGAACCGGCTTCAAAGGCTCCGCGAAGAATACACGCTCACCTTTGAAGCCGCGAAAGAAGCCCGCCCGCTCAATGTTTCCCTGGAGGAAGCGCGCAAAAAAGTGAAGTTGATCAAACTGTCGATTGATGAGCTTGGCGCCGTCAATCTCGGCGCGATCGAAGAATATGAGCGCGTATCGGAACGCTACCGGTTCTTAAAAGAACAGGAGACCGACCTGCTTGAAGCAAAAGACACCCTTGACCAGGTAATTACGGAAATGGACGGCGAAATGGTCCGCCGTTTCGATGAGACGTTTAATGCCATCCGGAACGAATTCGAACCGGTTTTCCGAGAGCTTTTCGGCGGCGGGAGAGCGGACTTGAGGCTGACGGACCCGAAAGATTTGCTTACGACAGGCGTGGAAATTTTCGCGCAGCCGCCGGGGAAAAAACTGCAAAATCTCGGGCTGCTTTCAGGCGGCGAAAGAGCGCTGACCGCGATCGCGCTTTTGTTTGCGATTTTGCGTGTGCGCCCTGTGCCGTTTTGCATTCTCGATGAAGTGGAAGCCGCGCTGGATGAAGCCAATGTATACCGGTTCAGCAAATATTTGAAACAATTCAGTGCGGAAACCCAGTTTATTGTCATCACCCACCGGAAAGGAACAATGGAAGAAGCGGACGTCCTTTACGGGGTGACGATGCAGGAATCCGGGGTATCGAAACTTGTGTCGGTCAAACTGGAAGAGTCAACCGATCTCGCTTTTCAAACGTCTTAAACAGGGCGAATCAGCGCCGGGTTTAAAAAGTAGCGCCCGTGCCAGAGCGGGCCGGCGGGATAAAAATCAGGGCGGCGTTCATTTCCAGGACCGCCCGGGCAGCTTTTATCCCGCACAAACTGACACGCAAATTCAGGAGAGCCAAAGGAAGTGGACAAATGAGTTTTTTTAAATCATTAAAAGACAAATTCACCCGGCAGGCCGATACGGTAACCGATAAATTTAAAACCGGCCTTGCAAAAACGCGCGATAATTTCTCGAGCAAAGTCAACAATCTTGTCGCGCGTTACCGGAAAATCGACGAAGACTTTTTCGAAGAACTGGAAGAAATTTTAATTCAGGCGGATGTCGGCTTCCAGACGGTGATGGAACTGATCGATGAGTTGAAAATGGAAGTGAAACGGAAAAACATCAAAGCCCCTTCTGAAGTCCAGTCCGTGATTTCCGAAAAACTGGTTGACATTTATTCAGGCGGAGAAGAAGCCCCGAACCGGCTTAACATCCAGGACGGCGCCCTGACTGTTATTTTGTTTGTCGGCGTAAACGGCGTCGGTAAAACGACAACGATCGGCAAGCTCGCCCATATGCTGAAACAGCAGGGAAAAAAAGTGATGATGGCAGCCGGCGATACATTCCGCGCCGGCGCCATTGAACAGCTTGAAGTCTGGGGAGAAAGGGTCGGCGTGGAAGTGATCAAACATTCGGAAGGATCCGATCCGGCCGCTGTTATGTTTGACGCCGTCCAAGCAGCGAAAGCAAGAAATGCGGATGTCCTGCTTTGTGATACGGCGGGCCGTCTGCAAAACAAAGTCAATTTGATGAAGGAACTGGAAAAAGTAAAACGCGTCATCGAACGGGAAATCCCGGGGGCGCCGCATGAAGTCTTGCTCGTTCTGGATGCCACCACCGGGCAAAATGCGATGGTGCAGGCAAAGACGTTTAAAGAAGCTACGGACGTAACCGGGATCGTGCTGACAAAATTGGATGGCACGGCAAAAGGCGGGATTGTGCTCGCGATCCGGAACGAACTCCATATTCCCGTCAAATTCGTCGGCCTCGGCGAGAAAATGGATGACCTCCAGCCGTTCGATGCAGAAAAATACGTGTACGGGTTGTTTTCCGATCTGATCGATGAAGTGCCGGAAGAACAAGCCTGACTGCGTGCGGGCCGCACTGCGAATCATAATAAAGCGCGCAAGCCCGCGGTATTACGTATGGCAGGGAGCCCTTCAAAGCGTGGGGCGATTGCGGGTAAACGGACTTGTTTTCATTGACAAAAAACAAGAATCTTTGTATTCTGAGTTTATGTAAAGCATTTTCACTTAACAGGGGGAAGAAGCCATGCTGGAGAAAACAACGCGAATGAATGATTTGTACGATTTTTACCAATCGTTGTTGACTCCAAAGCAGCGCAGCTATATGTCCCTCTATTATCTCGACGACTTGTCGCTTGGTGAAATCGCCGAACAATATGGTGTGAGCCGCCAGGCGGTTTACGATAATATCAAACGAACCGAACAAATGCTCGAAGACTATGAAAAAAAGCTTGGTTTATTGGAAAAGTTTCAAGCGCGCACACGAATCTTCCGGTCGATGCGCAATCTTTTGGCGCATAATGCCAATCCGGAACTGGCGCGGCTTGTCGATGCGCT
Organism: Heyndrickxia coagulans DSM 1 = ATCC 7050; assembly: GCF_000290615.1. GTDB lineage: Bacteria > Bacillota > Bacilli > Bacillales > Bacillaceae_C > Weizmannia > Weizmannia coagulans. The sequence goes on from NZ_ALAS01000131.1 coordinate 16,322, forward strand.
TGAAAAATTGGAATAGGGGGCGGAAAAATGGCATTTGAAGGACTCGCAGAACGCCTGCAGGGCACGATGCAGAAAATCCGCGGAAAAGGCAAGGTCACGGAAAGCGACGTCAAAGAAATGATGCGGGAAGTCCGCCTTGCCCTTCTGGAAGCTGACGTCAACTTCAAAGTGGTAAAAGATTTTGTAAAAAAAGTGAGCGAACGCGCGGTCGGCCAGGAGGTGCTGAAAAGCCTGACACCCGGGCAGCAGGTCATTAAAATTGTCCAGGAAGAGCTGACCAATCTTATGGGCGGATCCCAGAGCAAGATTGCCGTTGCAAAGCGCCCGCCGACCGTCATCATGATGGTCGGCCTGCAGGGTGCCGGGAAAACGACGACATCGGGGAAACTGGCCAACCTGCTGCGAAAAAAATACAACCGGACCCCGCTGCTCGTTGCGGCCGATATTTACCGCCCCGCTGCAATCAAGCAGCTGGAAACGCTCGGAAAACAACTCGGCATGCCGGTATTTTCGCTTGGCGACAAAATCAGCCCGGTGGAAATTGCCAGGCAAGCGATTGAAAAAGCAAAAGAAGAACATCACGATACCGTCATCATCGATACGGCCGGCCGCCTCCATATTGACAGCGAGCTGATGAATGAATTGAAGGAAATCAAGGAACTTGCGCATCCGGATGAAATTTTTCTTGTCGTCGATGCGATGACAGGCCAGGATGCCGTAAATGTCGCGCAAAGTTTTAATGACCAGCTCGGCATCACCGGCGTCATCCTGACGAAGCTTGACGGCGACACGCGCGGCGGGGCGGCTTTATCCATCCGGGCCGTAACCGAAAAGCCGATTAAATTTGCCGGGATGGGCGAGAAAATGGATGCACTCGAACCGTTTCACCCGGAAAGGATGGCTTCCCGCATTCTCGGCATGGGCGATATCCTGTCGCTGATTGAGAAAGCGCAGGAAACCGTTGATGAAGAAAAAGCGCGCGCGCTCGAAAAGAAAATGCGGGATCAGTCGTTTACGTTTGAAGATTTCCTTGAGCAGCTCGGCCAGGTCCGGAAAATGGGGCCGCTCGGTGACATTTTGAAAATGATCCCGGGGGCCAACCGGATGAAAGGGATGGATAATCTGCAAATTGATGAGAAGCAAATTGCGCATGTCGAAGCGATTATCCAGTCGATGACAAAGCAGGAAAAAATCCGCCCGGACATTATCAATGCAAGCCGGAAAAAACGGATTGCGAAAGGTTCCGGCCGCCCGGTGCAGGAAGTCAACCGGCTTTTGAAACAATTTGAAGAAATGAAGAAAATGATGAAACAACTGCAAGGCATGAATCAAAAAGGCCGAAAAAAAGGCTTTAAATTCCCTTTTATGTAAAAAAGCAAGGGTGTTAAGAGAAAAGACTTTACACCATCATGATTTTCTGATATGATACAGTCTTGTGAGAAACTTTTTTGGAGGTGTATGATTAAAATGGCAGTAAAAATCCGCTTGAAACGCATGGGCACAAAAAAATCCCCGTTTTACCGCATTGTTGTGGCAGATTCCCGTTCACCGCGTGATGGACGTTTTATTGAAACAGTAGGAACTTACAATCCTGTTGTAGATCCTGCAGAAGTCAAAATCAACGAGGAAGCCGCGCTCCAATGGCTGAAAAACGGCGCCCAACCGTCTGACACGGTACGCAACTTGTTTTCAAAACAAGGCATTATGGAAAAATACCATAACGAAAAACACGGCAAATAATCATGGACCAACAGATGGATGATTTAATCCTTTCGATCGTCAAGCCGATTGTCGGCCATCCGGATGAGGTGCGAGTAGAGCGGGATGAACAAGAATCCGGAACGCTCTACCGCCTGATTGTCCATCCGGATGATGCCGGCATGGTTATTGGCAAAAAAGGGCGTACCGCAAAGGCCATCCGTACGGTCGTTTATGCTGCGGCCGGCGTGCACGGGCATAAAAAAATCCGTCTTGAAATTGCCGAATAACGGACAACGATGGATAGAACACCAGAGAAAGGGAGGCGCACACCTCCCTTTTTACATACATCTTTCGGGCTTTCCCCTCATCTTAACCGACATCCGCTTTTTCCGGCTGCTTTTATTTGGGTTGCTAATAAATGGCGAAAAGGAGGGCAGGGCATCTTGAAAATCCTTCAAAAAGTGATGGTCAAGCAAATCCTGACCGAAAAGAGCAAAGGAATGCTTTTGGATACATACCGACAAAAGAAACAACAACTTCAAAAAGAATGTGAGCAGCTCCGGTTTGAAACGAAAAAACTGGAAAAACAAAAAAAGTTTTCGGGAACCAATTTAAAAATGCATTTTGAAAAAGAAATTGAAAGCCGGCAGGAGAAAATCAAACTGGTGGAGTTTCAAATTGAACAACTGCTTTTGCTTCCGATCGGGACGGAATTAAAAGAAAAAGAAATGCACGCTATTGTTGACGTCCGGGAAGGCGACGACTGGAGTGCGGTGACAAAAGAGAAATCGATTATTATAAAAGACGGCATCATCCATGAAATTCGCGAGAGGTGAGAATATGACACAATGGTTTAATGTCGGCAAAATCGTCAATACACACGGCATCCGCGGAGAAGTGCGGGTCATTTCCAAAACGGATTTCAAAGCGGAACGGTATAAACCGGGCAATACGCTTTACTTGTTTCTTCCCGGCTGCAATGAACCGGTTGCGCTTACGATTGAATCTCACCGGGTGCATAAGCAGTTTGATTTGCTGAAGTTTGAGGGCTTTGATTCGATTGGGGAAGCAGAGAAATGGAAAGGCGGCATGCTGAAAGTTTCCGAAGAACAGCTGGATGAGCTTGGCGAAAATGAGTTTTATTTTCATGAAATCATCGGCTGCGAAGTCGTGACAACCGCAGGCGAGAAAGTCGGGACGGTAAAAGAGATTTTAACGCCCGGGGCAAATGACGTCTGGGTGGTGAAAACAGCGCAGCAGAAAGAGGCGCTAATCCCGTATATTGAAGACGTCGTCAAAAAAGTCGACAAAAAAGAAAAAAGAATTGTAATTGAACCGATGGAAGGGCTTTTGCCATGAAAATGGATATATTGACTTTGTTCCCGGAAATGTTTGAAGGCGTTCTCGGATCTTCTATTTTAAAAAAAGCAGAAGAAAAAGGGATCGTCCATTACCATCTGGTCAATTTCCGCAAATACAGCGACAACAAGCATAAAACCGTCGATGACTACCCGTACGGCGGCGGGGCGGGCATGGTGTTAAAGCCCCAGCCGGTGTTCGATGCAGTAGAAGACCTGCTTGAGGGGAGCAAAAAAAAGCCGCGCATCATTTTGCTCTGCCCCCAGGGAGAAACGTATACGCAGCAAAAAGCGGAAGCGTTTGCGAAAGAAGAACATCTGATCTTTATTTGCGGCCACTACGAAGGGTATGATGAACGGATCCGTACACTTGTAAGCGATGAAATTTCAATCGGGGACTATGTGTTAACGGGCGGCGAGCTGGGCGCAATGGTCATGATCGACAGCATCGTCCGCCTGCTTCCCGGTGTTTTGGGCAATGAAACTTCGCCTGTTACCGATTCTTTTTCAACCGGGCTGCTGGAACATCCACATTATACGCGTCCGGCGGATTTCCGCGGGATGAAGGTGCCGGATGTGTTATTATCCGGAAATCACCGGCTGATTGAAGAATGGCGCGAAAAAGAGTCGCTGTACCGCACCTATACGAGGAGGCCGGACCTTTTGCACGGCGTGACGCTCTCCGAAAAGCAAAAAGCGTGGCTGAAAGAATGGGAAGAAATGCACGGATAGCTGTTGCAATCGGCATGCGTTTATGCTAAGATTGCATTTGTGGTTTGCTTGAAAACAAGGCAGGCCACCGTAAAACGATGTTCCGCTGCAAATAAGATGGAAGATTTGCAAGAGCATTTGTTGGAAGGAGTTGAATACGATGCACAATATTATTGACGAAATTACAAAAGATCAACTTCGCACTGATCTGCCTGCTTTCCGCCCGGGGGATACGGTCCGCGTCCATGTAAAAGTTGTCGAAGGTTCACGCGAACGTATCCAGGTTTTTGAAGGTGTGGTCATTAAACGCCGCGGCGGCGGGATCAGCGAAACGTTTACAGTCCGGAAAGTTTCTTACGGCGTCGGCGTTGAGCGTACATTTCCGCTCCATACACCGAAAATTGCGAAGCTTGAAGTCGTGCGTCGCGGTAAAGTTCGCCGTGCGAAACTTTACTACCTGCGTAATCTGCGCGGTAAAGCCGCCCGTATTAAAGAAATCCGCTAATTTGCTGCAACGGCTGTTCGAAAAGGGGCTATCATGGCCCCTTTTCTTCATACTTATACATAAATAACCCGGGTGCCGTCTGAGGTTTTCAATCGGCAACCAATCCTGTTATAATGCAAAATATCAGGGAATATACACTTAATGGATACATGGAATGAGGCGGTGTAAATAAATGGAAAAACAGAAAAAACCAAAAAATGAACTGTTCGAATGGGTGAAAGCGCTGCTGATCGCTGTGGCACTGGCCGGCATTTTGCGCTATTTTTTCTTCGCCCCGATCGTGGTCGACGGTTCTTCCATGATGCCGACTTTGAAAAACGGCGACCGGATGATTGTAAATAAAATCGGGACCCCGAAACGGTTCGACATCGTCGTTTTCCACGCCCCGGAAGGCAAAGATTATATCAAAAGGGTCATCGGGCTGCCGGGCGACCGGATCGAGTATAAAAATGACGTCCTGTATATTAACGGGAAAGCGTATAAAGAGCCTTATCTCGATAAATATAAAAAAGCCGTTGCCGACGGACCGCTTACGGAAGATTTTACCTTAAAAGATTATATCGGGCGCGACACGGTGCCAAAAGGGCAGATTTTTGTGATGGGCGATAACCGCCGGTACAGCAAAGACAGCCGCCAGATCGGGACCATTCCGCTTAGCAAGGTGGTCGGGGAGACAAACTTTGTATACTGGCCGGTGAAAGATGCCCATATGATCAATAAATAAGCGCCCGGCAGCTGCACATTTTACGGAAAAAAGTAACCGTGATGGAGTTGACGCATGATGGCAATACAATGGTTTCCGGGCCATATGGCGAAGGCAAGGAGAGAAGTGACCGAAAAATTAAAACTGGTCGATATCGTTTTTGAACTGCTGGATGCAAGGATCCCGGTTTCCTCCGCCAATCCGATGCTGGATGAACTGATTCAGCAAAAGCCGCGGATCAAATTGTTGAACAAGGCGGATATGGCGGATCCGGCTGCTACAGCCCGCTGGCTTGAAATATTATCCGGTGGCAATACGCATGTCCTTGCCATTGACGCGCAAAGCGGAAAAGGGCTCGACAAAATGGTGAAACTGGCTGAACAGATTTTGCAGCCAAAATGGGAGAGACTGCGGGCAAAAGGCATCCGTCCGCGTGCGATCCGGGCGATGATTGTCGGGATACCGAACGTCGGCAAATCGACGCTCATTAACCGGCTTGCCGGGAAAAATATCGCCAAAACCGGCAATACGCCGGGCGTGACAAAAGCGCAGGCATGGATAAAAGTCGGGAAAACGATGGAACTCCTCGATACGCCCGGAATCCTCTGGCCGAAATTCGAAGACAAGGAAACCGGCTATAAGCTCGCCTTAACCGGCGCAATTAAAGACACGATCCTCAACCTGCAGGACGTTTCCGTATTTGGCCTGCGTTTTCTTGAAAAACATTATCCCGACGCATTAAAAGCCCGGTATAAGCTCGGGGATATCCCGGACATCGTACCCCTTTTTGACCATATTGGGCGCTTGCGCGGCTGTTTGCGGGCGGGAGGGGAAATCGATTACGACAAAACGGCTGAGGTGATTATCCGTGATATCCGCGGCATGAAACTGGGGCCTCTGACATTTGATTTGGGATAAGCGCCTCCGTAAAAGGGGCGCTTATTTTTCATAGGAGGGGAAACATTGAAAATCAGTGATATTGAAGCGCGGCTTTCAGAAATGACAAATCCGTCCGATCCGTTCGTCCAGAAGTTGCGCCGGGATGAACGGAAAGGCGCACAAAAAGCGCTGGAAAAATGGATGAGAAAATTAGAAAAAGAGCGTGAACAGCTTGAAAAATTCCGGGAGATGGCCCGATTTGAAGACGCCCTGCGCAGCCACGGCTACCGCCTGATCGCCGGAATTGACGAGGCAGGCAGGGGGCCGCTTGCCGGTCCGGTTGTAGCCGCTTGCGTCATTCTTCCGGAAGATTTTTGCCTGCCCGGACTGAACGATTCCAAACAGCTTTCCGAAAAACAGCGGGAGGCCTTTTTTGCGCACATTCAGGAGGAAGCCCTTGTCGGCGTCGGCTTTGCCAGTGCAGAAGAAATTGACCGAATGAATGTTTACGAGGCGGCCAAAAAGGCGATGCTTGCGGCTTTGGGCCATTTGCCCGCTTCTCCGGACCATTTGCTGATCGATGCGATGGAAATTCCGGCCCCGTACCCGCAAACTTCGATTGTAAAAGGGGATGCGAAAAGTATTTCAATTGCCGCGGCTTCCGTGATTGCAAAAGTAACGAGAGACCGGTATATGCGGGAAATGGATGAAAAATATCCCGGGTACGGTTTCGCCATACATAAGGGCTATGGGACGAAAAAACATCTGGAAGCGATCATGAAGCTTGGCCCATGCCCGATCCATAGAAAATCGTTTGCGCCGATTAAAGACAGGCCGGCAATCCGCCGATAAATAAGCAAGAAGGAAGAAACAGGGCGGGGGGGTAAGCATGCAAATTTCTTTTGGCAAACAACCATTTATTAAAGCCGGCTCAAATATCCGCACGTTTTCTTTTCAAACGGGGCAGATTTTTTCCGGCGCCATCCAAAAACTGTTTCCAAATGACACCGCACTTATCCGGGCAGGCGGGCGTGCGTTTGCCGCGAAACTCGAAGTGCCGCTTGAAGCCGGAAAAAACTACTGGTTTCAAACGGTTTTGGTCGATGGTGAAGTCCGGCTGAAAATGCTCTCGGAAGCCGATGCAAACGACAATGCCGGCAAAGCTTTGCTCCCGCAAATGCAGCTGCCGCCGGGGAAAACGTTCCAGTCCCTTGTCTCGTACTTGGCTGAACGGGGGATTCCGTTTACAAAAAATGACATTGCCGCAATCGGCGCATGGCTGAAGCATGTGCCGGATCTTGCAAACGGGCTGGAAACGGCTGCCCTCATGCTGCAAGAAGGCTTTCCTGTGACGGAGGGCGTGTTCACTTCTCTCCGTACCTTCGTGCAAAACACACCGGTAGATCAGCTTTTAAACCGGCTGCAGCAGGCGCTTCAGCAGGGGGAACAGACGCCGGAAACCAGGCAATTGCTTGCGCTTATCAGGGAACTTGGGGCGGGCAACGGGCAGGTGACAGGAGAGGCGCTGCGCCTGCAAATCAAAGAGAAGATTCAAAAAATGGGGCTTTTTTATGAGGCGGGGCTTTTGCATGGGGATAAAACCGCGGACAAGGGCGGGCTGCCTTTAAAAGCGTTGCTTGTTGAGTTGCTGCAAAAAGGCGGGGGAACAAAAGCAGCCCGGGATGCAGCAGACGAAATCGTGCAGAAACTGAACGGCCAGCAACTGCTTTCGCTTCCCGGCGGGGCGGTGCAGCACATTTGGATGGAAATTCCGCTTTCTTTCGCGCGCTTTCAAACGAATGCCGTTGTGCAATGGTCAGGCAGGCGGAAAAAAGACGGAAAAATAGACAGTAACTATTGTAAAATCATTTTTTACTTAAATCTTCAGTTTATGAAAGAAACATTGGTCGAGATGAATGTGCAAAACCGGATCGTTTCCATCCGCATTTCCAGTTTGAAAAAGGGCCTCCAGGAAGCCGTAAAGCCTTTTTTGCCGGCCTTAAAGGAAGGCCTTTCCAAAACCGGTTACACATTGTCTGATGTCCGGTTCGGGGAATTCCAGCCGGGTGCTGTGCGTGCCGCGCTCAGCCGGCCGGACGTTTCCGGGAAAGGGGTTGACCTTAGGATATGAAGGATCCACAAAAAGACATAAAAGAAGCGGTCGCGCTCCAGTACAGCCCGGATGCGCATTCCGCCCCTGTCGTGAAGGCAAAAGGCAAAGGGGACACGGCCAGGCGGATTATCGAAGAGGCAAAAAAAGCGAATGTCCCGATCCAGCAGGACCCGGATCTTGCCGCGCTGCTCGGCCGGCTCGATATCAACGAAGCGATCCCGGAAGAACTGTATGCGGCTGTGGCCGAGGTGTTTGCCATGATTTACCGCCTCGACCAGTCGCTAAAAAACAAGGATATCAAATGAACGAAAGTTTTACATCAGGCCTAGGCGCCCATTTGAATAAAGATTGCGATTCACAGCAGGCAAACGAACGGTGAAATTCCGTCCATTTTATACTGCAAAAAATATTTTTGAATAATAATAGCCATTTTAGTTCATTATGGTAGACATCTTTTCCGATGTTTATTAAAATGAAAGCGCAGTTAATTTTTTGAACAGTTTGATAGGAGGATGGAACATGAATATTCACGAGTATCAGGGCAAAGAGATCCTGAGAAAATACGGGGTCGCTGTGCCGAACGGGAAAGTGGCCTTCACCGTGGATGAAGCGGTGGAAGCGGCGAAATCGCTCGGAACAGATGTATGTGTGGTAAAAGCGCAAATTCATGCCGGCGGCCGCGGAAAAGCAGGCGGCGTCAAAGTGGCAAAAAATTTGGATGAGGTTCGTACATACGCGCAGGAACTGCTTGGCAAAACGCTTGTGACGCATCAGACAGGCCCTGAAGGCAAAGAAGTGAAGCGCCTCTTGATTGAAGAAGGGTGTGACATTCAAAAAGAATACTATGTCGGCCTTGTTTTGGACCGTGCGACAAGCCGGGTTGTGCTGATGGCTTCTGAAGAAGGCGGCACGGAAATTGAAGAAGTGGCGGCCAAAACACCGGAAAAGATTTTCAAAGAAACCATTGACCCGGCAGTCGGCCTGTTGCCGTTCCAGGCGCGCCGCATTGCATTCAACATCAATATTCCTGCTAAACTTGTAAATCAGGCTGTTAAATTTATGACAGGCCTTTATCAAGTATTTGTGGAAAAAGACTGCTCGATCGCGGAAATCAATCCGCTTGTTGTAACCGGCGACGGAAAAGTGATGGCGCTCGATGCCAAATTGAATTTTGATTCGAACGGCTTGTTCCGCCAGCAGGATATTCTGGCATACCGCGATCTCGAAGAAGAAGACCCGAAAGAAATTGAAGCGTCGAAATACGATTTGAGCTATGTCGCCCTTGACGGCAATATCGGCTGCATGGTAAACGGCGCCGGCCTTGCGATGGCGACAATGGACATTATTAAATATTACGGCGGCGATCCGGCCAACTTCCTTGATGTCGGGGGCGGCGCAACGGAAGAAAAAGTAACGGAAGCGTTTAAAATTATTTTATCGGACGAAAAAGTCAAAGGCATTTTTGTCAACATTTTCGGCGGCATTATGAAATGCGATGTCATTGCTTCCGGCGTGGTTGCAGCCACAAAACAGGTCGGGCTCGACATTCCGCTCGTTGTCCGTCTTGAAGGGACCAATGTGGAACTCGGGAAGAAAATTTTAAACGAATCCGGGTTGAAAATTGTGGCAGCTGAATCGATGGCAGACGGCGCACAAAAAATTGTCGAACTGGTCAGCTAACAGCAGCTGTTCATTCGGGCCAAATGCGAACAAATATTCTTGAATGAAGAAGGCAGGGGAAAAAAGTGAGCATTTATGTAAATAAAGACACGAAAGTCATTGTCCAGGGGATTACCGGGAAAACAGCGCTTTTCCATACAAAACAATGCTTGGAATACGGAACGAAAATTGTCGGCGGCACAAGCCCTGGCAAAGGCGGGACTGAAGTAGAAGGCGTGCCGGTCTTTAATACGGTGGAAGAAGCCGTTAAAGCAACGGGCGCAACCGTTTCGGTTATCTTCGTGCCAGCTCCGTTTGCGGCAGATGCGATTATGGAAGCGGTCGATGCAGAACTCGATCTTGTTATCTGCATTACTGAGCATATCCCGGTGTTGGATATGGTCAAAGTGAAACGTTATATGGAAGGGAAAAAAACGCGCCTGATCGGGCCGAATTGCCCGGGCATCATCACGCCAGATGAATGCAAAATCGGCATTATGCCGGGTTATATCCATAAAAAAGGCCATGTCGGGGTCGTTTCCCGTTCCGGCACGCTGACTTATGAAGCCGTCCATCAGCTGACGCGCGCCGGCATCGGCCAGACAGGAGCGATCGGCATTGGCGGTGACCCTGTGAACGGCACCAACTTTATTGATGTATTAAAAGAATTTAACAATGATCCGGAAACAGAAGCGGTCATTATGATCGGTGAAATCGGCGGGACGGCGGAAGAAGAAGCTGCCAAATGGGTTCAGGCAAACATGAAGAAACCGGTTGTCGGATTTATCGGCGGTGTCACAGCGCCTCCTGGAAAACGGATGGGCCACGCCGGCGCTATCATTTCAGGCGGCAAAGGAACTGCAGCCGAAAAAATCCGCACGATGAACGAATGCGGCATCCAGGTGGCCGAAACGCCGGCGGTCATTGGGGAAACGCTGATCCGTGTCCTGAAGGAAAAAGGCCTTTACGAGAAATGTAAAAACCTTTAAGTTGCGGCACCGTCCGTCCCGGAACCCGCATTTTCCGGGGCAGCTTGGTGAAACTGCCCGGATCCGGCTGCCATTTTAAGCGTGCAGCCGGGTCCTAAATAGTTTGTTTTTTTCAATGAAATACGGTCTGAAAGCGAGGAAAACAATGGAACCGTTAAAAATCAAATACATTCATTTGGACCATTGCAGGGGGATTTCCCGCGGGCAAAAAATGAAAATCCTCGAATTTGATCCGCTGCTTGAAAAAATCTGCCGGATTCCCCCTGAAACACTGCGCGCCATGCTTCAGATGCAAAAGGAAACGTTTGAACGATTTTATGAAGACCTCCTTCATCTTGACATCAACCCCTATTTAACCCTCTACCGGGAAAAACAGATCCGGATGACAGCCCGTTTTGAACCGGAATATCCGCCGCTTCTGAAAGAAACGTACCAGCCTCCTGCCATACTCTATTCAATCGGAAATATATCATTGCTGAAAAAACGTGCGCTGGCCGTTGTCGGATCAAGAAAGGCCGGTTCCTATGCGGAAAAAGCCGCCGATCATTTGCTGCCGCCCCTGATCGAAAAACAGTTTACCATTGTCAGCGGGCTGGCGAGAGGGGCGGATGCGATTGCCCACCGTGCTGCCATGAAATTTGGGGGAAAGACGATTGCGGTGCTCGGAAGCGGATTTTTTCATATTTATCCGCGGGAAAATACAGGGATGGCGGAGAAAATAAAACAGGGCCATTTACTCCTGTCGGAATATCCGCCGTTTACGCGCCCTGAAAAATGGCGTTTTCCGGAACGCAACCGGATCATCAGCGGCATTTCGGAAGGTGTGCTCGTGCTTCAGGCGGAAAAACGGAGCGGCTCTTTGATCACGGCAGATTACGCCCTCCAGGAAGGGCGGGAAGTTTTCAGCGTGCCGGGAAACGTTCTGGACAGCCTGTCGGAAGGAACGAACCATCTCATCCAGCAGGGCGCAAAACTGGTGACGTGCAGCGGGGACATTTTGGAAGAACTGCTTTCGGCAAGGTAAAATTGTCAGGGAAAATTCATAAATGGGGAGCGATTTTCCGATTTTGTGAAAAAACGCATGATTTTTGGATAAAATGTATATAAAATAGAGAAAGAATAGATAAAATTTTCAAAATGAAATCGTTTGCCATGTTGATTTTTCATCATCCGTGCTGTATGTGTAAAATTTTACTCGAAGGGCAGATGAGTGGAAAAAAATGGGAAGACGCTCTATCATTTAAATGTACGCTTGTGGGCGAATAC
>NZ_ALAS01000132.1 GCF_000290615.1 Heyndrickxia coagulans DSM 1 = ATCC 7050
GTGAAATATTTTGAAAAGCAGAATATAGACCCGAAAATTTATCCGGAAAACATGCAAGCACAAAATCGTTATATTATGGAAAAAAAGGTGAAGTTTGTGGTCATAAGGCAGTCACGGTGGAAATCAGGGCCGCCCCATATTCCACTTTTAAAGCAAAACTACAGGTTGGTCAAAAAGCAATTTCAAATGGTAGAGGGAAAACCATATGATTATCTGCTTTATAAACTAAAAAGTGATTGATCCCATTTTTAAATCAAATTTTTTGACGGAAATGCATTTTAAACGGGAAAGACAAGGTTAGAACGTGCCGGAAGGTGAGAAGATGGGAACAAACCAAAGGAATATCTCGTTCAGAATGAAGAAAAGGGGTATGCATTGAAGTGAAGTTGGTGTAGAAGCCATGGCAAAGGTCAAACAAAGCATGTTTAATAAGAAACTTGAGTAACCGTTCAAGAACTACAAGATGGCAACGGAACTTAACACCAGTCATAGTAGTCCGCATATCCGCCAATTGGTGTAAAGCAAAGATCTGTTACCCCCTGTATTTAAGCAGTTCATCGGTAATGGAACATTTAAGCAAAATTATAGAACGACCATTCTAAGCCTGGATAAGTAGAAACTGTTTCCAAAACGATCTTGTGCACAGTTCGTTGGTGAGTGCGAAATTTACGGGACTTCTTCGGGAAAAATCAAGCCAGGAGAACACCGCAGCGAGATAAGAGCGAGAAGACTCGCCAGCTGCCCGAAAAAAACGAGTAAATTTTGTGGTGTCAATACGCTCGTTATGCACAGTAATATAACTGGTATTTCGAAACAGCCCCTACTTATCCAAAAAAGCAAGCGAAGCGTGGTAATTGAAAGTGACAAAGAGA
>NZ_ALAS01000133.1 GCF_000290615.1 Heyndrickxia coagulans DSM 1 = ATCC 7050
CAGGCAGTTGAAGCTCATGTAGATCGATGCATGATATCTATGCATATCATGGCAAATATGGCGTACCATCAGACTGGAAAGGCCAATTGTGGATGGACACGCAATCGACTGCAAAGAGCAAATTAAGTTATTCACAGGTGGATATGTGAATAACTCAAATGAACGTTTTCTTTCCACAAAGGGTAGTGAAAAAAACCATTTTGTGAAGGCGGGATACGTATGCCCTTTTTTTGAAGAAAAATGACCGTTTTACTTCTAT
>NZ_ALAS01000134.1 GCF_000290615.1 Heyndrickxia coagulans DSM 1 = ATCC 7050
AAAATAAGAAGATATCATCCCACCAAGCCATTTAAATATAGTTCATTCAAAAATTAGAATGAACTATATTTAAGACGTGCGAAATGTGGGTTATGATTCTCCTATGATGCAGGAAATACTGGGGCGGTTAAAATATACGGCTGGAAGGCAGTTATTTGCGGTTTTAACAGGCGATTGTGGGACTGGGAAAACGACGACTATTCGTAAATTTGTTGACCGGCTTGATGATGGACAATATAAAGTACTGTACTTGTCTGATTCCAAATTAACGCCTCGGCATTTTTACAAAGGGTTGTTGGAACAACTCGGGTGCGAGTCTAAATTTTATAGAGGCGATGCAAAACGGCAGCTTCATCGGGAAATTGAGCTTATGAGAGGAATTCATGGTGTTCAGCCGGTAGTGGTCGTGGACGAGGCCCATCTTCTTGATCGGGAAATGTTGGAGGAAGTCAGATTCCTGCTGAACTTCAAAATGGATGCCCAAAGCCCTATGAGCCTGATTCTTGTCGGACAAAGTGAATGATGGGACCGCCTGCACCTCCAATCCTTCACAGCAATCCGCCAAAGGATTGATATTCAATTCAAACTGGGGCATTACGACAGAGCTCAATCTGCAGAATATATTGCCATGCATTTACAATATTCAGGAGTAAATGAGCAAATCTTCACAGATGTAGCTTTGGATGAAATCCATCGTTTTTCCGGGGGAGCCGCAAGGATTATCAACAAGATTTGTACCCACTGTCTACTTTACGGAGCACAAAACAGGCATCGAATCATTGACGATCATATGGTAAAATATAATGGACCCATAAAACTAGACACAAAATGAGGAGCTGTTAAAGTAGGTTTATGAGAAAAAGTTATACGCCTGAATTTAAAACTC
>NZ_ALAS01000135.1 GCF_000290615.1 Heyndrickxia coagulans DSM 1 = ATCC 7050
GAGTTTTAAATTCAGGCGTATAACTTTTTCTCATAAACCTACTTTAACAGCTCCTCATTTTGTGTCTAGTTTTATGGGTCCATTATATTTCGATGCGGCTCCGAAAATTGCAACGGAAAGAAACCAAATGGTGCGCTTTTCTTCCTTAAAACGGGGTATGAATTTATTATCAAATACGAGGAGGCGCAGCTATGGAATTCCGGAAAGCCCATCTTGATGATCTTCATCATTTAATAGAGCTTAGAAAGCAGCAGCAGGTTGCCCAGGGCATCGAACCAAAGATGGACATTGATGCCGATTTGGAAAAGTTTTTTCAAAAGAAATTAAAAGAAGGCTCCATGGTCCAATGGCTTGCGGAAGACGAAGGAGAAATCGTTGCTTGCGGGGCCGTCATTTTTTACGAATTCCCGCCGAGCTATGTGAATAAAAGCGGGAAGAAAGCCTACATTACAAATGTGTATACAAAAGAAGAATACCGCGGCCAGGGGATCGCGAAAGAATTGATGGGAAAACTGGTTGATGAGGTGAAAAAGGCCGGCATCTCCAACATCTGGCTTGGCGCTTCTGAAATGGGCAAGCCGTTGTATGAAAAATTCGGTTTCCAGGAAGTGGATGAATGGATGGAACTGCATTTATGATAAAAAAGAGAATGAGAAAAACCGGTAATCCGGTTCCAAAGTGTATATTTTGAACTTCCCCATCTGCCGGTCTATACTTAAAATGGTAAGGGAGGAATGTACGATGTATGAAATTGCCATTATTGGAGCTGGTCCGGCCGGGGCAAGTGCCGCCATTTTTACGGCCAAAGCCGGGAAAAGCACGGTGCTTTTTGATGGCGGCACGAGCGCTACCAAGCGGGCTTTGCTGAAAAATCACTACGGTGTAACAGAAATAACCGGACCAGACCTGGTCGAAACCGGTAAAAAACAGGCAGCGCAATTCGGTGCCAAACTGGTCGACAAAAAAGTTGAATCGATTGAAAAAACGGAAAATGGTTTTACCATTAAAACAGAACAAGGGTCGTACGAAAGCAAATACGTTATTCTTGCAACCGGCATGATTGCAAGCCTCGGGGAAGCCCTTGGCGTCAAAACCAAACCCGCAACAGAACCACGCGTAAAAACCGTTTTCGCAGTGGATGCGCAAGGAAAGACGAATGTCCCGAATGTGTGGGCATGCGGCACAGTTGCCGGCGTTTCCATGCACACGATTATCACAGCAGGCGACGGCGCTAAAGTTGCTGTCAATCTCATCAGTGAAATCGACGGCAAACGCTGGGTCGACCACGATGTTTTAGGAAAATAAGCCGTTGCAAACGAACCGGGCAAAACTCCGCCCGGTTTTCGTTTTCTTTATTTTTCAATGCGGGCTAGAACTGAAAAGAATTCGCCGCAGATAAAGCCTTCTGACATGCTTAATGTTTTTCCAAAATCAAACCACCCACTGCAAAGCCGGGCACTGGGGATGCAGCCGGTACACGCGAGATTCAGGCAATCATCAAACCTTTTTTGCGGAAAGCCGTCTTTCCCATCCATGGGAGGATTGTTAGATACGTTTTTTGGGAGAACTTGTCTTTGGTGTCATTTTGCTTTTTAGTTGGATCGGACCATTCAAAAGTGGTTTGAGAAACTAACCGATTTTTTTAATATTAACATAGTAAAATGGGGTTGAATATCAATGATTTTAGTTAGTTCATGTTTAGCAGGACTAGAAGTTCGTTATGACGGGAAACATTGCCTTCGTGACATAATCAAGAGGTTAGTAGATGAGAACCGCGCTATCACAGCTTGTCCGGAACTATTAGGAGGTCTTCCAATACCAAGGATCCCTGCCGAAATCATTCAAGGAGATGGCTTCGATGTATTGGATGGCCGGGCAAAAGTGGTAGATCGGTTAGGAAAAGATGTAACCGATATGTATATAAAAGGCGCATATGAGACATTAAAACTGGTACAAAAGATGAAGATCACAACTGTTGTGTTGAAAGAAAATAGTCCTTCATGCGGAAGTTCAATGATTTATAACGGTGAATTTAGCGGCAAAAAGGTACCCGGCAATGGAGTGACTTCTGCTTTATTAAAAAGAAACGGAATCAAAGTTATTTCAGATGTAGAGCTTACAGAGTTGGAAGAGTTGGAAGAAATGCTTTAATATCAAAAAAGGCACCTTTAAAGAACTAAAAGAAGAGAATAGTAAATTGCTCAACATTAGATTTTACGATTTTAGGCAGACACCCCCTTATGTATTGGAGGGATAAGTAGCTTTATTTTATGTAAAAAATTCCAAACTTTGTTAATTTGGAATTTCTCCCGGAAATTTATTCGTTCTGCACAAAAAAAGAAAAATCCTTTCCAATGAGGTTAGAAAAATCCCCTTGGAAAGGTTTATTCCGGTTTACTCACCATGGAGAATCTGACAAAAATTTATCTTGAAGTATAACCTGCATCCAAATGAATCGTTGTTCCTGTTACATAGGATGATGCGTCGGAAGCGAGCCAAAGATTTGCTTCGGCGATTTCCCGAGCTTGACCGAATCGACCAAGTAAGCTCAATAGCGGGGCATATTCTCCTTCCGTAAAACCGAACTGTTCAATAATCTTCATCAAATTCAGCAACCGGTTTGTCATAGGATAATATGAAAGTTCAATTAACAAAACAAATAAAAAAGACTTATTGAACATTGGAAAGCCCGCAAATGGTGATTTCAAGCAGTCTCTTTCCATGTGAAGGATTGATGGGTTTGTGGTAAGTCAAATTTTGTTGTATTGAAAAGTCTCTGGTTTGTGTTAGAATAGAAATAGCCATGAAATCACTCCCTGGATATTTGGTCGTACTTATATCTTAGCAAAGGAGTGGCTTTCACGGCTCTTTTTTTTTCAAAAAAAATCATCCTTTTCCGTTTTACAATATTTTCCACAGGAATGAGTAGCCTAATCTATTGAAACTCGCCCAAAGCCTCAAAAAGTGATAAAATTCTGGCACTTATAATAAGCAAATTTATCCTATTAAAATCAAAAACTCACAATTTCTTTTTGCATTTGTCATAATGTTCCTACAAACGTCTTCTTTCTTTAGTGGAATAAATCAACGACCTTTAATTGTCTGACTGCTTACAGTTTCAGGGGATATAGCATTTTGGCAAGGGCTCTCAATGAAAAAATCTTTAAGAGTGATAACATGAAACGAGGAATTTTGGGTTTATTAACAGCTGTCTTGCTAATTGTACTTGCATTTCCATCCAGCAGCCTTGCTGCAACACCAACTAGTAATAGAGGGGCTACACCTCAACTATCTGGCAATGAACCAACTTATACTTATTGGATACAAAGCGGGGATCCAAAATATATTAAAAAGAGTTTTGGAGGCTGGAGAGATGTAGGGGCGGCTGTACATGGACCAACAACCTTAGTACAAGTATATAAAGAATCTTCGTCAATTAGTGTGACAGCTTCTGCAGGTATCCCAGTTAAACAAATAGAGGCTGGATTATCTAGCGATTTTTCTAAAAAATATTCACTTACTACTACAACAAAAACAAAGATTCCAAAAGGAAAAAAAGGCCAATTTCAAGTAAGAAGTGTTTATAAATACTACAAAGTGACAATGGTTCAATGGATGGCAATGGACGGAAAAAGAAAAAAACAGGAAAAAAGAAGACAGTTACAGTTAAAAAGAAAACATCTCTTGAAAACAGAGTATTACTTAGGGCTTGCTGAACGAATCAAATTTGGTCAGATACAAGCCAAATTCCGATTATCAAAATATAAAATAGTGTTGTGTAAAAATTTCAA
>NZ_ALAS01000136.1 GCF_000290615.1 Heyndrickxia coagulans DSM 1 = ATCC 7050
TTGAAAATCTGGATGAAAAGGCAAAAAAATCGGGATAATTAATTTTCCAGAGCCTCGCTCAAGGGTATATTTTTATTTTGGCAGAGGCTCATAACTTCTTATATAGCTGCTGCTTTGAAGCGGTTTTATCAATAGGAACAATATTTTGATGGGAGAAACCGTTATTAGTTACCATTATAAAGCCCTCTAATAATTTAATAGGAATGAATCAATAACTCTTGGTGTTACCGTCATCCCAAACTGACTTTTCACATGTTCTTGGAATGTAAAAAGTCTAATAACAAGTTCTATGTATTCTTTATCTCCAAATGGAGCAAGTGAAGCTCTAAGCTGTTTATCCGACATTACGTAGCTTTTTGCCCCTTGAATTGCTCTACTATCAAAAATATAAAACATATTCGGCACATGAAAATGTAGATATTTTGATGCCAGCGAACGGTTATTATGACCAGAAATATCCGAAAAGACATTGGTAAGAAATAAATGCGTGTCTATAATTTCTTTTAAATTATCTATAGTGATGGTATCGTATTTCTTGAGTTCATTGATACGCATATCTAATTCTTCGCCAGCTTTCAACATCTTGGGTGCAACTACGTTAAAATAGAAATCATCTCCAGAATCTGTTTCATTAACATTTTTCCGTCTTTCTATTTTCTATAGCCGCCGCGTAAGATCTCCCAATAAGCCATATTTTGCCTACAATAACATCAGCTTTATTGTGATCAGGGTTTTTACGGCACATTTCGTATAGTATTTCATTACCAAAGCTCCACCCATTCCCGGCAATACATTTTTGGATATCTTGAATTGTGATTTCTTTCTTTATTAACAATTTTCCACCCTCTAACCATTACTAAATCTATCTATCAAAGCAAAAATATAAGCGGTATTTCTTGATTTTCTACTGACCTCATGTCTAACTCCCGTTTCCCCATTAACCCAGCGATCATAATATGAATGAACAAATAAGAAATCTCTCTTTGATATTGCCCTTTGCATCGATAATTCGCTGGAAGGTGTGTTGTCAATAGCCCTACCAACGTACAACCTTCCATCACGGGATGATGCTGTAAACCAAAGACCGGTTGTAGTCTGTACTTCTTCTCCCGAAGATGAAAGTCCTGAGATAACGGTATTCCATAGTGCTTCACCTTTCATTACTCTACACCTTCCTTTAATTTGATATAGTTACCGGGAAGAGCCTCGAATAATTCCGGGTAATGCCCACATCTTGCCCTAATCTGAGTATACTGTGCTTTCTTCCCATTTTTCTGTAAATACAGCCTGCGGTCATATATTTCATCAGCAAGTTTAGATGCATGCATAGTGTAATTTTCGGCCTCTGACAAAACAATCTTCATGGCTTCCTGGAGTGTATAGCTGGCAGTTTCAGTTGAGATTGTATTTGTAACGGTAGGCTGGGAGGCATCATATTTCAAAATTATATAAACAGGTTTATTATCCTTAAGCAGAACTACCTTCCCATTTTTTTCAACAACCGAAAATACATTCTCCAAATCTGTCTGTAATGTATCAAATGGAATTAAGGCATCAATTTTTATATCCATTATTATCCACCTCGCTAAAATCAGTATATCCCTATTTTTTATATTTGTCCATACATTTGTATAAATATTTGTATAACTCATCTGTATAAAAATAAGCCACCAGTAGGGTATTAATCCTCAGCTGGTGGCCATAATGTATTTACATTTAAAAGATCTATCTTAGGGCTTGCTGAACGAATCAAATTTGGTCAGATACAAGCCAAATTCCGATTATCAAAATATAAAATGGTGTTGTGCAAAAATTTCAAAA
>NZ_ALAS01000137.1 GCF_000290615.1 Heyndrickxia coagulans DSM 1 = ATCC 7050
CTAACTTAACCATAAAAGGTTTAAATCCAAAAATAAGCGATTCTCGGTTTACTTGGTTTGTTTCTCCTATCCGGTTTTCAAAGAACACATTTATAAAGGTGGAGCCTAGCGGGATCGAACCGCTGACCTCCTGCGTGCAAAGCAGGCGCTCTCCCAGCTGAGCTAAGGCCCCGATCATTAAGGAATGGTGGGCCTGAATGGACTTGAACCATCGACCTCACGCTTATCAGGCGTGCGCTCTAACCAGCTGAGCTACAGGCCCTTAATGAAAGGAAATATAAGGAAGGATTGAACCTTCAAAACTGGACAAAACGGAAACGCCAAACTTAATTTCGGAAAACCGAAGGTTTTCCTTTTATGTCTAGCTCCGGGCGCTATCGGC
>NZ_ALAS01000138.1 GCF_000290615.1 Heyndrickxia coagulans DSM 1 = ATCC 7050
TGCATTCCACCCCTTTTTTAAACCGGGCGGCAGCCAGGAAACCATAATAGTTATCAACAATCACAAATTTCGATGTCGCAATGTTGTATATGCTACGGATAAAATGCTGCAAATTTTTCATTTCAAACAGAAATACCTTCTCTTGCCGGACGGTTTCCGCAACACGGCGGTAGCAGGAAGAAGTACAAACGAACGCTACCTGAAAAGGATCAGGATGCTTTTTCAATTCCTCATACACGTATAAACTGTTCTGCTCAAATGAAACGACAAAAGTGATTTTCCTTTTCAAAGGAAAAATTTTACACAATGTAAAAAGCACGCGAAAAAGCAGTAAGTATAAGGAAATGAACAGTTCCCTAACCATTTTTCACAGAGAAGAGGTCCTTCTTAATTTTTGACGTAGAGATGCCAACCGTCCGTGGCAGGTAAACCACTTCACAATAATCCTTCAGAAAATCAAATTTGCCTTTCCAGTCATCGCCCATCACGAAAACATCGACATTGTATTTTTTAATATCGTCTATTTTTTGTTCCCACGAATGTTCCGGTATGACCTGGTCAACGTAACGGATCGCTTCCAAAATTAATTTCCGGTTTTCATAGCTATGGTACGATTTTTTATTTTTGATTTCGTTAAATTCATCCGATGAAAGGCCGACGATTAAATAGTCGCCTAATGCTCTTGCGCGTTTCAGTAAATTGATATGCCCCCAATGGAGAAGGTCAAATGTTCCGTATGTGATTACTTTTTTCATACAGTTCTCTCCCTGCTAAATGTAATAGGCAACATTCCTGCACAATGCGACACTTTTCATTATTTTTCCCTAATCTTTACTCATTATATGTCTATTTCAAGCAGAATTCAAATACTTCTTCAAGAAGCGGGCGCCGGGTTTTCCCCTATGTACGAGGGTCCCTCCCACAAGCGGGGAGGAACGCCATACAGTGAGCACGCCGGTTTTCCACGTAATAGAAAAAATGGCCAAAAGACACCGTACATCCCGCATTCAGTTATTCATCCGGCAGGGCAGGAGGTAGAGAAACGCGGGCGTCCGGGACTTTAGGCGCGAACACAGCCAGAGTCGCACTTATGAAAAAACAAAAAGCATGCCTCAGCGCGCCAGGTTTTCTATTTCTTTTTCCATTCTTTCCCGGTCGCGTTCCAACACCGGCTTCAAATATTTTCCGGTGTAGGAGGTTGGATGTTCCGCGACTTTTTCCGGCGTGCCAGTGGCAACAACAGTTCCGCCGCCGTCCCCGCCTTCCGGGCCGAGGTCAATGATATAGTCGGCGGTTTTGATGACATCGAGGTTATGCTCGATCACAAGCACCGTATCGCCGTTTTCCACCAGCCGCTGCAGCACATCGAGAAGTTTGGCAATATCATGGACGTGAAGGCCGGTTGTCGGTTCATCCAAAATATAGAAAGAACGCCCGGTCGAACGCCGATGCAGTTCAGATGCGAGTTTCACGCGCTGCGCTTCGCCGCCGGACAGAGTTGTTGCCGGCTGACCGAGCTTGACGTAACCAAGGCCGACATCCGCAATGGTCTGCAGTTTCCGCCTGATTTTCGGAATGTTTTCGAAAAAGGAGATCGCATCTTCCACCGTCATATCGAGTACATCAGCAATATTTTTGCCTTTGTATTGAACTTCGAGCGTTTCGCGGTTGTACCGTTTGCCGTGGCACACTTCACACGGTACGTACACATCCGGCAAAAAGTGCATTTCAATTTTGATAATCCCGTCGCCGTGGCAGGCTTCACACCGGCCGCCCTTGACGTTAAAGCTGAACCGCCCTTTTTTATAGCCGCGGATTTTTGCTTCGTTCGTGGAAGCAAACACGTCGCGGATATCATCGAACACGCCGGTATAGGTCGCCGGGTTGGACCGCGGCGTCCTGCCGATCGGGGACTGGTCGATGTCAATGACTTTGTCGAGATGTTCAATACCCTTGATTTCTTTGTAAGCGCCCGGTTTTGCTTTTGCACGCTGCAATTTTTGGGCAAGCGCCTTATGCAAAATTTCATTGACAAGCGTGCTCTTTCCGGAGCCGGAGACGCCGGTTACGGCAATAAACAGGCCGAGCGGGAATTTTACATTGATGTTTTTTAAATTATTTTCTTTCGCGCCCCTGATTTCAACAAAACGGCCGTCCCCTTTCCGCCGTTCAGGCGGGAGCGGGATAAATTTCTTTCCGGATAAATACTGGCCGGTGAGTGAATCCGGATTTTTCATCACCTCGCGCGGCGTGCCGGCAGCAACAACCTTTCCGCCATGGACGCCTGCTCCCGGGCCGATGTCAATCAAGTAGTCTGCGGCAAGCATGGTATCTTCGTCGTGTTCGACCACGATGAGCGTGTTGCCGATATCGGCCATTTGCCTGAGCGTTGCAATCAGACGGTCATTGTCGCGCTGATGGAGGCCGATCGACGGTTCATCAAGAATGTATAAAACGCCTGTAAGCCTCGATCCGATCTGCGTCGCAAGCCGGATGCGCTGGGCTTCGCCGCCGGAGAGCGTACCGGCAGAACGGCTCAGCGTCAAATAATCGAGGCCGACATTGACGAGGAAACCGAGCCGGGATTCGATTTCGCGCAGGATCAGCCGGGCGATCGCCTGCTCTTTTTCCGTCAATTCGAGATGGGCAAAAAAGGAGCGGGCTTCCGCAATCGAGTAATCCGTCACTTCACTGATATGTTTCCCGCCCACTTTCACAGCAAGGCTTTCCGGTTTCAGGCGGTAGCCTTTGCATTTCGGGCATGGCTGCTGGGCCATATATCTTTCCATCTGCTCGCGCGTAAAGTCGGAACTGGTTTCGCGGTAACGGCGTTCAATATTGTTCAGTACGCCTTCGAATTGGATCATATTGTCACGCACCTGGCCGAAATCATTTTCATAATGGAAATAAATCCGTTCGTTGCCAGATCCGTATAAAATAATCTCCATCTGATGCTTCGGCAAATCTTTGACAGGCGTGTCCATGTCAATGCCAAAATGCTCGCACACCGCTTTTAAGAGCTGCGGATAATATTGTGAGCTGATCGGTTCCCACGGAGCGATCGCGCCTTCATTGAGCGTAAGCGAGGCGTCCGGAATGACAAGGCTTGGATCCACTTCAAGCTTTGCACCTAGCCCGTCACATTCCGGGCAGGCGCCGAACGGGCTGTTGAACGAAAACATGCGCGGTTCCAGTTTATCGATGGAAAAGCCGCAGATCGGGCAAGCAAGATGCTCGCTGAACAGCAGTTCCTCTTCCCCGATCACATCAATTACCACGCGCCCGTCCGCCAATTTCAGCGCGGTTTCAAGCGAATCAGCCAGGCGGGGCTCAATTCCGTCTTTTATGACAATGCGGTCAACAACGATATCAATGGAATGTTTTTTGTTTTTGTCCAGCTCAATTTCTTCGCCGAGGTCGAGCATTTCCCCGTCAATGCGGACGCGGACGAAACCCTGTTTCTTAATATCATCCAGCAGTTTTACATGCCGGCCTTTTTTCCCCGATACCACCGGGGCAAGCACCTGGAGCCGTGTCCGTTCCGGGTATGCCATGATCCGGTCCACCATTTGTTCGACCGTCTGCGATGCAATTTCAATGCCGTGGTTCGGGCAGATCGGGTGGCCGATGCGGGCATACAGAAGCCGCAAATAATCATAAATTTCCGTCACCGTCCCGACGGTGGAACGCGGATTGCGGCTCGTTGTCTTCTGGTCGATGGAGATTGCCGGGGAAAGGCCTTCAATCGCATCCACATCCGGCTTGTCCATCTGCCCTAAAAATTGCCGGGCATAAGCGGACAGCGATTCAACATAGCGCCGCTGCCCTTCCGCATAAATCGTATCGAATGCGAGCGAAGATTTCCCGGACCCGGACAAACCCGTCAGCACAACAAGCTGGTCCCGCGGCAAGGTTACATCAATATTTTTTAAGTTATGGACGCGGGCCCCTTTTACTTCAATTTTATCTAATACCATTGTGGTCGTCACCTGCTTTCAGTTCTAAAAGGGCATCACGGTACCGGGCGGCCTGCTCGAAGTCAAGCGCTTTTGCCGCTTCTTTCATCTTTTCTTCCAGTTCTGCAATCATCCGTATGCGCTCTTCTTTTGTCAGCGGCTTTTTCGTTTCTTCCGCTTCATACGGCGCTGCATCTTCCGCCGCATAGGTCGCGTGGATCGTATCGCGGATATCTTTCTGGATCGTTTTCGGCGTGATGCCATGTTTTTTGTTATAGGCTTCCTGGACGGCACGGCGCCGTTTCGTTTCGCTGATCGCTTTTTCCATCGAATCCGTGATTCTGTCGGCGTACATGATCACTTTGCCGTTTGCATTCCGAGCGGCGCGGCCGATCGTCTGGATCAGCGAGCGTTCGGAACGCAGGAAGCCTTCCTTATCGGCATCAAGAATAGCAACAAGCGACACTTCCGGGATGTCCAGCCCTTCCCGGAGCAGGTTGATGCCGACGATACAATCATATTTGCCGAGACGGAGGTCGCGGATAATTTCAATCCGTTCAAGCGTTTTTACTTCAGAGTGGAGATACTGGACTTTAATGCCCACTTCTTTCAAGTAGTCCGTCAAATCTTCCGCCATTTTTTTTGTCAGTGTCGTGACAAGCACGCGCTCATTTTTCTCAATTCTGTCCTGAATTTCCCCGAGCAGGTCGTCGATTTGCCCTTCGATCGGCCGCACCTCAATTTCCGGATCCAAAAGGCCTGTCGGGCGGATAATTTGTTCCACCATTTTCGGCGTATGCTCGAGTTCATACGGCCCCGGCGTAGCGGATACGCAAATCATTTGCGAAATATGTTTTTCAAATTCCTCAAACCGGAGCGGCCGGTTGTCAAGCGCGGACGGCAGCCGGAACCCGTGGTCGACGAGCACCTGCTTGCGCGCCTGGTCCCCATTAAACATTCCCCTGATTTGCGGGAGCGTAACATGGGATTCGTCAATGACGAGCAGAAAATCTTTCGGGAAATAGTCGAGAAGCGTATACGGCGTCGAACCGGGCGGGCGCAGCGCCAAATGGCGGGAATAGTTTTCGATCCCGGAACAAAAGCCCATTTCCCGCATCATTTCCAGATCATAGCGCGTCCGCTGTTCGAGCCGTTGTGCTTCGAGCAGTTTGCCGTTATCGCGGAGCTCTTTCAGCCGTTCTTCGAGTTCCGCTTCAATATTCCGGATCGCAATCTGCAGTTTCTCATTGCGCGTAACGAAGTGGGAAGCCGGGAAAATCGCGACATGGTCGCGGTCACCGATAATCTCGCCGGTCAGCGCGTCGACTTCCCGGATCCGGTCAATTTCGTCGCCGAAAAATTCGACACGGATGCAGTGTTCATCGCGCGAAGCCGGGAAAATTTCGACGACATCGCCGCGCACACGGAACGTCCCGCGTTGGAAGTCAATATCATTGCGGGCATACTGGATATCGACAAGCCGCCGCAACAGCTGGTTCCGCTCGATTTCCATCCCGGTCCGGAGCGAGACGACAAGCTCGCGGTATTCTTCCGGCGAACCTAAGCCGTAAATACAGGAGACGCTCGCAATAATAATGACATCATTGCGCTCAAACAGGGCAGACGTTGCCGAGTGCCGCAGTTTGTCAATTTCATCGTTAATGCTTGCATCTTTTTCAATATACGTATCGGTTTGCGGCACGTACGCTTCCGGCTGGTAATAATCGTAATAACTGACGAAATACTCTACTGCATTGTTCGGGAAAAATTCCTTAAACTCGCTGTACAATTGCCCTGCCAGCGTTTTGTTGTGGGCAATGACAAGCGTCGGCTTATTCACTTCTTTAATCACATTCGAAACCGTAAACGTTTTTCCCGTTCCGGTCGCCCCGAGCAGTGTCTGAATCTTTTTGCCTGCACGGATGCCGTCCACAAGCTGGCGGATCGCTTCCGGCTGGTCCCCCTCCGGCTTGTATTTCGAAACAAGTTCAAAAGCATGCTGTTCCATCCATGAGCCTCCTTAAACCGGCATCATCTATTTCAACCTTAAAAGGCCGTTCTTCGTCTTTCAGTCTTTTTATTTTAACATAAATCCTGCCCCGTCTCCAACAAAAAGCGAACAAGTTTTCTATCTTTCCATAAGAAAGAACGGTAAGGATTTTCCCTACCGCTTTTAGGAACGGATGGCCGTTATTTCACCGGGATTTCCAGAGCGTACCATTCTTCTTCAAGACGTGCATTTTGCCCTTCCCATATTTTCTTCGCATCCTCAATTCCCTTATTATAGTAGTGTGCCGCAAGCTTTTCCTGAAAAAAGTCAAAATAAACCTGTGTGGCAATCACACCGATTTCTTCACCTGTCTGTTCCCAGACAAATTGCTGTATTTCCCGCAGAATCTGCTGCTTTTCCGCAGGATCCATTTTGAATCCGGTCATGGGCGCCTCCGCCTTCATTTTTTCATTCCTTTTTTCATCTTTGCCTTCCGTATCATTGTATTAGCAAAATAAAACCCGATTGTCAATGAAGCTGCATCCACGATATATACCGGCCACGTGCGCGTATAGCCTTTATAAACGGAAGCGACAATGAGCGCAACCGTCAGTATCAGCCCAATCACTTGGTTAAACGTAACCCGCGAAAAAAAGATGACGAGAAAGCATGGAAAAACAGCGGCTACCACCAATTGAACGATCATCCTCACCCCACTCCAAGCCCTTACTTCTGCTATCCCTATTTTTTAACATTCCACCCGAAAATACAAGAAAAATCATTGAAAATGAATTATCTTTTGAATTCATTTTCAATGATTTCATTTGTAATGCCACGCAACTGGCTCCGTTCGATAAATCGTTCTGCGAGCAGATCAGGCAAAATGGACGTTAAAAAGTATTGGACAGATGCAAGCCCCGAAAACCGCAAAATGGTCCGCAGCGATTCCTCGTAAATTTCCAGAAACAGCGGCTCCGGATTGCCCTTTTGAATTTCCCCAAAAGATTCATACAAAAGATCGACTTTGTCGGAAACGGATAATATTTTTCCTTCCAGCGTATCGTCCTTGCCTTCTTTGAACAAATCAAAATAAATCTCCCGGTATTCTTCCGGAAATACGCCGTTGATAAAGTTTTTCGTCATTTCTTCCTCGACCTGTTTGAACAACTCATGCAGCTCTTTTGAAGAATATTTGACCGGCGTTTTGATGTCGCCTGTAAACAGTTCCGGATAATCATGATTCAGCGCCTTTTGGTAGAGCGCGCGCCAGTCCACTTTATTGCCGGCTTTCTCCTCCACATGGCCGAAAAACTGGGCGATTTTTGCCACTTTAAAAGAATGGGCTGCCACCGAGTGTTCTTGGAATTTAAACTTGCCCGGGCAGCGGTAAATTTTTTCCAGGTCAGACAAACTTTTAAAATATTGGTGAACCCCCATCCTGCTTCCCTCCTTGCTGTCCGATTTTTTTAGGATTGGGACCGGTTCTTTGATATTTCCACTATTCTAGAAAAAAATAAACCCAGCGTCAAGTAACTGGATTTAAAATCTACATGGTCAGGAAAAATGCCCCTGTAATGACGAGCAGAATCCCAAACCATTTTCTCCTGTTCATTTTTTCCGACAAAAAAAGGGAAGAAAGGATCAAGGTCCAAATATATGTAATCGAGGTTAAAGGATACACAATCGTATACGGCATCATCTTCAGCAACTGAATATTCAGCAATGCTCCTAATACATAGAAAACACCGCCAATACCTAGATTCACAATGAAAAATCCGCTCAGCTTTAATCCTCATCAGAGGTGATTTTTTATGGAAGGGAATGATTTACGCATAAGAAAATGGAAAAGAACAGCCGAACAGTCATCCTCTCAGCTGAACTTGAATGAAAAAGCGTTTGAACAGTACTTTCCTTCACCTGTCAAGCGTTGGAAAGGATTAGCCGAACCGTCCTGAAATATAGTCTTCTGTCTGCTTCGATGCAGGATTTGTAAACATTTTGGTTGTTTCAGCGAATTCCACCACCCTGCCATTCAAAAAGAAAGCGGTATGTCCGGACACGCGCATCGCCTGCTGCATATTATGGGTGACGATGATGATGGTGTATTGCGCTTTCAACTCGAGGATCAATTCCTCAATTTTGGCTGCCGATACCGGATCAAGCGCCGATGCCGGTTCGTCCATTAAAATAATGCCCGGTTCAACAGCAAGCACCCTTGCGAGCACAAGCCTTTGCTGCTGCCCGCCGGAAAGCCCCGCGGCAGACGTATGAAGGCGGTCTTTCACCTCATCCCACAGCGCAGCCTGAATCAAACATTTTTCTACGATTTCATCAAGCACATGCCGGTTTTTAACGCCGTGGATGCGCGGTCCGTACGCGACATTATCGTAAATGGACATTGGAAACGGATTCGGGCGTTGGAAGACCATGCCGGCATTTTTTCTTAATTGGACAACATCCGTTTTCGGCGCATAAATATTTTCGCCTCCAATCGTAATATGGCCTTCCATTCGGAAACCGGGGATGTTGTCATTCATCCGGTTCAACGTGCGCAAAAACGTGGATTTTCCGCATCCAGACGGGCCGATCAGTGCTGTCACATGCTTTTCCGGAAATGCCAGATTAATATCATAAAGAGCCTGGAAGTTTTTATAAAACACATTTACACGCTCGGCACGGATAGCGGTTTGGTTGTCTGCCCGTTTTTCCAATACTGCTGCCATTTTGCATTTCTCCTTTTCCACCGGGATTTAGCCGAAAAAGCCGGATAAGTAGTCCCTTGTTTTTTGGTTTTCCGGTTTGGTAAATATTTTCGCCGTGTCCCCCGCTTCGATCAGCGCGCCCATGAAAAAGAAGGCGGTCTTGTCAGAAATGCGGGCGGCCTGCTGCAGATTGTGCGTGACAATGGCAACGGTATAGTCTTTTTTCAGTTCGAGAATCAGTTCCTCAATTTTACCAGTTGAGACCGGATCAAGCGCCGATGCCGGTTCATCAAGAAGCAGGACATCCGGGTTCATGGCGAGCGCCCTTGCGATACAGAGCCGCTGCTGTTGGCCGCCTGACAGTGCAAGCGCGGACGTATGCAGGCGGTCTTTCACTTCATCCCATAATGCAGCTTTTTTTAAGCTTTCTTCGACGATTTCTTCCAGTATTGCTTTTTTCTTCACGCCATGGTGCTTCGGGCCAAACGCGACATTTTCAAAAACCGATTTTGCGAACGGATTCGGGCGCTGGAACACCATGCCGATATGCTTCCGGATTTCAAAAACATCCGCGCACGAAAGGGTGATGTCGGCTCCTTTATAAAAAATCCCGCCGGACATCCTGCAGCCCGCAATTTCATCATTCATGCGGTTCAAGCTCCGCAAAAAGGTGGATTTTCCGCATCCGGACGGGCCGATTAATGCCGTCACCTGATGCTCGGGAAATGCGAGGCTGACCTTTTTGATCGCCGCTTTTTCCCCGTAAGAAACACTTAAATTTTTGGTTTTGATGATGATGTTCAGTGCTTCCGGCATCTGCCCGGGAATTTCAACCGCGGGCCGCACCATTTTTTCATTCCGTGCCAGCATCGATACTGCCAAGGGTCATTCCTCCTTTTATTGTGAAAGCAGTAAGGGTCCGTTTTTTTCTTGTTAAAGTGAAGCGCGCGCAAGAACGGGCTTGATACAAACGCCTGCCATGTTTCCGGGCACCCTTATTTACCCGGTTGTGATCATTCCCGCTGAAAATAAAGTGTAAAAAAGCTAGATATGGTGCCAAATAGACGCAACTTCCCGTGCACCCTCATTCATCCGGTTGTGAAGCTGTTGCAAATGCACCGATTTAAAGTAGGCATGGCGCGTTTCCAGATGAATACGGCGCCTTCATTGCGAAGTCATCCGGTTATGGAGCCATTTGCCGACAAACCTTGCTGAAAAATTAAAGATGAGCACAAACAGGATCAGCACTGCGGACGCGCCGCTTGATACGGACGCGGCATCCGGCATAAGGCCTTCCCCGTTGATTTTCCAAATGTGCACGGCCAATGTTTCAGCCGGGCGGAGCGGGTTCAGCGGGGAGTTCATGCTGAACGGGTTCCAATTTGAAAAATCAAGATTCGGCGAACTCATGCCTGCTGTATAAATAAGGGCTGCCGCTTCGCCGAAAACGCGCCCGGAGGCCAAAATGATCCCGGTGATGATCCCCGGCAAAGCAGCCGGCAACAGCACCGATTGAATCGTTTCCCATCGTGACACACCAAGTGCAAGGCCCGCTTCCCGCTGCGCCGGCGAAATGGCACGCAGTGAATCCTCCACGACCCGGACCAGTAGCGGCAAATTGAAAAGCGCCAAAGCAAACGCGCCGGACAAAATCGAAAATCCCCAGCCCATCGACAGGACAAAGAATAGAAAACCAAACAGCCCGACCACAATAGACGGAAGCGAAGACAACACTTCAATCGCCGTCCGGAGCAAATCCGTCAGCCGGTTTTTCCGTGCATATTCTGCCATATAAATGCCGGCGCCAAGTGCAACCGGCATGCTGATCGCCATTGTCAGCACGAGTAAATAAAAGGAATTGAACAACTGCGGCCCGATTCCCCCGCCTTCTTTAAATGTTTGGGGAGGGGATGAAATGAATGACCAGCTGATATGCGGCAGTCCTTTTACAAGAATGTATCCGACGAGCCCCGCAAGAATGGCGACGATAAACACGGCAATGAAGTAAAAAACGGATGTTGCGATACGGTCTGCTATTTTTGCTTTCATGATGCTTCCCTCCTGCGGCCGATAAAACGGACGATGATGATGAAGACGAGCGACATGAGGAGCAAAACGAGCGCCAGCGTCCAGAGCGCGTTATTTTCCACGCTTCCCATCACGGTATTGCCCATGCCCATCGTTAAAATGCTTGTTAAAGTGGATGCCGGCTCGAGCAATGAACGGGGCATCACCGTTGCGTTGCCAATTACCATCTGCACCGCGAGCGCTTCACCGAATGCCCGGGCCATCCCGAAAATAACAGCCGTTAACAGGCCCGGCCGCGCCGTCCGCAGCACTACTTTGTAAGTCGTTTGCCAGCGCGTCGCCCCAAGCGCAAGCGAGGCTTCCCGGAGCGAATCGGGCACAGCGCGGATGGCATCCACCGACAAACTCATCACAGTCGGCAAAATCATGACCGCAAGCACAATGGTTCCTGCCGCAATGCCAAATCCGCTTCCTGATACATGTTCACGAAGAAACGGGACGACGACGCTTAATCCAATAAATCCATAAACAACCGACGGAATGCCGACAAGCAATTCAATGACCGGCTGCAACATTTTTTGCCCCCGTTTAGCGGAAATTTCCGTCATAAATACAGCCCCGCCGATTGCAAGCGGCGCACAAATGATAGCGGCAAGAAATGTTACGGCAAAGGAACCGGTTATCATCGGCAAAGCGCCCGCAACCGGGGTCCCGGCAGCATCCTTTTTGCCCGGGTTCCAGTCTTTTCCTGTGAAAAATTCAAAGACACTGGCGTGATGTTCAAAGAAAAGGGCAAGCCCTTTTGATGCGACAAAAATAAAAATCGATGCGGCAACAACCGCCATCAAAGCAATGCAAATCAGCGTCATCATTTTCCCGCGCCGTTCTATTTTGATTTTCGAACGCGGTTTTGCTTTATTTTTGACAACCTGTTCTGTCCATTTGAGTGCATTTTCACTCACGTTGTTCTATCCCCTTCCGGTTAGGTTTCTAAAAACGGGCAAGATTGCCGCTTTAGTTTCCGGATAAAATTTCTGCTCTGCAGGCCTTTCCGGGTGCAGTTTTCAAAAGCAGGCAAGACCGGCAACTTTGATTTTCGAATGCATTTCTGCTTTGCAGGCGGCCTGCGCTGCCTGCTCGACTGCTTGTTCGTTCACGTTGTTTTATTCTTTACGGTTGCCATTTTCAAAACAGGCAAGATTTCGGCAACTTTGGAAATCGTATCGTCCAGGCGATCATTCTGCTGCTTCGCAGTTCGCAGCCCCGCAAAGTTTTAAGTGCGTGCCGCTTTATTTTGTTGTCACGTTTCCGCCGGCATCCCGTTCAACTTGCATTTCAGAAATAGGCATATACCCGAGTTTTGGAACGAGGTTTTTTTGTACTTCATCAGAAAGCATGTAATCAATAAATTTTTCCGTTAAGCCTTTTGCCTTTCCTTTTGTATACATATGTTCGTAAGCCCAGATTTTCCATTTATTTGTTTTGACATTCTCTTCCGCCGGTTCAACACCGTCCACTTTTAAAGCTTTGACTTTATTGTTTATATAAGAGAATGCGAGATAGCTGATAGCCCCTGGTGTTTCGTTGACAATTTTTTGCACGGTACCCGAAGAGTCCTGTTCCTGTGCTTTCACTGCAGTAGCGCCGTCTAAAGCCTGTTTTTCAAAGACGGCCCGTGTGCCGGATCCTTCTGCACGGTTAATAACAACGATTTTCAGGTCTTTTCCGCCGACTTCTTTCCAGTTTTTAATTTTGCCGGTGAAGATGCCGATCAGCTGCTGTTTTGTCAGGTTATCAACGCCGATGTCCTGATTTGCAACCGGCGCAAACCCGACAACGGCAACTTTATGGTCTGTAATCTTGCTTGCATCAATGCCGTCTTTTTCCTCGGCAAAAACGTCAGAATTCCCGATTTGGACAGCGCCTTCCGCAACTTTGCTCAATCCGGTTCCGCTGCCGCCGCCCTGTACGTTAATGGTTGCGCCCGGATGATCATTCATATATTGTGCCGCGGCTTCCTGCACGAGCGGCTGGAGCGCGGTGGAACCGACTGCCGTGATGCTTTCCTGTTTTGTGCCGTTGCCGGATGTTGCCGTCCCTTTTGCATTCCCGCACCCGGCAGCAATCACCGCGAAAATCGTTAATAAGCCAAATAGCGCTGCAAACTTTTTCTTCATTTTTTTGCCCCCTGTTTTTTATTGGTTTGCTCCTTGCACCTTTAAAGATAATCGTGCGGTATTAAGCAGATATGAATGGAATGTTAAGAGTTTGTAAAGATGATAGAACCAGGTGTAAGATTTTAAAGAGTGATTGTCACATTTTAGGCAAAAACATTAAAAATAGAAGAAACCGGTTTGTTTATAATAGAGGTAACAGAGACTGAACGGAGGTATAAAATTGAAATCGGTCGTGATTATTGGCGGGGGCATTACGGGTCTTACCACATTGTACGAGCTTCATAAACAGATCCAAAAAACAGGTGCACAGGCAACCTTAGCCCTTGTGGAAGAAAATCCGGAAGCCGGCGGAAAGCTCTGTACCGTCCGGAAAGAGGGCTTTATTATGGAAACGGGGGCGGATTCAATCGTTGCCCGCAAAAAAGGGGTAGCCAGCTTTTTGAAAGAACTCGGGCTTGAAAACCGGATCCGCCACAATGCTACCGGCATCTCGTATCTTTACCGGGAAGACGGGTTAAAACCGATTCCGGCAGAGGCAGTGTTTGGCATTCCGGCAAGTTTGGATGCGCTTTTTGGCAGCGAACTTGTTTCAACAAAAGGGAAGCTGGCAGCGCTGAAAGATTTGTTTACGAAAAACCATTCTTTTACAAAAGACAGTTCGGCCGGGGAATTTTTGGAGGCTTTTTTCGGCAAAGAACTGGTGAAGAAACAAATTGCGCCGGTGCTGTCCGGCGTTTACTCCGGCAATTTGTATGAACTGACATTGGCAACAACGATGCCGTTTCTTGTTGATTATAAAAACCAGTATGGCAGCATCATGAAAGGTTTGTCCGAACATAAGCAAACTTTCTTGTCTCCTGAGAAGAAAAAATTTGTATCGTTTAAAAACGGTTTGGCCGAACTGGCTGGCCGGCTCGAGGAAAAGGCAGCGGGCGCTGACATCATAAAAGGGGTAAAAGCAGATGTGCTTGAACGGCACGAAAAAGGCTATACTGTTGTATTGTCGGACGGGCGCAGGCTTGAAGCAGATGTGGTGGTGCTTGCCGTACCGCATGCTGCAGCGAAGAAACTGCTTGCGGACCCTGCGTTGGATGAGGAATGGGGGCAATTTAAGGCCGCTTCGGTGATCTCCGTTTATCTTGGTTTTGACGTGTCGGATGCAGTCTTGCCGAAAGACGGGACGGGCTTTATTGTTTCCGGCGGAAGCGGGCTCGCTTGCAATGCCTGCACATGGACAAGCCGGAAATGGCCGCACACGTCGAAAAACGGGCGCCTGCTGTTGCGCTTGTTTTATAAAGACGCGGATGCCGCACTGTTTAACCGGCTGAATGCTATGGATCAGGAGGGGCTGATTGAAACGGCGCTTAAAGATGTCCGGCAGGCGCTCGGGATCAGTGCACAGCCAGTGGCAGCGGAAGTGACAAAATGGCTGGGCAAGATGCCGAAGTACGATTTGCACCACCGGCAGAGGGTAGAAGCGCTAACCAAAAAGCTATCAGCAAGCGACCCGGACGTGGTGCTCGCCGGTTGCTCTTACTACGGCGTCGGCATCGCCGATTGCATCGTGAATGGAAAAGAAACGGCGGGAAAGGTAATGGAAAAACTAAGGGAGCAGGGCAGTTTAAATGTGTAAATCATGTATTGCCGAATGGACAAAACTTGCAGTTCTCCCCCTTTTGTCCTTCATCCCGCTTATGAACACCTCCCATATCCGCAAAAAGCAACAGGCCGGGCGCTTTTAAACAGCGTCCGGCCTGGTTTGCGTCCGTGGCAGGGTGACTATAAAGGTGCTGCCTTTTCCTTCCTCGCTTTCCACTCGGATCTTGCCATGGTACGATT
Organism: Heyndrickxia coagulans DSM 1 = ATCC 7050; assembly: GCF_000290615.1. GTDB lineage: Bacteria > Bacillota > Bacilli > Bacillales > Bacillaceae_C > Weizmannia > Weizmannia coagulans. Next base: position 14,693 of record NZ_ALAS01000138.1, read on the forward strand.
CAACAAGATGCTTAACGATTGCAAGACCGAGCCCGGTGCCGCCGGACTGCCTTGACCGGGCTTTATCGACCCGGTAAAACCGTTCAAAGATGCGCGGCAAATCCTTTTCAGAAATGCCAATGCCTGTATCGCTTACGATCAAGTCCAGTTCATTTTCCCTTTCGATCAGGCTGATTTCAATCCTGCCTTTATCCGGCGTATAGGCAATCGCGTTCGTTACCAAATTCAACAGGATTTGGCGGAGACGGTCTTTGTCTGCTTCCATCATGACGTGCCGCTTTTGTGGCAGGACAAGTTCCAGCTGTTTCTTTTCTATTCTCTTCCGCATCGTTTGGGCGGTCTCTGTAATCACATCGACCACATTGAGCTGTTCCATTTTCAACGGAATGCGGTGCTGCTCGATCCTGGACAAATCGAGAATGTCGGAAATGAGCCGGTGCAGCCGGTCGGACTCGTCATAGATGATCTTTAAAAATTCCCTGAGTGTCGCTTCATCATACATGGCACCGTCTAGTAACGTTTCCGCAAACCCTTTGACAGAGGTGACGGGCGTTTTCAATTCATGGGAGACATTTGCGACAAATTCGCTGCGGATTTGCTCAAGCCGCCTTGTTTCTGTTACATCATGCAGGACCGCGACAACGCCGCGCAGCTCTCCGCTCTCCCCGACATACGGCGCAATATGGGCATCGAGAATGCGCTCTTTCGGGTAATAAAGATGTACCTCATCCCGAAACCGTTCACCCGTTTTTAAGGAACGGTCGATCAGCTGGCTGAGCCCGAAACTTTTTCCCGCTTCAATATGGCGCTTTCCAATCAATTTGCCGGACGACAAACCCGTCATTTCCTCCATTGCCCGGTTCACAAGCATGATCCGCCCCGATGTCTGAATAAGCATGACCCCGCTGTCCATATTTTCCAATACGGCGGTCAGCTGCTGCTCGTTTTCATCAATCTCATTCATTTGCTGCTTTAAGTTATGGGCAAGATTATTAATGGCTTTTGTCAGCTGCCGCAACTCCCCGCTTGCATTTATATGGACGCGGCTGTCATAATCTTTTTTAATAAGGCGGTTGCTGACCTCAATGCTTGCTTCAATCGGGCGCGTGAATTTTCGCGCCAGCACATAGCTGATCCAGCCGGAAATGAGGAAGGCCACTGCCATCGCAAGCCCGAGGCTAAACCACAGTCCTTTAAGCACGGCATCAATCCGGTCAAGCGCAATCGAGGTCCGGATCACTGCGGTGACTTTCCCGTTTTCTTTTACCGGGTTTGCGACATACATCATATTGTACCCGAGCGTATGGCTTGAGCGGATGGACTCACCGCTTGCTTTATGCTGCGTTATCACCTGCCTGAATTCCGGCCGGTTTGCGTGATTTTCCATTTTTGCCGGATCATCGTCCGAATCTGCGAGCACTTTCCCGTTTGTATCAATTATGGTAATACGCGGTTCGTGGTTGGAATAATAATGCCGAACTTTTTTTTGCAGTATATCCGGCTTGCCTTTTAACGTTTGCGGGCGGATCGTTTTCATCAGCAGATCTGCATCCTGGGAAAGCTGCGTGCGCACCATGTCCATATATGTATGTTGAATCATATCGGCAACGAAAAAGCCGATGGCCAGCAATACGGCAGCCAAAATCGATAAAAATGCAATAAAAATGCGGATCCATAATTTATTCATCGCAAAGCCCTTTCCCGCTACATCACTTCCATTTTATAGCCAAAACCCCTGACTGTTTTAATATATTGCGGCTGTTTCGTATCTTCTTCCATTTTTTCGCGGAGGTGGCTGATGTGCACGTCGACGATTCTTGTATCGCCCGCAAAATCGAAATTCCAAACGGCATCCAGCAGCTGGTCGCGGCTTAGCACTTTCCCGGCGTGATTTGCCAAATACAATAGCAGTTCAAATTCTTTCGGGGTCAGCTCCAGTTTTTTCTCTTTAAAATAGGCTTCGAATTGTTCCGGTAAAATGCGCAGATCGCCCACTTTAATCGCATCAGCGGTTTCTTCTTCTGTTTTTGTTTCTGCCCGCCGCAGGATCGCTTTCACGCGGGCCACCACTTCCCGCGGGCTGAACGGTTTTGTAATATAGTCGTCTGCCCCGAGTTCAAGGCCGAGAATTTTATCCAGTTCATCGCTTTTGGCTGTCAGCATTAAAATGGGCGTATTGATTTTCCCAAGCCGCAGCTGCTTGCAAACGTCCATGCCGTCCATGCCCGGAAGCATCAGATCGAGAATAATGACATCAAGTTTTTCTCTCCTCGCTGTATCATATCCCTCGTTTCCGTCACTGGCAGTCAGCACTTCAAAACCGGCTTGCTCGAGATTGAATTTTAAAAGGGTCACAATGGATGGTTCATCATCCACAACCAAAATTTTTTTAGCCATCTGTTATAGCCCCGCTCCCTGACTTGTTTTTCTTCATTGTATCGTGCCTGCTTTTCCATTGTAAAGCCGGATTTCAAGCATTCCGCGCGCGACCGGAAAATATGTAAATGTTAAGCGTACATTTGGATGAGAAATACTGCCAGAACGGCAATAAGATTCGGCAATCCGAACAGGAAAAAAGCATCGTCAGACTGAATCTTGATTGGTGATGTTCTTTTGTTTCAGAAAAATAGTTAGCCCGTGTCTCTATGCCGCCCACAAACGCCCCCATCGTGATGCCGGAGAAAACAATCCCAATTGCTGCCGCTATCCCGCAGATCCAATAGGTTTTTGAAAAATCCCTGGTAAACAGCCCTGCAATGATGCCAGCCGCAGCAATGATCATTCCGGTTATAACAGCATATGCCTTCAATTTTTGCCCCCTCCTTTTCTTTATTGTTATATTCAGCCTCCGTCATAAAATGTCCTGCTTTTAAGACGTCTCTTGTTGCGTGTTTTTTAAATCTCCTTCCCACACGCAGAGAGTTTTAATTGAAGTATGTGTAAAATTTTACTCGCAGGGGCAGATGAGTGGAAAAAAATAGGAAGACACTCTATCATCTAAATGTACACCATGAAATGAACATCTAGAGAGAGAGGTCTTCCCATGGATATTATATCAATAATTGCTGGATTATTAAAGGATACAAAGAGTCTTATTGAATTTGAAGAACAGGTTAA
>NZ_ALAS01000139.1 GCF_000290615.1 Heyndrickxia coagulans DSM 1 = ATCC 7050
TAAGGGCAAGATGGAAGAACACGATAACCTGCTGAACCAGGACTTCTCAACGACAACCATTAACGAGAAATGGGTTACGGATATTACGTAGGGCTTGCTGAATAAGCAAAAATTCCAGATTTGACAAGGATTTTGGCTACTTTTGTCGAATATTAAAGTGTAAGGATTTCAAAGGAAACACGTAAAAAACCTTGCACTTGGAGGCTGTTACGATGTACAAAAAGACCGAACATCAATTAACTT
>NZ_ALAS01000140.1 GCF_000290615.1 Heyndrickxia coagulans DSM 1 = ATCC 7050
CAGTTTTCGTTGGCTAGTAAAAGCAACGATAAGTCGAGAAGCCCCCACTTCAATCAAACCGTAAGGTTGATAAGTGGTGGGTAGTTCACTCGCTTCGGCCTGTTCCTTTTTCCAGCTTCAGAAGCCGGCCTTTTCTCTTACGATTAGTATTTTCAATCTTGCCCATTTCATCCCGAAAAACCAGGCTGACGGCGCACTTGCAAGGCGTGTGTTGCGTCTGCCAATATTCCGCCGCCGGATCCGTTTTTTCTCCGCGCTACTCGCAAGCTGATCCAGTTCCGTTCACCAGGCATTGCCCTTTGGCTGAATTCCGGCGTTCCCCGCAAAATCAGCCCGGCATTGCAGTTGTAAAATTCCCGTCCGCCCGTCCTGATAAACCAAACAAGCGCCGCGGATCATGGTGCGGCGCCTGTTTAATTCGGCGTGTTCAAAGAAACCAGTTCATAATGAACGATCGTTGTATTGTTTTCCCATTCCAGTTTGCGGATGACAGCGCTTCCGCTCGGCCCGTGTTCCTTCTTTTTCCGGATTTCAACCGGCGTATCAAGCGGATACACGCAGTAACCCGGTTGCTTCAGCAAAAAGAGGTTTTGCTCAATACGCTCTTCTTTCCCGTTCGTCACGAGCATCGTATCGAGTTCCATCGGCATTCCCATTCGGCTCACCTCCGTCGTTGCTTCTATTGTATCATGTGCGGAATGCCTTTTCATCCAAACGCTGGCATCATGGACAACCCGCCGGTTTACAGGCGGCGGGAAATGGTGGCCAAGCTCCGGGAAATACCATGTTTCAACCGGTTTTCCAAGTTGTTTGAGCCCGCGTTCGAGACGAATGGCGTGTTCCACGGACACATTTTGATCCTGCTCCCCGTGAATGATGAGAACGGGGCAACCAATTTGCCCGAGCTTATACAGCGGCGTCCGCACCCGGTACCGTTCTGGATATTTTTCCGGCGTGCCCCCGATCACGCGCTTCATCATTTTTCGCAAATCGACCCGTTCCGCATAACAAAGCGCAACATCCGAAACGCCGCCCCACGTGACAAGAGACGCGGCCGGCCGGGCTTGCGCGGTGCCGAGTGCCATGATGCCGCCGCGGGAAAATCCGAAAACGTGGACACGCCCGCTTACCCGCTCATGCTCCATCAATACGTCAAAGCCAAAATAGGCATCATGCATATCATCTCCGCCAAAGTCTTCATCGCCTTCCCCGCCCCGGTTGCCGCGGTAAAAAGGCGCGAAAACGATAAACCCTTCCGACGCAAACTCGCCGATCCTTGCAGGCCGCACCATGCCGACGCTTTTGATGCCGCCGCGCAAATATAAAAACCCGTCATAAATGCGCCCGTCATCCGGCTCTGCCAGCAACCCTTTCACTTTCAGGCCGTCCGACCAGTATGTCACCAGATACATGCGCACATGCGGATTCGGGGACGGAAAAAGCTGCTTTTCGATCACGGTCTTCAAATTACATCACCTTTTCAGTGTTTCGTTTAATTGATCCGCTGCAAAGATTGCCTCTTTATCATGTACAATATCGCCGGGTTTATTGCCCTCTCCAAGAATGTAACCGTCAAAACGCATGCCTAAAAAGCCGAAAATATATGCAAACTGCTGGATCAGCGGCAGCCCTTTGACACGCGGCATATCCCCGCCGGCTGCAATCACATAAATTTTTTTCTCCGACATTCTTTTTTTAAAGTCCGGAAACTGCGGATCCCGCAATGTTTGTGACCAGCGATCGATGAAGTTTTTCATCAGCCCCGACATCCCGTACCAGTAAATCGGCGTTGCAAAGATAATCGTATCGCACATTAAAATATGCTGGATGAGAATGCTATAATCATCCTCCACTTTTGAAAACCCTGAATCCGTGTGGCGTTTGTCTTCGACCGGAAGAATACGCGCATCTTTTAAATAAAAGCGCTCCACATGCATGCCTTCCACTGCGCGTTCCGCGAGCAGCTCTGTATTGCCGCGCGGGCGCGAACTTCCGTAAATCACTGCAATCGTCATGGCTGTAACCTCTTTTATCCATTTACTTTTTACTTTCTATGCCAGTATGTCGGCCACAGCCGGCGCCTGTCAAGCAATTCGGATTCCGGCGGTTTTCCAAAAAACTTTTAAAACCCGTGCGGTTTCAGTTAAAATAAAGGTATTGGAAAAAAACACTGAACTGTAAAAACTATTTTGAAGCAGCAGGTTCATATAGGAGATTGACTTTCGATGACCTATTATTTAGGCGTAGATATCGGTACAACATCAACAAAATCTGTTTTATTCGGCGAAAAAGGAAAAGTCATCAGCATGCACTATGCAGGCTATCCGCTTTACAGCCCGTCCCCCCAGGTCTCCGAGCAGCATCCGGATGATATTTTCCGCGCTGTCATTGACTCGATGAAAACAGCGATCGCCAAAAGCGGCGTTGATCCTTCCGAAATAAAACTCGTTTCGTTCAGTTCCGCAATGCACAGCCTGATTGCAGTGGACAAAGGCGGCAAACCGCTAACCAACTGCATCACCTGGGCTGACGCGCGTGCGGCAAAACGGGCGAAAAAATAAAGGATGAATGGCACGGCCATTCCGCTTTAAAATTTGCGAAGGACCGGCGTTTCAACTGGCCATGGACACGCGGCAAGCGATGGTATCCTGCTCATAAAAAAGGCTGCCCCTTTAGCTGTTTAAAGGGTGCAGCCTTTTTGAATATTGCCCCCGATCGCGGACAGAAATGTGCTTTCCCGGCCCCAGCCAGGAACAGGTTCAAACGCAACATCCCGATCCGGCTGGTCTCCGGCACCGTTCTCGTTTTATCTTTTCTCCCCCAACCCGGCAAAATAGATTTTTAATTGATTAGGCGTTCACACAATCAACTCACGCGGCATAGGCTGTAAAAAAGTCCAATGAGGAGCATTCCTGTAATGAAGGAAATTTGAGGTTTGCACAAAAAAGAGCCCCCCTGGTATGATACGAGGTGTCCAGAGCTTCAAAAGCA
>NZ_ALAS01000141.1 GCF_000290615.1 Heyndrickxia coagulans DSM 1 = ATCC 7050
TAGTTTAGATAATCATTCAATTCTACAAAGAAGGAGAAAATTCCTTTAAAAAAATCTTAAAATGGAAAAATTTACGTGCGGAATATGCGTCATAAAGCTTTTCAGTCGGAATATCCCGTGAAAAAGGCGTATGAGTCATACCGTAGAAGGCTTCAAACATTCTCACCGTCCTCCTTCTATACAGCCCGGAAGGAGACGGCTGGTGTTTGTTCCATCTGTCGTTCCTGATACTTTTGTTCCGCAGCTTTTAATAATCTTGATGAATCGGCTTTCTGTGGCTGAAGATGATCAGGAAGGGGTGGCCTTTTCCCTGATCTTTCACCAATTTCAAGTTTATGAGCTTTCCATGGCGAATAGCCTTCAAACTCAATGGTGAGTTCCTCCAGATCCGCAGGATCATAGATAACTTCGACTTTCTGCCCAATAAATGCCAGGCCTACTTCGTATTTTTGATCCATGAAACTGATACAGCCGGATTTATCCACCTTGCGTGTTTCGCAATGCAGGAATGCATCCGCCAATGTATCTGGCTCAATGAAACGAAGTGCTTTTCTGTCACTTCTAAATGCCGATCTTGGGCTTATTTTTTCCCCAAGCGCAGAATGCGGCTTCTCCTGATAACACTCTGTCAGCCAGACTTGAAACAGTTCATTTAACCGTTCTAATGTCTTCGGCTTTTCTAGTGAGACTTCCCCCAGAAAAGAATCAATGAGCCGGTTGAATTTTTCAACCTTACCTTTGCTTTCTGGCGAAAATGGCTTCGCGTAAACCAGCCGGGTTCCAAGTTTTGAACAGGTTCTCCCCATCCATTTCGTCCTGTATTGTTTGCCATTATCAAAGTAAACGGCTTCGGGTGTGTATGGCAAAATAAAAGTGCAGAGCTTTGCAAAGGAAAAATGCAGAGTCCTGCACTAAATTTTTGTGCATAAACAAAAAAAGACTTGCCAGTCACCCCAAGTCCCACTACAGTAATTGTGTCGAGCAATTGGTAGTGGAGGTAAGAAAGGATGCTAGCAATGTCTGATATTAATTGTATCAAACATTTAAGAAATAACAAAGGTCTATCTATTTCAGGTATGTGTCAAGTTTTTCTCGACAAGGTTTAAATATCGGGTATTCCAAGACACTCTTTTTGTACACTTTCGGCTACCGTGCTTTACTT
>NZ_ALAS01000142.1 GCF_000290615.1 Heyndrickxia coagulans DSM 1 = ATCC 7050
TACAGACTGCTTATAAGAATTTCTTTGAAGGAAATGCGGATTTTCCAAAGTTCAAAAATCGTAAAGCAAAACAATCCTATACAACTAATAGGGTCAACGGAAATATTAAGCTAGAAAATGGTCATATCAAACTGCCAAAAATCAAAAAGCCAATAAAAATAAAACAGCATAGAGAGATACCTGCTGATTATAAAATCAAATCTTGCACTATTTCTAAAACAAAGACAGGCAAGTACTACATTTCAATTTTG
>NZ_ALAS01000143.1 GCF_000290615.1 Heyndrickxia coagulans DSM 1 = ATCC 7050
AATTTTAGGAGCTGGCAAGCCTTTTTTTATGCCATGAAGCTCTGCACTTTTTTGTTGCAGAACTCTGTACTTTCATTTTGCACTAAACAGGCATGAATGACGACGGTCCGAATAGGAAGTAGAGCGAATAAATCTCGTGCCACCCGGATAACACAACTGCATACATAATCTTGATAATACGCATAAAACATCGTTTTCCCCATTTTCCGCTGTGAAAGCCGACCTGTTTTTGTTAATAATTTGACCGTTTTCGGAATAACCTCTTGGGGTTCAACGTGAAACGTCACTTCAACGACGTCCTGATCCACAAAATGAAAATCAAAACCGCTGCCCAGATCGACAATGTCATCAAAAGGCGCCATCGTTTCAATAGCCATTTTATAGGCTTTGGGATCACCGGCGAGAACCCTTTCAGCAACCTCCTTCGTCGCTTCCCATTCATCATATAAATCAACGTCAAGCGCTTTTCCTTTTTCCACTTCTTTCTGCAGCTGTTTTTTCCGGTCGCTATCGCGGTGAAACAGTTTTTCAAAGAAGCCTGGCTCATACGCCTCTAGTTTCTTCCTGGCTGCTTGTTCATTTGGTCCAGGTTGCCCTTTTTCAAACGGCGGGGCTTGTTGCGAGAGTATTTTCCAATTAATGGGTTCACTGCATTCTTTGTGAACGGACAAAAGTATCTCAAGCCGATTTTGAAAGGCCTCTACTTCAAGTTGTGCCTGTTGCAAGGCTTCCATTTTCTCCTGCCTGCGCATTTGTTCTCTTAGCGCTATTTGTCTCTTCCGCTCGGGTATGTGTCAAGTTTTTCTCGACAAGGTTTAAATATCGGGTATTCCAAGACACTCTTTTTGTACACTTTCGGCTACCGTGCTTTACTTG
>NZ_ALAS01000144.1 GCF_000290615.1 Heyndrickxia coagulans DSM 1 = ATCC 7050
CGGGCGGCCGGCGAGCCTCCTCGCTCGTACCTCGCTGCGGGGTCTCTCCTGGCCCGCTTTTCCCGCAGGAGTCTCGTAAATTTCGCGCGCATCAACGATCAGTCCCCCACATACCAGGCTTAAAACGAAAGCTCTAATATTTTGCTTAAATGCCCCATTGCCGATGAACGGCTTGAATGCAGGGAAACTGATCCGTGCTTTACGCCGATTGACGGGCGTACAGGCTGCTTGAATCGTTGAGACATCCTGATGGATTGTTGCAAGCTCCGTTGCTTTCTCGCGCTTCTTGAACGGTGTTTCAGATAGGTTTCCTGCAATGTCCCGTTAAGCATGCCCTGTTTCACCTTTACCATGGCTTCGGCGC
>NZ_ALAS01000145.1 GCF_000290615.1 Heyndrickxia coagulans DSM 1 = ATCC 7050
AAATGCCAGTGGCATTGTGGGTGGCCGATAGACAGTTGCCCCGTCACTGCCACTGGCCATACAACCGACATTGAAGGTGGCTGCGGACAGAATGATCGCTTTTAATGCCTGTGCCGCCGTATCTTTTAATTCAAGATGGGGTGCACTGCCGAATGCCCATGCATAGATCAGAACGACAATCAGCACAACCGCCCATGTTTTGATCCTCTTCAGCAGCGGTTTTTTTACCAAATCCGATTGACCCCTCATATTAATTTCTCCCTTATCCGATTACTTAAGCCATCAATGATCAGAACGACAACAAACGTGTATAAAATGATCGTGAGCACTTGGTTATATTGGAAAAAACCGAGGGCATTATTTAAATACAGTCCGATTCCGCCAGCGCCGACATACCCCAGAACAGCTGCCGCACGAACATTAATTTCAAAACTATAAAGGAAATACGACATATAGCTTGCCGTCACTTGCGGCACTACTCCGAAAAAGATCCACTGGATTTTATTGGCGCCCACCGCTGTCATGGATTCAAGCGGCCCACTGTCAATCGCTTCAATCGATTCATAGAAAAGCTTGGCGATGACCCCGAATGAAAAAACCGCCAACGCAAATATTCCTGGTATTTCACCGATCCCGAAAACCGGTACGAACAATGCGGCAAGCAGCAGCTCAGGCAGCGTCCGGATCAAGTTCATCATGACGCGGGCAATTTGGTAGATGACCGGTATTTTCACAACATTGCTTGATGCAAGCAGGGCAACAGGAATCGCTGCGATGCCGCCAAAGGTTGTCCCCAAAATCGCCATGCGGATCGTAGCAAGCATCGGCTTGGTGACGGAACTGAAGTAATGCCAGTCAGGGGGGAACATTTCATTCAATAACGACCCCATGTTTCTGCGGCCTGCCCACAATGCTGCCAAAGAGACTTGTGTAGTATGCGCGCTCCCCCAAATGATAAGTATCAGGAAAAGGATGGTCAGGCTTGTCTTTATCCTTGCCACTCTTTTCCGCCTGATTACATCCATTACAACGCACCCCCTAATAGCTCATCATCCTTCAGATTACGGCCGTAAATATCAGCGAAAACATCATCTGTCGCTTCAGATACGGGGCCGTCAAACACGATGTTCCCGGCACGGATGCCAATAATTCTTGTCGCGTAGGCCTTCGCCAAATCAACGAAGTGAAGATTTACGACCGTTGTAATCCCCAGCTCCTGGTTAATCCGTTTGAGGTCATTCATTACCTGCTTTGTGGTGAGCGGATCGAGCGACGCTACCGGTTCATCTGCTAGAATGATTTTTGCCCCCTGTGCGAGCGCCCGCGCAATCGAAACGCGCTGCTGCTGCCCACCAGATAATTCATCTGCACGCGAATACGCTTTTTCTTTTATATTTACACGTTCCAACGCATCCATGGCAAGATCCATATCTTTTTTCGGGAACAGACCCAAGATTGTTCGGAGGGTTGAATGGTAGGCAACACGGCCGGATAACACATTACGCAGTACCGTAGAACGTTTCACTAAGTTAAAGTTTTGGAAAATCATCCCGATATTACGGCGGATATAACGAAGTTCCTTTCCCTTGGCAGCGGTAATCGACTTGCCATCAATCAGAATTTCACCTTCCGTGATTTCATGCAGTCGGTTAATTGAGCGCAGTAATGTAGACTTTCCCGCGCCGGAAAGACCGACAATTACGACAAACTCACCCTTATGTATCGTCAGGTTCACATTGTTTAACCCTCGTGTCCCATTCGGATAAACTTTAGAAACGCTCTTAAACTCGATCATTTCTACTCCCCTTTAATATTGAAAGTTGTCAAAATTTAATGTGCTATTTTTACTATACCAATGAATGCCCGCAAACTCAAGGATGATTTTGTTCCGTATATCTCACGTTTTTCTCGGCACTATACCGGGTATTTCCCGACGCTCTTCTTGTACGTTTTTGGCTAATCATCAGATGGCTCGTGATATGCCTGCAGAAAAAATCACGGAGTACCTCTTCATTGCAGCACGGGGCGTCACGTATGATTGGTGCTTGCATGATGGGGGTTATGATTTGGAAAAGGCAATGAGAGCGTATATGGGAAGATTGTTAAAGGTATTTTTGCAATAGACAAAATGGTTCAAATTCATTATAATAAAGAAAAATGAATGATCATTCATTTTAAAGGGGGCCTTACCCATGGCATATACGAAATTCGGGCCGCTTACCGTCATTCCGGGGGAAAACGGCAGCCGCGTCCCGTTCAGTACCTCGCTTCTCGTCGAGGGCGGGCAGGGGGCGGCGCTGGTTGACTGCGGCAGCGGCTTTCAAATTTTAAATGAAATAAAAAAGGAATACGCCATTCGGTCTGTTTATTTGACCCATTACCATCTGGACCATATTTGGGGCGCGTACCTGTTTAAAGACGCCGAAATTCAAATCAATCCATATGATGTAAAAAAACTGAATGATGTTGAAGAGCTGGCAAAAGCGAGCGGTATGCTGAGCCCGGCCGACCCGGAGAGCCGCAAAAAGTGGATGAAGCAGCTGTTTGAGAAACCGCCTGAAAACTGGAATCGCCCGCACTGGCAGCCGGTGCTGAACCTTACGGAAAAATGGTATCCGTACGGGGAAGAGCTCAATGTATATGGGACGAAAATGTTGATGATCCATGCGCCCGGCCATACGGAAGGATACTGCTGCCCGTATTTTCCGGAACACGGTGTCCTGTTTGCCGGCGATTTTGACCTGGCCTCTTTCGGACCGTGGTACAACAACGCCGACTCTGACATTGACGCCTTTATCGCATCCGCAAAAACCACGTTGGAAACAGATGCGCAAATTTTCATCACTTCCCACCATAAAGGGGTGGTGGACAGAAAAACATATGAAGAATTGCTGAAGCGGTATATCAACAAAATTTACGAGCGCGAAGAAAAAACGCGGTCTGCTGTAAAGCGGGGTGTGGCGCCGGACGAAATGATCTACGAAGAAATTTTTTATTTCCGGAAAAATCTAGAACAGAACCCGCAACTTGTGATTTCCGAAATTGTCGGCATCGCCAAGCACCTCGACAGGCTTGTGCGTAATGGGGAACCGTTTGAAGCTTATTTTGAGGCATTTTTGCAGCACTTTCAGTTAACAAGGGAAAATATTTTCTATCACACATCTTCTGTCCCGGCACAACTCCAATAACAGGTAGCGGCGCCCGCTTCGCCGCTATTTTTCCTGTAAAAGCCTTTTTCTATGCCGGACACAGCGCTTGCACAAAAAAACAACCGCCATTACGGTTGCAAATCGGCAGCTTGTTTCCTCAGCTGCGTTTTTAAAATTTTCCCGACCGTTTAAGCCCTTCTTTCATGCAATAAAAAAAGCACCCACCCGGATGCTTATTTCAGTAATGCCTTTGTATAAGTAAGATGATTTGTAAAAACGCCATCAGCTCCATCTTCTATGACTCTTTTTTGTTCTGCTTTTTCTTTTTTAGAATCAAAGAAGAATACATATACTTTCAAATGGTTTTGGTGCATTTTTTGGATTAATTTTTTGTCAGCCAGTTTTGCATCTAAGCCAATGCCAACAGCGTACTTCCTCCATTCTCTTATTTTCTGATCAGTGAAGTCTTTTTTGTTTTTAAAAAGCGTTAGTTGCACGAGAGGAACTGATCTATCCAATTTATGGATTTTCTCAAGGCTTCTTGCCGAAAAAGATTCAATCATTACCTTCTTTTTCTTAATTAGGCCTTTTTTATTCAGAAGCCTGATCAATGGCTCCTCCATTTTTAATTCATTGCCGACTCGTCTGGTTTCAATAAAATAATTTGTTTTCGATCCATACTGATTGATGAGTTCTTCAAGGGTAAGAATACGTTGGCCCTTGTATTTTTTACCGAACCAGCTTCCCGCATCCAACTTTTTGATTTGCTTCAAACTGTAACGTGTTACATCCCCTTTCCCATTTGTAGTTCTGTCCAAAGTTGGATCATGCATCAGTATGAGTTTGTTGTCTTTTGTTTCCCTTAAATCCAACTCAATATAATCAGCTTTTTCATTGACGGCAAGCCTAAATGCGGGCATTGTTTCTTCAGGTGCCCGGTCATCTGCTCCTCTGTGAGCAATAATAAGTGTTTCCTTTTTTTCTTTTTTCGCAACCGCGGAAGAGCAGCCCATCAGGTTAAAAACAAAAATGCAGACTATGGAAATAAAAAATATTCTTTTCATACTATTAATTTATCATAAGATGGGCAGAAATGTGTTTTTAATTTGTCTCTTGTTCTGCTGTATTATCTGCCGTCATGTCGTTCACCATGGCGGATAGATTTTCCGCCGTTTTCTGTGACAATAGTTTTTCAAATTTTTCCATATCGAATCCGGTACTGGTCAACTCATCACGTGTCAGGGTATACGTGCCAGATGTCGAAAAATACGCCGAATCAATTTGAGATGTCACCGTTACTGGAACCGTTGCACCGGTAATATTTCCGTCATTGTCCTTTGCAAGGTTAATATTTGTAAATTGGATTTTAGCGCTCATTTTTCATCCACTCCTTTTTCATCATTTTCGTCTTCCTCGTCATCTACTCCAAGCTGGTCACATAGATAATCATAGATTTCCGATTGCTGTCCCTCATATTCGGTATCCTCAAATTTTTTTAACACCGCCTTAATTGTCCTTAACATTTCACGATTATCACCACCTTCAATAACCATTTTTTCAGAATACAATTCTTGCAAATCTTCGTTAAATGCCTTCATATCTTTCACGTCGTAGGTATCGTCGTGGATGATGGGTTCTCCGTTTTCATCTTTTTTTGAGTGCTCTTTTAATAGCTCAATGCGGTCTTGATCGACCAATATAGCGCGCTCCTGTAACATATCAATAAACCGACGACGGAAACGCGATTGTTTCCGTACCAGTTTCAGCCCGTACATAAAGTTGGCAATTTGTGTTAATTTTCCATTTTCCAATTATACTTTCACTTGTCATGCCCCTTTTTAAGGATGATTGCGCTTTCATTTCACCGTTTTTCAATACAATATATGCATCGTCTAAACGGATATACTTGGAAAATAGGACAGGGCTGTACCGGAAATGCCCGGCACAGCCCTGTTTTTGCGCAGGTTTCGTATGAAACTGCCTGCCTCTTCAGCCATATTTTTTTAAAAAAACTGCACCTATCACCTGCCTTCTTTCAGGTGATAGGTGCAAGGCAATAAAACACTATTTTTTCACATAGAACAGCCTTGACACAAGCAACCCGACTGTCCCGAGCGCAATAAACAAAATCGTCCGGATGAAAAGGTTGACGGTATGCATATCGACAAAAATCAGTTTACAAAGCGTGATCAAAAGCAGGATCATCCCCGCGAGCCGGATCTTCTTATTGTCTTTCCAAACCCCGAGCGCCACTCCAGCTGCAGCATATACCATCCAGACAAAAGACTGGAGCATCATCCGCAGGCTGACGGACCAGCTTTCTGCAACCGCACCTGCCAGCTGGGTAAGAAAAACAAGATGAAAAAAGGCATTTACGGCGATCATAAAGTTTTTCAGACCTTCCTGTTTCAACGAAGCTGCAGCCAGCATCCGATAGAAAAACAGCATCGTCCCGATCACAACAAGCCACACGAAAGTCTCCGCACTGAACACATCCCGGATCCATGCGGTGGAAAATAATTGAAAAGTTGTAAAAATATAATGCAATAACCCGATAACCTGCTGAATGACTGCTTTAAAATGAAAGCCAAGATAAATGGCGACCGTGGCTACAATAAAATACACGGCAAGATTTAGCACATGGTAAGGCAAAATCTGGTATAGGAAATAAACAACGCTTACTGTACAAATGGAAATGGAGACAGAGATCTGCTCCCGGTTTTGTTTTTCCCGGCCGTAGTAGGCAAACCAGCCGTAAGCGACTGCAGCGGCCAATAAGTATAGATTAAACAGCGCATGTTGAAGCGATGCTTGCAGCAATATGCCCGGCACTTCCTCCAGCGTACTATAAGCCCATCCGGTTGTCAGCACAAAGCTTGAGAATAAGACCGGCACCGTTGCCTCTCCTATTCCCTTCTTGTAAAAAGCGACCCAGCAAAGCAACGCATGCTGAATGATCGCCCCAAGCACAACAGAATACGAGATCCCTGCACCAACTTGATTGATCAAAAGATTGATATAAAGGATAAAAACGGCGGCATGCCACAGCCCACTTGCCGTATAAAACAGCGCTTTGTAAGATTTCCGGACGGCAAACAAGAGCAAAAGCGCATAAAATGCCGTTTCATACCAAATAACAAAATGGGCGGCATGTTCCTTTCCTTCAACCAAAAACGGCACAAGATACCCGGCACATGCAGTTAAAATCGCAATGGCTTCCGAACGGTGCCGGTCAGAAAGAAACAGCCCAAGCCCGATCCAGATCAGGTTCAGGATAAATGCAATGAAAGGCGGCACGAAGCCGTACAAAACATGCATCGCAAACGTCGTCAAAATGGCAACGGAAACGGCGCCGGACAGCAGCACGGTTCCAAGTGCCTCCATTTGTTTCTTAATCTGCCTTTCCCCAAAAAAGTACAGCACAGCGGCCACGCCAAAACCGAGCAAAATCCGGATTAGTTCCGTGCCCGCAATGGCCACAATGGTAAATGCAAAAATAAGGCCCAGAAGCAGCACGAAAATAAAGATTCTCGGCAGCCACACCCTCCCAAGGCGGTATTCCCAATCAACCGGTTCCGGTTTCGCCTGAACCGGCGTTTTCTGCACCGGTATTTCAGCATTTTGCACCGGTGTTTCAGCATTTTGGGGGCGCGGTGCTGTTTTTTCAACCCGTTTATCCGGCGTGCCGGTGGCGGATGGCACGGTACTTTGACTGGCTTCCATTTTGGCCGGTCGGTTTCCTTGTTTCGCTGCAAGGCCAGTTTTTAATGTTGCCACCTCCTGTTCCAAAACGGCCACTCTTTGTTCAAGCTGTTCAATCCGGTCCATTTGGTTCCCCCTCAATTTCTCTTCTTCTATAAAGATATTCGAAGCAGGCAGTCTGATTTCCTTTCTCATTTTGTCTTTTTTCGACAGGTTGAGGCGGATTTTGCCGGTTGACTCGCAACCAGCAAGCGTGCCGTTTTCCAAATCGGGATTACCCCGCTGCAAGTTCCTTTTTAATGGCAATAACCCCCTCGGTTTTGTTCCGGATTGTCTGGATTGCGATTTCTATACTTGCACTTTCCTTTCAAAACTCATTTGCCAAATCTGCAAGCCGCCTTCCGCGGTTCTTGTAATTTGTAAAATTGCTTTTTACATCGATAAAAAGCGCATTCGGCGAAAACGGGCCTTTCTTAAGGTAGTGCAGATGGAAAGCTTCGGTGATGATTTCAAGCGAAACATCGTTTTCCAGCTTCCGGAATGCCGGGACCGGAAACTGCCGGTTCAGCACGGTTTGTGTCGCCCTGTCTTCAAATACGCCGTTTTCCGCGTATTCCAAGCGGATCAGCTTCGGTGTCAGCACGGTAAACCGGTAATGCTCTCCTGTTATAACAGCCTGCGGGCTTAATGGAAAACGCATTTTTTCTTCATTCATCACGGACCACCCTTTTTTCATTTTACTATTCGCTCATGCAACCTTTTCCCTTTTTCCTCCAAACAGCAACTCTTTTCCCATTAAAAATCATGCTGATTCGGCAAAAAAATTTTACAAATGGCACTTTTCAAAAGGAAATCGGCAAGAAAAGAAGAAATTATTCTTTGCATGCTTAAAAACGATTTAAATAGAACGGCTACCGGTATTCCGGCAGCCTTCGTTTCAAAAAGGGGAATGAGAAATGGCAAAACCGCTTTACGCGGAGCAGCGAAACCGTGCCGTTTTCATCTGCAACAAACCGGAAACGGCACGGCCCGGAGTTGGAAGACGGCATTTGATGAAAAAGGCAGGAAATTTAAAATCTTCTCTTGAAATTTCAAATGATTAATCCTATAATGAATTCAAAGTTCATTCCAAAAACGAGGAAAAGGAAAAGTACGGTCCACGAATTTTCACAGAGAGCTTCGGTTGCTGAAAAGAAGCAAAAGGACGGATCGGAAAAATGGCCTTGGAGTTCCGTGCTGAAAGCTTAGCTGCAAGTAGGTTCCGGCGGGAAGAGCGCCCGTTAAAGCGCCGCAGTATAAGGAGATTGCAGGCTCCCGTACTGGCTAAGGCTGTTTATGTGAGTAAACAGTGAATGAAGGTGGTACCGCGTGAATTCAAACCACGCCCTTATCGTGTAGGGGCGTGGTTTTTTATTTTTCAAAATTCAAGGAGGAACTGACATGACAAAACCATTGGTACTTCAAACAGATTTCGGATTATGCGACGGCGCCGTAGCCGCGATGAACGGGGTGGCAATCTCGGTTGACCCGGCGCTCCGAATCTTTAACCTGACCCATGAAATTCCGCCATATCATATTTGGGAAGCTTCTTACCGGCTGTACCAGACCATTTCCTACTGGCCTGCGGATACCGTGTTTGTGAGCGTGGTCGACCCCGGTGTCGGATCCGACCGGCGCAGTATTGCCGCCAAAACGGCAAACGGCCAGTACATCATCACACCGGATAACGGCACCCTGACCCACATTAAAGACACCATTGTGGCCGCCAGAGAAATTGATGAAACCGCCAACCGGCTCCCGCATTCAGAAGAATCGTATACGTTTCACGGCCGGGATGTGTACGCCTACACCGGCGCGAAACTGGCTGCCGGGGTGATCCGTTTTGAAGAAATCGGGCCGGAAATCCCGGCTGGCTCCATTATTGAACTGCCGAGAAAAGCACCGGAGCTTCAGGATGGCGTGATTACAGGCACGATCGACACGCTGGATGTCCGCTTCGGCAATTTATGGACCAATATCGATTCTTCCTTGTTCAGACAATTGGACGTCAACTACGGCGATTCGTTCGAAGTCACGATTTTTAACGAATCCCGCCAGCACTACAAAAACATTATGACATTCGGCCATTCTTTTGCCGACAGCCATATTGGCGAACCGCTTTTATACATCAATTCCCTGTACAAACTCGGCATCGCCATCAACCAGGGCTCTTTCGCAAAAGCCTACCATATCGATACCGGCATCAAATGGAACATTACCATCCGGAAAGCGCCGAAAATTGTCTATCAAAAATAGGGGGAATCACGACATGCAATCAAACAGAAGATCGATCGTCACAATTGTTGCAATTGGGATTGGCGCTGCCATTTTCATTATTTTGGGCAGGTTTGTTTCCATCCCGACCGGCATCCCGAATACAACCATTGAAACGTCTTATGCTTTTCTTGCCCTTATGTCGATTGTATACGGCCCGGTTGCAGGCGCCCTGATCGGCCTGATCGGGCACGCGTTGAAGGATGCCATTTCCTACGGATCTATCTGGTGGAGCTGGGTGATCGTTTCCACCCTTGTCGGCTTCTTATTCGGCCTTGTTTCGAAAAAAATAGACATCGATTCCGGCATTCTAAACGGCAAAAAGATTTTTCTGTTTAATATCGTACAGGTCATTGCCCAGGCAATCGGATGGTTTCTTGTTGCCCCTTTGCTCGACATCCTCATCTACGCGGAACCTGCCAACAAAGTATTTTTGCAAGGCATTGTCGCGGGCGTGTCCAACATGGTGACTGTCGGCATCATCGGAACATTGCTGATTGGTGCTTACGCGAAAACGAGAAGCAAAAGCGGCAGTCTCCGAAAAGAATAAGAGAACAACGGGAGGAAAAGATGAAAAAGCCTGTCATTGAATTCCGGAATTATACGTTTCAATACAGAAGCCAGGCCACCCCTACCCTGCATGATATCAATTTGACAATTTATGAAGGGGAAAGTGTGCTGATTCTCGGACAGTCCGGGTCGGGGAAAAGCACACTCGGTCATTGCATCAACGGCCTCATTCCTTTTTCCTACAAAGGTGAGGTGTCTGGTAGTTTAAAGATAAACGGAAAAGAAACAAAAGATATGGATATTTTCTCCATATCCAAATCAGTCGGGACGGTGCTGCAGGATCCGGACGGGCAGTTCATCGGCTTAACCGTCGGCGAGGATATCGCTTTTGCTCTGGAAAATGAAGGCCTTCCGCTCCGTGACATGCATGATGCTGTTGATGAAGCAGCACGGACAGTCGGCATTAGAAACAAACTTGCCGCACGTGTCCATGAATTATCAGGCGGCCAAAAGCAAAAAGTGTCTCTTGCCGGTGTAATGGTGAACAATACAGGGATTCTTTTGTTTGACGAACCGCTTGCAAATCTCGACCCGGCAACCGGAAAGCAAGCCATGGAGCTTATTTCGGACATCCGGAAAAAAACAAATGTGACCGTCTTGATCATTGAACACCGGCTTGAGGATGTGCTGGCTGAAAAAATAGACCGGGTCATTGTCATAGATGACGGCAAAATCATCAGCGACTGCACGCCGGATGAACTGCTTTCTTCTTCCGTGCTGGAAACGTGCCATGTCCGGGAGCCGCTTTATGTCAAAGCTGCAAAATATGCCGGCTGCCGCATCACACCGGAGATGCAGCCGGCACACCTGGATACTTTTCAACTCGGCCGGTGCAGAGATGCCCTTTTAAACTGGTATAAACATGCTGCTAAAAAGCCGGTTGCCCGCATTGAAACAGAACCGGTGCTTGAAATCCGTCAGTTGTCTTTTTCGTATAAACCCGGGCAGCCTGTGCTCAAAAACCTTTCTTTTACCATCCAAAAAGGGGAAATGGTAAGCATTGTTGGAAAAAATGGCGCAGGAAAATCAACGTTGTCACGTCTGATCTGCGGCTTTGAACAACCTTCTTCCGGAAAAATTTTTTACAAAGAGAAAGACATTACAAACGACACCATTAAAGAACGGTCGCTTCGGATTGGCATGGTCATGCAAAATCCAAACCAGATGATCTCAAAACATATGATTTTCGATGAAATTGCGCTCGGCCTGGCCAACCGTGGGATTGCACCGGAAGAGATCAAAAGCCGTACAGAAAATGCCATGCGGCTTTGCGGACTTTACTCTTTCCGGAATTGGCCGGTATCCGCGCTTAGTTTCGGCCAGAAAAAACGGGTAACGATTGCTTCTATTCTCGTGCTGGAGCCGGACATTCTGATTCTCGATGAGCCGACTGCCGGCCAGGATTATATGCATTACCATGAAATCATGGAGTTTTTGGCGGAATTGAATAAAAAAGGTATCACGATTCTCTTCATCACCCATGACATGCACCTCATGCTGGAGTATACGCCGCGCGCCATTGTGCTTGCAGACGGAGAAAAAATTGCCGACGGTCCGGCTGCCGGAATTTTAGGCCATTCTGATATGATCCGGCGCGCCAACTTAAAAGAGACATCCCTCTATACGCTTGCAAGCCGGCTGCATCTGAACCCGGAGCGTTTCACGGAACGCTTTATCACGTACGAAAGGGGGCTATAGCCAAATGGCAACCGAAATGCTGTCTTATATTGAGCGGAAATCCCCCGTCCATGAACTGGCCGGCGCGACAAAGCTGATCTGCTTTTTGACGTGGTCTTTTGCGGCTATGCTTACTTACGATACGCGTGTGCTCCTTTTTCTTTTTCTTTTGAGCCTTGTTATTTTTAAAATTTCACGCATCAAGATCCGGGAAATATTATTTATTTTGCTTTTTATCCTTGCTTTTCTGCTTTTGAACAACATTGCGATTTATATCTTTTCGCCGCAACAGGGCGTGAGAATTTACGGGACAAGCCATGTGCTGTTCTCGATTGCCGGTCGGTACAATATCACGTGGGAACAGCTTTTTTACCAGTTTAACGTCACACTCAAATATTTCACGGTCATTCCAGCCGCACTTCTGTTTATCGTAACAACAAATCCAAGCGAGTTTGCCGCATCGCTCAATAAAATCGGGATCAGCTACCGGATTTCATTTGCGGTTGCCCTGGCGCTCCGCTATATTCCCGATATTCAGCGGGACTTTCATAATATCGCCCTTTCCCAGCAGGCAAGGGGCTTAGATATGTCACGCAAAGAAAAACTGCCGAAACGGATAAAAAATGCCGCCTCCATCCTGATTCCGCTCATCTTGTCGAGCCTCGAAAAAATTGAAACCATCAGCAATGCCATGGAACTGCGCGGCTTTGGAAAAAATAAAAAACGCACCTGGTACAGTGCGCGCCCTTTTCAGTTAAAAGACTATGCAACAATGGCCGCCTTTTTGGTTATCCTGGTTGTTTCACTGCTGATCACCTTTCACAATGACAGCCGCTTTTATAACCCGTTTCTTGGGCTTGCTTCGGCGGTTTATCTTGATGAAGGTTTGTAAAAAGAGATTTGGATTTTCTTTCCATTAAAAATTTTCAGGAACAGGTTGTTTTTCGTACGGAAGTTTATAGAATGATGCAAAATTTAAGAAAAATGGGGAGCGACAGCAAATGGGCGTTAGCCCGGGAAGCTCTGTAGATATCCATTTTGATACGCGGGGCTCGGTAAATGGTCTTTATCCGGTTCATTCACCAAGTCCTGCATCTAGTTTGCCATAAAGCAGAAACAGGCGGAGCACAAGCTTTTGCTGCTTTTTCTATCAAATCTTTGCATTTTACGTTTTAATGACCCAAAGCGGCCCTATTTTTAATGAAGGGCTTCCCATTTTATGAGAAGCCCTCCGTCTCAAAGTGCAGTGTCTGTCTTTTGAACTCCTTCTTTTTTATATGCGATAAAGTAGAGCATGCTGACAAACACAACTGCGCCTGCCGCATTTCCGAGGAAAACCGCGATGATATTTTTCAAAAATAACATCCATGAAAGATGCCCCGCAAAAATAGCGGCCGGAATAATGAACATATTGGCAACGACGTGCTGGAACCCGATCAGCACAAAAGCCATGATCGGAAACCAGATGCCGAGGATTTTGCCTGCAAACGTTTTGGCGCCGTAGCAAAGCCAGACCGCCATGCTGACAAGCCAGTTACAACCGATCCCGGAGACAAATGCCTGCCAAAAAGGCGCGCTCGTCTTCATTTCTGCCGTGTGGACGGTTTTCGCCAAAAAATCCCCTTCTGTCAAGCCGATAAAATGCCCGAAAAAGTAGGCAACAAATAGCGCACCAATCAGGTTAAAAATGGTGATCCACAACCAGTTCCAAATAAGCTGCAGGATGTTAATCTTTTTGTCAAAGCAGGCCATGCTGACGGCCATCATATTGCCGGTGACAAGCTCGCCGCCGCCAACCAAAATCAAGATCAGGCCGGTCGGGAACACTGCGGCACCCATAAATGTGTCAAAACTGCCCCAGCTCCCCGGCATCATGCCGGCACCCGGATATACGCCAAATAACCGATAGCAATAAAAGCCCCGCCCAAAAAGCCAAGCACCACCATTGACAAAAACGAGCTGTTCGCTTTCGCTATTCCTTTTTCAATCGCTACGTCCGCAATTTCTTTCGGACTTAAGTCCATCTTACCCACCTCTCGTTTCTTACAGGATAGAGAATACAGACATTCCTGCTGCCTCTCACCCGCACCAGGATCAGCGCAAATTTTCAAAATAGATCATTCTAAATGAGGCTTTATTTAAGTGCCAGCGTGTTTCTTCCCGCTCCAGCCGTATTTTTTCTCGGGCGGGTATTATATCTTTTAGGGTGTATAAGCAAAATTTTTTTATACCGTTTTCTTTGCATGATATTTTTTGAAACTTCCACGATGGAAAAATTTCTAATTTATAATATATATAAACTTTCCATGAAGTCGAATGCACTTTGGCGTTTCTGGACATTTGGCAAAATACCTTTCCCCGCTTCGGCGCATGCTTAAACAGACAAGCAGGGAATTTTATATTTCTTTTTAAAAAGATTCAGTCATTATGGATATTTAAAGCTGCGCCCTAAGGAAGCCATTCATCTTATGGCGGAAGCCGCGCGTATTTTTGTCTAAATCATAAAAGCTATTCCCACACTGATTGCATGGCAGACAGTTTTTTCATTCTTTCAACCGGGAATAAAAATGTCGAAAGAAAATGGGTATGAACCCGTGTTGTCCGTTCATACTCATGATTAGAAGGCTGTACAGATTCGAACTATACAGCCAAGCGCATCATTGGCTGCCTTGAGGCTCGGACTCCAGGCAGCTTTCTTTTTCATTAACGCATGCACTGATTAAAGTCTTCTTTTTTTAAAGTGATATACTCATCACAAAGATCCTTCATATAACCTGCTTTTTGTTGGTCGACTACGCCGGCAACAACATTTTTCCCCAAACTTCTGGCCATTTTAATGGCTGCTTCGTAATCCGTATCGGCACTGAATAATATTGCCTCATCATAACCGTTATGAAAAGCAAGTGAGACCAGATCTACCGCTATATTTACATCTGTTCCTTTTTCTGTAAAAATGGGATTGCCCGACGCGTCCGTTCCGACAACACTTAAATAGCCCAGTTTCGCTATACATTTTGGAATCTTTTTATTTAAATGTTCAATAAATGATTTCGTTGCTGCTGTTTTTGCTTTATCCAAATTTCCGACTGCCGTGTAATAATAAATGCGCTGAAGCATCCCATCTCTCCGGGCAGCCACGTATTCTGCCAACTTTAAATAGTCCACCCTCTGCTGGGATCCGTACAAGGCAGTAAGAGCAGCTTCAAAATTATTGCCATCGATAAATACCATCACTCTCTTCACATTTGGTTTCCCCCTTTGACATACTAAAGGCGCCAGCTTCGATGCTGACGCCTTTTCTGATTCTCTTGTACTTAGCTCCGATTGCTAAGCACCTCACAACACTGAAAGACACCGCCTCCGACTGACGGTCTTATTATATCCCTTTTTGGTTAAGTTCCCGAGCTTCTTAACCTTTTCGAGGTAAATATATCACCATCCCGGGGAAGCTGTCAACAGCAAAATATTCTTCCATATACGCTGGTTCCGAAAATCTACATAACTCTATATAATCATACAGATGATCTAGATATTCGGATGATTCGCTCTTGAAAACAGGTCTTAGTTGAGCCAGTGGAACAGCTGTACACACAACTGCTCTATGCCATCACCGTTTCTTCCCACAACCGTAATTTTGAAAAACAGGTAGGCCCTCGCCTACCCTAGAGTAAAATGTAACCAGTGGTGACATTTGTAATAGGAGAAGGCCTGTTTTTTGATTGGAATTTTATTTTCTAAATGTCACTATCTATCGATTTCATATATGCCATTCACCTCTGTGTAGAAATCCCTGAAATTAAGGCGTCTATTAAACTCATCCACTATCTCTCGCTTTTTATCTCGTTTTGTTTCCCTGATGCCCAAAAATTCAAGAATTTCCTTTAAGTGACCCAACTCTAATAATATGTCCCTATAAAATATATGGTTTCGATATTTCCACTGCATCCTTTCATAGGTGCATGTAACTATCAACAGAGAGTCATCGTACTGAAAATTGTCTACAATTTCCCAATCATCGAGTAATGGTGACAAATATAATATTTTATTATTATGAATTGCAAATATATCTAATGTGTGCCTAGCACCGTTAGAAGGGTACGTCTTTTTTAGGTATAGGAAATTCATATAAATACATTTTGTTGATTTAAGCAGTTTATTTAATGAATGAAATAAATGAACTTCATTCCTTTTCTCTGTATATCCTGTAAGAGCATTGAATATTGTTTCATGGCGAACAGTACCTGGCACTGTTCGCCAATTGTCGATGCGCAGTTTTCTCGGGACGCCTCCGGCTTGGCGAAACAGCTGAGTGAGCCCGTAAAGAAAACATTCGCTGTTTTCCGCCG
>NZ_ALAS01000146.1 GCF_000290615.1 Heyndrickxia coagulans DSM 1 = ATCC 7050
AATGGGCATATATTTATCTGACAATATTATATTTCTGGTGGTGTTCTATTTGCATTGAAAGAAAAATTGTTAACATCGCAAAAAGCTCCTATGTATTTTTTCTTGCAATTCTCTGCACTTTTTGCTTGCAAAAAACAACATGGCTGGAATGACAAATGGTATATCGGCATAGTCTTGCCAATTGTGGGGAATCAAATTTTGTTGTATTGAAAAGTCTCTGGTTTGTGTTAGAATAGAAATAGTCATGAAATCACTCCCTGGATATTTGGGCGTACTTATATCTTAACAAAGGAGTGGCTTTCATGGCTCTTTTTTTTTCAAAAAAAATTATCCTTTTCCGTTTTACAATATTTACCACAGGAATGAGTAGCTTAATCTATTGAAACTCGCCCAAAGCCTCAAAAAGTGATAAAATTCTGGCACTTATAATAAGCAAATTTATCCTATTAAAATCAAAAACTCACAATTTCTTTTTACATTTGTCATAATGTTCCTACAAACGTCTTTTTTCTTTAGTGGAATAAATCAACGACCTTTAATTGTCTGACTGCTTACAGTTTCAGGGGATATAGCATTTTGGCAAGGGCTCTCAAGAAATCGAAAAACTGGATGAAAAAATCCATACGCTGAAAAGCAAAATAAAAAAAGAAACGCAATTTAACAAAAAAGTAAAATTAAATATTCACATTCAGAAACTGAAACAGCAATTAACGAAATTAAAAAGAGAATTAACAAAGTAGGTGAAAGAAAAAATGGAGAAACTTGATGGAAAGTCTCTGGATATCACGCAAGAAAACATCAAGAAATTAAAACAGCTTTTTCCCGAAGTCGTAACAGAAGGAAAGATTGATTTTGATAAATTAAAACTTATTCTTGGAGAAGAAATTGAAACGGCGAAAGAAAAATACGAGTTTACTTGGCACGGAAAAGCACAGGCATTAAAACTCGCCCAAACTCCTTCGACAGGCACACTACGTCCTGATAAAGCATCTAGCAAAAACTGGGATACGACAAAAAATCTTTATATTGAGGGGGATAACTTAGAGGTATTAAAGCTTTTACAGAAGTCATATTTTGGGAAAGTGAAAATGATCTATATTGATCCACCCTATAATACGGGAAATGACTTTGTGTATAAAGATGATTTTAGGGATAGTATTAAAAATTATAAAGAAGTGACTGAGCAAGTTACAAAGTCCAATACTGAATCAAATGGCAGATATCATACAGACTGGTTAAATATGATGTATCCACGGTTAAAACTGGCGAGAAATTTATTGGCGGAAAACGGGGCAATTTTTGTAAGCATTGACGAAAATGAATTTGCAAACCTCAAATCACTGCTGAATGAAGTGTTCGGCGAAGACAATTTTTTAACGGCCCTTTCCATTAAACAACGGCATGAAGACCGGATCCTAAAAGGCGATAAAGACTTCCATGAAGTGGTTGAGTATTGTTTAATCTACAGGAAAAGTAGCAGTTATAAACAATTCAAAAAGAAAAAAGACAATTCTTCTATTGAAGAATATGTTTATTCCATTACAGAGCTGGAACCTCCGGCTGAAGTGATCGAGATGGGTAATAAAAAAGTGGAGGTCTTTACGCCTGCCCAATATCGATTAGAGAAACTGCCCGCATCGAAAAAAAACTTAAAAAGAATCAGCATCCGCGGCTCGTTAAAAGAAGGAAACAGCAGCGGGCGGTTTTATATGAAGTATTTAGACGGCATACCGGATCATTATGGCTGGCTGTACAAAGTTCCGGATATGGGCAATGACCGCTATCCTTACCG
This sequence comes from Heyndrickxia coagulans DSM 1 = ATCC 7050, assembly GCF_000290615.1. Classification (GTDB taxonomy): domain Bacteria; phylum Bacillota; class Bacilli; order Bacillales; family Bacillaceae_C; genus Weizmannia; species Weizmannia coagulans. The sequence continues at coordinate 1,793 of NZ_ALAS01000146.1, forward strand.
GTATTTTATGCGCCCACTATCCGAAAAAATCACGAACGGTGTTTATTTTCAGGGCGTCCCGCTGGATAAAGCAGATTTCATTGAAGTGCCGTATGCCAATTTTATTGATATGGTGGACACTTTTAATAACGTCGGCTATGAGGGGGATGTGCCGTTCCGCAACGGCAAAAAACCGATTAAATTTTTACAGCATCTCTTTACTTTAGCAGGTTTGGAAAACGACAAAAACGGCATTGTTCTGGACTTTTTCTCCGGGTCAGCCTCCACGGCCCACGCGCTGATGGATTTTAACCTGAAAGATAACGGTAGGCGCAAATTTATCATGGTCCAGCTTCCTGAATTAACTGATGAAAAATCGGAAGCTTATAAAGCGGGTTACAAAAATATATGCGAAATTGGCAAAGAACGTATCCGTCGTGCCGGGGATAAAATAGTAGAAGAAACAGGGAAGACTGATTTAGACATTGGTTTCAAAGTATTTAAACTCGATTCCTCAAACGTGAAAACATGGGATCCTGAGACGGCAAATCTTGAGCAGGATCTGTTTGAACTTCAAGATAACATTAAATTCGACCGGACCCAGGAAGATTTACTGTATGAAATTTTATTAAAGATCGGGATTCCGCTTACTATACCGATTGAAGAAGTAAAAGTGAATGAAAAAACAATTTATAATGTCGGGTTTGGTTCAGTCCTGTTATGCCTGGAAAATGAAATTGATTTAGATCTGGTTTATAAAATCATCGAACTCAAGCCGGAAGATTTTGATTCAAAAGTGATTTTCAAAGAAACCGGTTTTCTGAATGACTCTGTCAAAACAAATGCCATTCAGACATTAAAGAAAAACGGGATCACGGACGTAAGGAGTGTGTAAAGGATGAAGCTTCAATTTCAATCCGACCTTGCTTACCAACTTCGTGCGATTGATTCTGTTGTCCAAATTTTTAATGGCCAGCCGGTCCGTCAGTCTAATTTTACCGTCTTTTATGGTGAAGATGCCGGCATGATTCAAACGGATTTAGGAATTGGCAACCGGCTTGACTTAACAGCTGATGAAGTTTTAAAAAATGTTCAGCAAGTGCAAATGAGAAACGGCCTTCCAAAGAGTGAAACTTTAGATGGAATGAATTTTACAATTGAAATGGAAACAGGGACGGGTAAAACATATGTTTATTTACGAACCATTTATGAGTTAAACAAAAAATATGGGTTTACAAAATTTGTGGTTGTCGTTCCATCGGTTGCCATCCGTGAGGGCGTTTATAAATCTCTGCAAATGACGGAACAGCATTTTCATGAACTGTATGACCGACAGCCACTTGAATATTTTATTTACGACTCGGAAAAACTTGACCGCGTACGCAGTTTCGCCACGGCAACTGCGATTCAGGTGATGATCATTAACATCGATGCATTCCGCAAAAGTTTTGAGGATCCAAAAAAAGAAGATAAAGCCAATGTTATTCATCGTCCTAATGACCGCCTGAATGGCTATCGCCCAATTGAATTTATTCAACAGACAAACCCGATTGTAATCATTGATGAGCCGCAAAGTGTAGACACGACACCGAAATCAAAAGAGGCCATTGAATCGCTGCAACCTATGTGCACCTTGCGCTATTCGGCAACACATGTAGATAAATATAATATGATTTATCGTCTCGATGCTGTCGATGCGTATAATGAAAAACTCGTTAAAAAAATTGAAGTAATGTCGATTCGTTCGGAACCGTCTTTTAATGTACCGTACATTAAATTGCTTGAAGTAAGAGAACGCAAAGCCAAAGTCGAATTAGATGTGAATAAGAACGGAAAAGTAAAGCGTACAGCAAAAACGGTGAAGTATGGGGATGATCTGTATGATATTTCCGGTAAGCGGGATATCTACCGGAACTACCGTATTGAGCAGATCGATTGGGCAGAAGGTAACGAATCAATAGAAGTAAACGGGAATATTTTGAAAATTGGTGAAGCCCTTGGCGAAATCGATGATGACACGATCAAACGATATCAAATTCATAAAACGATCGAAGAACATTTGGATAAAGAACTGCGTTTGAATCCTCGGGGCATTAAGGTATTAAGTCTGTTTTTCATCGATAAAGTGGCCAATTATCGGGACTACGACAAAGATGGGAATCCGGTAAAAGGCAAGTATGCGGTCATGTTTGAAGAAGAATATCGGAAATTAATTCAGAAGCCAAAATACCGCGCGTTGTTTAATGACATTGATGTAGATATCGACGTGAAAAAAATCCATAACGGCTACTTTGCTCAGGATAAAAAAGGAAAATTAAAAGATACAAAAGGGAATACGCAGGCAGATACGGATGTATACAGTCTGATCATGAAGGATAAAGAACGCTTGCTTAGCTTTGATGAACCGCTTCGCTTCATATTCTCCCACTCTGCTTTACGGGAAGGCTGGGACAATCCAAACGTCTTTCAAATTTGTACACTGAAAGATTCGGGCGGCACATATGTAAGTAGAAGACAGGAGATTGGCCGCGGCCTTCGCCTGGCGGTTAACCAAAATGGCGAGCGGGTTTCCGATTACAATGTGAACACATTAACGGTTATGGCCAATGAATCTTATGAAGAATTTGTTGCGAAGTTGCAGTCTGAATTGGAAGAAGAAACATCTGTAACATTTGGGAAAATTGAAAAACACGCTTTTGCAGGCCTAGTGTATGAAGAGGCAGAAACAGAGGAACCGGTACCTTTAGGTTACGAACGATCCGAGGAGCTTTATGCATATTTAAAATCCCATGATTACATCAATGACAAAGACAAAGCAACATCCACATTAAAAGAAGAGCTTGCCAATTATCAAATCAATATCCCGGAAGCATTCAAACCTTGGCAGCCGGTGATTTTAAAAGAATTAAAACGCATAACCGAAAGTTTGCCGATACGGGATGCAAGCAATAAGAAACATGTAAAATTAAATAAAGAGGTTATCAACAGCGAAGCATTTCTTGAACTGTGGGATAAAATCAAATACAAAACCGTTTATTCTATTGATTTTGATAGCAAAGAATTGATTCAAAATTCAATCAGAAGCATACAAAAAATGAAAAAAATTGATAAAATCCGGATCATTAGTCGAAAAGACGCCATTTCATCCATAGATAGGGTGACCGGTTTGCAAACGGTGGTTGTCGGAGAGGGATTTGAAAATTATGTCACAGTACAGCAGCCCCTGCCGGATGTCATTACGGAACTGCAAAACCGTACAAACTTAACACGAAAAACAATAGTACGGATATTGACTGGGTGCAAACGACTGGGAGATTTTCAAAACAACCCACAAAAGTTTATTGAGGAGATCACGAAAATCATCCAAAAAGAGATGAAGCTGATCCTTCGTGACGGAATTAAATATTACAAGATGGATGATGACTACTATGCAGTAGAGCTTTTTCAAAACGAAGAACTGCTGGCTTATTTAAATGATAACGCAGTTGAAAGTACGAAATCCCCATATGACCATGTCATTTATGACTCGGATATTGAAGCAAGATTTGCAAAACGGTTTGAATCTGATGAACATGTTAAAGTGTATGTAAAATTGCCGGATTGGTTTAAAATCGACACACCAATTGGCAGCTATAATCCGGACTGGGCTGCCGTCATCAACAAAGATGGAGAAGAAAAATTGTATTTCGTATTGGAAACGAAAGGAACGGATATTGAAGAATTCTTACGCCCGACTGAGCTGGCAAAAATCGAGTTTGCCCGCAAGCATTTTGAAGCAATTGATACGGATGTTCGCTTTGAAGGACCAGAGAATGATGTCAGTGAATTTCTTTTGAGAGTTTCAGGGAAATAAATGGTTTTAGGCTAATCAAAAGCTATAATTGTCTATGATTAGCCTTCTATCAATTTAAAAATTGTGATGCTAGTATAGTTTCATGGACACCCTTTAGTGAAATATAATATTAACGAAGGGATGTGTCCTGATATGGGTAACACAAGCGAAAAACGGCAAAACCGTACAACGGCGAGATTCCGGATTATGACGCGTCACTGAAAACCGCTGTCTGCGAACTGATGGAAAAGCTTGAAAAAGAGGACACACTTTACAGCCGGAAAAGCATCGCCGCGTTAAAAAGTTTGATGAAAGAATATGGCATATCACCCGTTGGATGATTTTCCCAGCGGGTTTTCTGATGGCAGGGGCAATGATACTGTTAGGGAAAACGTGATATCCCCTTTTTTCTGCGGCAAAAAGGGAATCGGGGAATGCTTCTTTTTACTTCCTTCCTGTAAGCCGCGTGTAAATATCCAGTGCCAAATGCCGATGCCCAAATCCGTGGATCCGGATTTTGCCTTCCATGTTCTGATATACCAGGCTTAAATCAGCCGGATGCCTTTGTATTCGTTTACTTTGAAAATGATAGGATATCCTCCTTCATCATTCCCTTTCAAACACGATCCAACATTTCTCTGCCGTTTTACTTGATAAATTGCGCGTACATGGCCCGGCCGGAACTGTTTGTGGCAAAACGGGCGGGATCCAAACTTTTCCAAAATGGGGTTCGGATTTCAAACATATACTAGATGTGCGGGCCGTCCTATACAAAAGTGCGTTTCAAGCATACGATGCAAGGGTAAAGTTCCTCCGTCAAAAAACGGACACCTTTTTTACAAGCCGGTTTTGTTGAAGTTTCGGTGATAAGTTTTATAATAATATTTAGGTCAACGAAATATTTACTCTATATACTTTTATCTTTTTTTATTGCGCAAGGAGGCGATTTTCTCATCTGATGAGCCAGGAAAAACGCAATTTGTATATTATGTTCGTCTGTAACTTTTTAGTAGGTGCCAGCTTAACGATGGTCGTTCCGTTTTTATCGTTATATATTCAAACATTCGGCCACTTCAGCGACAGCTATGTCCAGCGCTGGGCCGGATATATTTTTGGCGTGACCTTTCTGGTTGCTTTTTTTATGTCGCCAATCTGGGGGCGCATCGGCGACAAATACGGCTTTAAACCGACGCTTATTATTACCGGGTTCGGCATTGCCGCGAGCCTGTTGTTTATGGGGCTTGCGGACAATGTCGCCACTTTATTTCTGACCCGGATTTTCATGGGGATCGTGACCGGGTTTATCCCGACTTCCATGGCGCTCATTTCCAAGCAGACCTCGAAGGAGGAAGCCGGCAAGGTGCTCGGCACTTTGCAAATGGGCAATGTTTCCGGAAACTTATTCGGGCCGCTGATTGGCGGATCGATTGCGGACAATTTTGGTTTTAAATACACTTTTATGATTACAGCCGTTGCCATTTCGATTGCCGCGCTTGGCGTTGTTTTCGGCATTAAAGAAAAACGTGCCGATCCTGCCCGGCGAAAAGGGAAACCTGTTTCTCCCCTCGCTGTTGTGAAACAAATTGTCAGCCGCCGGATTTTGATTACTGTTATGGTGATTGCACTCTTGATCCAAATGGCGAACTTTTGTGTTCAGCCGCTTTTGGCACTGTATGTCAGCCATTTGACAAGTTCAGGCAATATTGCATTTTTATCGGGGCTTGCTTTTTCCGCCACCGGCTTCGGCAACCTGCTTTTGGCAAGGCAGTGGGGCATGCTTGGCGATAAATACGGGCATGCAAGGATTCTTTTGATTTTGCTTGTGCTTGCCTGCGCCTTCATGGTGCCGCAAGCTCTCGTAAGCCATTTATGGCAACTGATTATTTTGCGGTTTTTGTTCGGCATGGTGATCGGCGGGATGAACCCGAGCATTGTGGCGTTTATCCGCCTCGAAGCGCCGCTCAGCATGCAAGGCGAAGTGCTCGGTTATAACCAAAGTTTCCGGTTTCTCGGGAATGTAACAGGGCCGCTGATTGGCGGTTACGTATCCGTCATCTCCGGCATTTCATCTGTGTTTTATGTAACCGGAGTTTTGTTCCTGTTCGCATTTGCGCTCCTTCTTTACAGTGTAAAATCAGAACAGCGCCGCACCGTCCGGGAAAGCTAAAACGGCAAGATACCAGTTTGGTGGTATCTTGCCGTTTTTACTTTTTCTTGCCGGGCCGTGAAACTTTTAGCTTTTTTTCGGTACGACCGCAATCGTACAGCGCGACAGGCAAATTAAGTTTTCGTCTTCGTCTTTGATTTTGATCTCCCAAACCTGGGTACTTTTGCCCCGGTGCACGGCTTCGGCAACTGCGGTTACGGTGCCGTTCCGTTTTGAACGGATATGGTTGGCATTGATTTCAAGCCCGAAGCAGACTTCTTTTTCTAAATCGATCAGCATCGCAGCCCCTAGGCTTGCAGCGGTTTCCGCGAGTGCGACGGATGCGCCGCCGTGCAGGTATCCGAGCGGCTGTATCGTTTTTTCATTCACCGGCATGGTCGCCACCACTTTCCCGGGCTCCATTTGGACAAGTTTTATGCCAAGCGCGCCGATCATTGTATGTTCCAGTTCCATCTCTTTCCCCCCGGTCCGGATTGTCCATACATCTTTCAAGCCTTTCTTTCATACTATGTAAAAAATGATGTTTCCCACCTGAGAAAGAAGGTGAGAATATTGTACTACAATCCGTATTATGTTGTTCCTTCCTTTCCATACTATTCCATGCCTTACCGCCAATATCCTGCCGTCCACCCGAAAAAATTTATGGATTCGGCCATACACACGCACGAACTCTTGGCAGATGCACAGCTTTTGCTTAACCGGATTTCCCGCTCTGCGGCTTTTGCCGGACAACTCATGTCTGCCGCACAAAAATCAGATTCAGCTGGTGTCGGCCGCATGCTGGCGGGAACCGGTATCCAGCATATTCCGCGTGTTTTTTATACACCGGACGGCCTTGTATTGCAGTTTGTCTGCCAGGCCGCGGGCAACCAGGCACCTTGCTGCGAGCTCCGGTTGAAAATGTGCTGGTCATAACTTGCGGCTTGTCCATTGCCCCGGGATCCTGCCGCCCGAAAAAATAACCCCCGCTTAAAAGCGGGGGTTATTTTTTAATAATACGGGAATGGCGGATATCCTCCGTACGGAACCGGCGGGTATGGCACCGGAGGATATGGCACCGGAGGATATGGGAAATACGGTCGCGGCCTTACCAGTGCGCCGCCAAGCAAGCCGCCGAGAAAACCGCCCAAAAGCGGTCCGACAAAAAATGGTGAACGTGCCGGGTAATGTGCATGCGGATACATCAAATAACCTCCTCTCCTTCTATTTTTAGTGTATGCATCCCGCCCGTACCGGACTGGGCGTTACGCAGACGCTGGCTTTTGCCTGTTCTTTTTTTTGCGCCGCTCTTTCCATAAAATCAGCAGGAGCGTTACAACCGGAAAAACCACTTGTATAGGGAGGTGAAGCAGAACAGGCACCACTTTGATGCCCTCATCGATATGTTCCGCATATGTTGAGGCAATCATTGCCGATGCGCACAACATAATCAGGCCGAGCGGATAGACCGTTTTCCTATAGCTGCTTACATGGAACAGCTCCGTAAACATAATACAAGCCGCATATAAGTAAATCCCCACTTTGAAAAATCCGCCAACAATTAAAGCCACCATAAAAAGTACATCCAGCCGCTCCAGAAAATGGGCAAGTTGAATTTCCTGAATGGTCGTAAGCAGCGGAAACGGGGATCGCATCATGGCATCCACGCCAAGCACACAAATATTGATCAGCATCGAGATCGCCAAATTTGTGCCGCTTAGCCACATAGCTGACAGCCCGGCTACTTTTACACTTTTTATCTTATCTACAAGCGGAAAAATGGACAAAAACGCAATCGTTTCGCCAAAAGGAATATAAATCGTCTCCTTCCCCATTGTTTTTAGGACAGGCATGGGCCCGTTTTCCAGTACTGGTTTCAAATAATTGAGCTTGACGAGCCCTGATGAAGTAATCAATACGAAACTCGCAATCGCCAGCAAATAAAAGAAGATAAAAAAGATCTCCCCGGTTCTGGCCATCACTTCCATTCCTTTTTTTACTGCATACATGACGCACAAAGCCAAAATCATCGTGATAATAAACAGCGGTGTTTCCGGATAAGCCGATATGATCAGCATTTCTCCAAAGTCGCGCAGCACCCTGGCAGAAAGGTACAGGAAGTAAATGCCCATCGCAAAGCCGAAAAACCAGCCAATACCTTTTCCGTAAATCGCCCGCAACCATTCGACCGGCGAAATGCCAGGATAAAAGGAAAATATTTTGTAATAAACGTAAAACAGGAAAAACCCGACGCTCAGGCCGCTTAAAATTGCAAGCCATGCATCCTGTTTTGCGCCGCTTCCGATTCCCAGCAAAAGGGCACTGCCAAGTTCAAACATAAAGATTAACACAAATAATTGGTACGAGGAAATTTTTGCCTTTTCCATATATCACCAGGCCCTGTTATTTTAAATTTGAATGGAATGGATTTGTCCGTATTCCAGAATTGGCGATGACGACGTTTGCATGCACCTTCACATTTAAATGGGCAAAGCCCTTTTCATTCCAATGGTGCCTTAAACTGTGCCACTCTTTCGGGTACTGGCGGTAAATCATTTCCCCGAAGCCGAACACATCACATTGGTCGTGCTGCATATGGCGAATGCCATGGTTAATTTGCTGCTCCACATTTTTTTCGTATGCTTTTTCAATCCGGGCCATTTCCTTTGAATCCATTACATCAAGCGGTACATTGATTTCTTGCAGCTGGCCCACAAGGCTGATGTGGATATGCATTTCCGGCTTTCCGTTTTTCATGGCCGGTTTCATACCGATAATCGTTTTTCTTACCTGCAGCCCGAGCGCATTTGGATGATGCGCCCAGTCTAAATCAAGCGAAGTCATTTTTGTTTTTTTCAATAGCCATGTAATCGTAAGCGCATCCTGTCCGCCTACCCAGTCAATCAGTTTTCCATGCTTTAGGATCCCGATCCCCCCGCTCGTTAAGTATGCGTCCAGTTCTGTCTGATTCTGGCTTTCCTGCATCTCTCCTTTTTTCTTATCCCCTATCAGCTTGAAGCTTCCTACTACTGCTTCTTTTCCTTCCGTTGTAAGATCATATAGGAGATCTGAAATATCTGTTTTTACCCGCCCGCCGACATCTTCTTGCGCATATTCCAATGTTTTATTGATTTTATTGGTAGGAATATTGTCAATCGGAGTCAGCACTTTAAGGACATCCTCTGCCTTGCCGTTGCGGGCAATCAGAACGGAAGCAGTATTGCGGAATTCTTTATTTCTGTCAAAAATATCAATAATCGGATAAATCCCATTTTCCGCCGTGCTTTTGCCAATCAGGAGAACGTTTGTATGAGAAAAATATAACCTCCTCGAAATTTCCCGGCCTGCAGCGAGAAATGCGTCCTCAACCGTTTTGCCTTCCGTTTGGTAGATGGTGACAGTGGGGCCCTGCTCGCCGCTTGTTTGCATGCCGCTTGGAATATTTAAGGAATTGACAATTTGATAGGTCAGCAAATAATTCCCGTTTTCAAGCCGGTCAATGCCGATGGCGCTTACAAAAGCAATATCCGTTAATTCTTTATGGCTCCAGCAGCCTGCCAGCAAAAAAGATGTCATAAAAAGGGCAACGGCCGTTTTCCATCGTCTTCTTCTCATGGTTGCTCCCCATTTTTCACACTTTTTTGTTTCGGCGGCATCGGCTTTTGGTTTTCGGCCTGGCGGATGATATTTTTCTGGCTGAAGAGCCGCGGCCTGGCGCTCATCGACCAAATCGGCACCCGGATCACCGTATCACCGAAGTTGGAACGGATGAAAGGGGCAATCGGCGCCATGTAGGGCACACCGAATGACCGCAAGCTGGTCAAATGGACAGCAAGCGTAATCATCCCGATAATGATGCCAAAAAAACCGAAAGTGGCCGCCAGAAACATAAAAACAAAACGGTATAATCTGGCTGAAATGGCAATGAAAAAAGACGGGGTGGCAAAACTGGCAATAGCCGTAATCGAGACGACAATGACCATTGCGGGCGAAATAATCCCGGCCTGCACTGCCGACTGACCGATGACAAGCGCCCCGACAATCGACACCGTCTGGCCGATCGGGCGCGGCAGGCGGAGTCCGGCTTCCCGGAGGATTTCAAATACAACCTCCATCCCCATCGCTTCGACAACAGCCGGAAAAGGAATCGTCTCCCGCTGTGCCGAAAGAGTAAAAACAAGCTGGGTCGGGAGGAGCTCCTGATGAAAAGTAGTTATGGCGACATAGACAGCAGGCCCGACAAGCGAGATTAAGTAGCTGAGCACGCGCAAAAAGCGAAGCGCTGTCGCAATATCAAACCGTGTATAATAGTCATCCGCCGACTGGAAAAATTGGATAAAAACAGCAGGCGCGAGCAAAACGAACGGCGAACCGTCCACAATAATGGCGAAACGGCCTTCCAATAAATTGGCCGCCACCACATCCGGCCTTTCCGAATGGTACACCGTCGGGAAAATGGTATACGTTTTATCTTCAATAAGCTGTTCAATATGGCCCGAGTCCAGAATGGCATCGATTTTAATCATGTTTAACCGTTTACGGGCTTCCTCAAGCACTTTATCGTTTACGATCCCTTTTATGTACATAAGTGCAACATCGGTTTGGGTCACTTCCCCGATTTTAAAGTTCTCCATCCACAGATTCGGATCTTTAATCCGTTTGCGGATCAATGAGGTGTTCACACGCAGCGATTCGGTAAAACCATCACGCGGCCCGCGAACCGTCACTTCGGTTGAAGGCTCCTCAATCGCCCGCTGTTTCCCGCCACTTGTACTGATGCTTAATCCGCCGTATATCCCGTCAATCAGTAAGATGGTCTGGCCGCTCAACAGTTCTTCAAACAAGTCATTCCAATTCATGACCTTTTTCACGCCGCCAATTTTAATCACATGCTTCATAATGCTGTCGAGCATATTTTCACTGTTCAAATATTTGTCGATTTCCGGATTGCCCATCAAGACTTCAAGCAGGTTTTCATTGATCATTTTCGGATCATCTAGGCCATCGACAGATATAACGGCACCCGGAAAATCATTGCCGCTTCCAAGCATGATTTGATGGATGACAATGTCGGAACTGTTCCCGGTTGTTTTTTTCAACTGCCCGAGGCGCGTTTTTAAATCGGTGCCCATGGTCAAAAATGGGATATCCGTTACAGTCCCGCTCGTATCGTCTCCGCGCACAGGTGTTTTCTGCACGCCCCCGCTTTTCTTTTCATTTTTGTTATCAGTTTTTGCAGCGTTTCTCTGCTTTTTCCACCAATATGGCATACCGATCCTCCTTTTCGCCCGTGCATGGCTGTTTGTAACGGAGCGCAAACTACTGATGAAGATATCTTGTTGTTAGTATGTTTCGATTCGAAAAAAATATGAAAGGAATTGGCACGCATGAAAATCGTTTTTTTAACCGGCATTGCCGCACTGGTCCTCTATGCCTTCATTGCCGGAATCGATTTTTATATGACAAGGGACTTTATGGGATCTGTCCATCATCCGATCGGCATCCTCGATACCTTTTATGGTGTCGAAAAAGGCGTACTCCTGATATGCATCATGGTGCTTATTTTTAAAATAGCAATCGAGGTGTTGAAACAGAAAGGACGGACACAAAAATAAGGCAAAGAAGAGCGTAGTGCTCTTTTTTGCCTTATTTTTAATTTCAGCTTTTTAGCGGAAGGCCGGGCAAGATCCGGCCTGCACCATTTGCCGTTTCGTCTTCATTCGCGTGTATCTGCAGGCAGCCGGAGGGCGGTCCTTCGTTACAGCGCTTCATTAAAACTGCGGTCGTGGGGCGCACGCCTTTCAGCACATTCATTTCGCTTGGAGTAGCGCGCCCCCCTTTAATCCTGTTCTGCCATCTTCTCAGCCAGCAAGGCCAGTGTCCGTACCATTACGCCGGTTGCACCGGCCGGGCCAAGATCGGTTTCTTTCCCTGTTATGGCGGTTCCTGTAATCTCCAGATGGGCCCACGGGGTATCTTCCACAAATTCCCCGATAAAAGCCCCGTTCACCATCACGCCGCCCTCTCTGCCTGGTGAACCGTTCAAGTCGGCGATCTTGCTGCTTCGTGCGTTTTCTTTGTCCGCTTCCGTTACCGGGAGGCGCCAGATGAATTCTCCTGCTTCTTTTGCGGATTCCAGCACCCGTTCAAAAAAAACATCGCAATTGGCGACAGCGCCCGTTTTATCGCGGCCGAGCGCCGGGATCACGTCCGCAGTCAAGGTTGCAACATCTACAATTTGACTTGCACCATATTGCTTCGCATACGTTACGGCATCCGCGAGCATCAGCAAACCGGCAGCACCGGTATCCCGCATTTCAATCGTTTTACCGTTCATGCTTGTGATCACAGCCGTTTCAGTGCGCATGTTGTCCTGCCCATTGGTTGCAGTGCCGGTGATGCGATTGCCGGCCACAGGAATCACCGCCACGACGTTTCGGGCCGGCTTTTGTTCCCCGATCACTTCCATGGCGCCCAGAACAGCTGCCGCCCCTGCCATGCCGGTGTTCTCACCTGGTGTGCAACAATCGGCTGCGGCACCGGGTCCGACAAGTGCGAGCACATTGCCCCATTCCCGTTTGCCCGCGTATTTCAGGATGACCAGGATCGGCGGCTCTTTGGATTCCCCCGCCGCAGCCAAAACCGCACCCATTCCAAGCTTCTCCATCTCCTTTTTTTCAAGGATTTCCACTTCAAAAGGGTATTTTTTTGCAAGTGATGCGGCATATTCCGCGAGACGGGCCGGCGTCCATATATTCACCGGCATATTGGCAAACGTCCGTGCCGTATTCACGGCTTTGCCATACACGTACCCGCGGTGCAGGGCAGCGCCTGTTGTTTCTTCGGGGGAACCGTTATTTTTACGGTATGTATCCGTTTGAAGATTGGCGTTTTTAACCGGTTGGCCCTCTGTTTTCCCGGCGGCATTAACATGCTCGGCATTCCCCGGCCGGATCTCTGCTTCCTCGGCGACACTGGAATGGACCGGCGTGGCGTGTTCCGCCGGTTCCGGTTTTTTCCCGGCAGCCTGGATGTAAACCGCTACTTTTTCGAGCTGCACTTCCGGAATATTTGGTTGCCCTTTGTAACCGGCAAACCGGTATGTGGCCATCGGAACGGCTTCGCCAAGCATTTGCGCGGCTTCCTTCACGCTGACTGTGCCGGCGCAAAACGTATCGAGGAAAACCGCTGCCGTAGGCCATCTCATTTTCCGGATGTGTTTCACTGCTTTTCCAAACATCCTTTTCAAATGTTCTTTTCTAAGTTCTTTCGGGTTGCCAAGCCCGATAAACAAAAGCCGTTTTACTGGCAGTTTCCCGAGGGTGTGAATGACAGAAAGGCTGCCGGCGCGTGCGGACAGGTCGCCGGATTTTACCAGTTCCGTCAATGCCCCGCCGAAACGGTTGTCCAGGCCGCCAAGCAAGCCGCCAAACTTTTTAGGAACTTGCTGCAAGCCAATCACAAGGCAGTCTTCAAGGCATTCAAGCGGATCTCCTTTCCCCAGTTCAAACATACAACCACCTCTGTTCCATTATAGCCGCCAGCTTGAAAAAAACGCACAAAAAAAGCGCAACCGGCGATTTTGCGCTATTCTTTCGTTTCCGGCTTGATATATTGCTGCCGGAACACTTGCATCGTTTTGTTTTCGTTCAGTTCAGCCAGTTCTTTTTCCGTCAGGGACCCGTCCCCCATTTTAATAATATACACATCAAGCGTCTGTTTTCCCCATTTCTTGTAAACATCCGAAACCGTTTCAAAATACAGATCGAGCCGGTTCCCTTTTATGGCAGATCCTGTATCGGCAACAACACCGAAATCATAGCCCGGGATATAAAGGACCGTCCCGATTGGAAAAATGGATGTATCAGCGGCAATCGTTGAATATAAATCCCGTTTCACTTTCACCCCGGAATAGGTGATGCCGTAGCCGGGATGGTCGGGACTTTTCCCGGTCGATTCGGCCCCTGCCGTATACCCCGTTGCTGTCACTTTCTTTTTCGGGTAATTGCTCCAGTCATAGGCATCAAGGGATGGCTGCGGCTGGCTCGCGGCAATGGCGGCCAATCCTTTTTCCAATGCCCGGGCAGGTGCCGCTTTTGCAGCTGCTGCTTTTATCCCCGAAATGGCCTGGAAAGTGGAAATCATTGCCCATATGAACAAAATGGCCATCAATAAGCGGATCATCCATTTTTTCATGTTCAATTGGTCTCACTCCTCTTAGGGCTATTGTCTCCCACGCCGTTCCAAAATATGCGGGCATATTGGCAAAAAAACAGCTGATCCGTCTGCCCTTTTTCGCGCCGCCCATTCTCCTGTTCTGCAAATGGCGCTTCCAAAAAGCACTGGTTGTTTTATCCGGAAAATTTGCGCCGGCTTTTGCCGGCCGGCCCGCCTCCGATTTAAAGGCAAAAAAAAGCTGCCCTCAAGGCAGTTTTAAAACATCCGGTATCCGTTTTTCCGGAGCGCTTTTATCGCAACACCAGCCAAAAGTGCCCCCGCAAGGCCGCTCGATAACACGAGGGCATCAGATAAATGGATGGAGCTAAGATGCTCCCCAAGTTGCCGGAAAGCCGTCCCAGGATCGGTAAAATACCGGGAAAAAGCGATCCGGTCAATCATCGAAAGCGCAATGACCGGGTAAATAAAACAGAGAATCCAGGTCATCCGCAAAAGCATATTGGCAATAAAACCGATACCGAAAAACAAAACAAGAAAAAGGACCATCGAAATAATCAATACCGGTATACTCATGAGCCCCTCCGCATCCCCGTTGTACATCCAGTTTACTGAAAAAACTGAATTTCGTCAAAAGTAACGCGATAATATTTTTGCTATATAAAATTAAATTTTCCTTTCTTTAAAACAAGCCTCGTGCCGCCGATCATAAACAGGGCACGGTCATCCACGACTTTTTTCATAACAGAAGCAGAAGTGCCTTTCAGCTTTTTGCCAAACACAATGCCGATCGCATTGTCTTCCCCGAGGGAGCAGACGGTGCCTTTGTCATTAAAAGTGAAAGCTTCCAGGCTTTCTTCACCGTGGATCTTTTTCAGGAGGTTCCGTGCGCATACTTCCCCATGCTGCATCGCCATCTGCGCTGTCGGCGGGTACGGGCGGTTTGTGTCCTTATTGATGATCAGCGCACAGTCCCCAATTACAAAAACATTTTCATACCCCGGAACGGTCAAATCCGGTTTGACTTTCACCCGGCCGCGCACCGTTTCAAACCCGGACGCATCAATCACGCTATTCCCGCGCACACCCGCGGACCAGATGACGGTGCCAGACTTGATTTCGTACGGCTCTCCGCCTTTTTTGCAGGCCCATACCCCGTCTTTTGTCGCTTTTTTGACCGCCGTGCCAATATGGAACTCGACGCCTTTGCTTTCCAAATACGAAAGGGCGTAATCGACAAGTTCACGGTCAAATTGCGGGAGAACGATAGGATTGGATTCAATCGAAACGATCCGCACTTTATCGCGTGGAATTCCGTATTCCTTGCAAAGCGCCGGAATCCGGTTCACCAGCTCGCCAAGAAACTCGATGCCGGTAAAACCCGCACCGACGACCACAATGGTGAGCCGGTTGTCATCTTTATCGTTTTCCCTCCGGTAGGCATCGAACTGGCGCTCAATATGTTCCCGGATTTTTTGGGCAGCGCTTACATCTGTAATCGAAAAAGTATGCTCTTTCAAACCTTCGATTCCGAATGTTTCCGCGTTGGAACCGAGCGCAATGACGAGATAGTCATATGGCAATTCTTCCCCGTCTTTTAAAACTACTATGTTCGCGTCTTTGTTTATCCGCTTGACTTCCGCCTGTTTAAATTGCACTTTATTCTTATTTAAGACGTTTTGAATCGGGTAGCGGACCCGGTCATGGTGCAATGTGCCGGCGGAAGCTTCATGAAGCCATGTTGTTTCGTAATGGTAATCATTTTTGTTCACGAGTGTGATGTCCGCTTCCCCTTTTGCAAGCTGTTTTTGCAGACGCGTCACGGTCATGAGCCCGCCGTAACCGGCACCCAGTATAACCACTTTCGGTTTCTCCATTTTTCTCACTTCCATCTCTTTTTTTTGGACAGGCCGGCGCCTGTATGGCAACATCATCCATTATTTGTGATTTTATTCACGACAATTGGCACGCCAAATTTGTCACATGATCTCCATCAAATTGTCACAAAAAATACATATCTCCACTTCAATCATATGCTTTTTACCCGCTATTTTCAATTGAAAACTGTACTAAAATAATAATAAAAATATTCTAATATATAACATGGTGCCTAAAATTTTTTCCGGACGGAGGAACACCTGCCTGCCTTGCCCGCAGAGGTTTTTAGCCTGTGCGCTTGTGCCAAAATGTGCTATGATGAAGGAGAATGAAGCGTATTGGAGGGGTTTCGTTGAAGGAAGATCAAACCATTTATGATATAACTGTTATCGGGGGCGGGCCGACCGGCTTGTTTACAGCTTTTTACGCCGGATTGCGGAAAATGTCTGTAAAAATCATTGAAAGCCTGCCACAGCTTGGCGGGCAGCTGGCTGCGCTTTACCCTGAAAAGTATATATACGATGTCGCCGGTTTTCCAAAAGTGAAGGCAGCTGATCTCGTGCATCAATTAGAAGCGCAGGCCTCCATGTTCCAGCCGGTGATCTGCACGGGCCAGTCCGCAGAAAAGCTTGAAAAGAGTGAAGACGGCATTTTTACGCTGACAACTGATAAAGAAATCCACCATTCCAGAGCAGTCATCATCACTGCCGGTGTCGGCGCATTCCAGCCGCGCCGCCTTGAAGTGGAAAATGCTGCACAATACGAAGGAAACAATCTGTTTTATTTTGTAAATGATATGAACCAGTTTGCCGGCAAAAGCGTTGCCATCCTTGGCGGCGGCGATTCCGCGGTCGACTGGGCGCTTATGCTGGAACCGGTCGCCGAAAAAGTGACGCTCATCCACCGCCGTGACAAATTCCGTGCCCATGAACGCACGGTGGAACAGTTGAAGCAATCGCGCGTGGAGATTAAAACACCGTTTGTCGCGAGCGAAGTGATTGGCGACGGGGAAAACATTTCCCGGCTTGTGATTGAAGAAGTAAAAGGCGAGGCGAAAGAAACGCTTGATATTGATGCCCTTATTTGCAATTACGGCTTTATTTCGTCACTTGGCCCGATTAAAAACTGGGGCCTAGAGATTCAAAAAAATTCCATTGTCGTCAACTCCAAAATGGAAACAAACATCCCAGGCGTTTATGCGGCCGGCGATGTTTGCACGTTTGAAGGCAAAGTGAAGTTAATTGTAACGGGGTTCGGGGAAGCCACCACCGCGGTCAGCAACGCGAAAACATATCTTGACCCGAAAGCCCGCGTCCAGCCGATGCACAGCACTTCGCTGTTTGAATAAGGAAAAATCAAAATCCCGGATGGCTGCCCAACCGGGATTTTTGATTAAATATCGCTCTTATCACCGCTTCTGACCCATTTCAGGACAGGGGCATTTTTTTGTTTCAGTTCTTTTTTGTTGTCCCATGCACTGCTTTCTGATCCGTCCGCTTTGGCATCTTCCGCATCATCTACAAGCCATGTTTTTGAATTCTTGTCATACTTAGGGCTTGCTGAACGAATCAAATTTGGCTTGTATCTGACCAAATTTGATTCGTTCAGCAAGCCCTACTTTATAGGAAGAATATTAAAACGTTTGAGTCTTTTTGTTATCTATAAGGTTGTGTCCCCATCACATACTTGAAGATGTTGAACGTTCTCAGCAGACTACCGACACCGATGCATACGCCGAACGTCAGCAGCACAGAGAACAGCATGAATAGCAGCGTGCTCCCTTCAAAGCGTTCTGTGTAGGCATACACATACTGCAGGATGATCGGATGGAACAGGTAGATAAAGAACGAATACGTACTGATGAGCGTCACAGCTTCCAGCAGCATCCCCTGAACCTTGATACTGAAGTGGATGATGTAGAAGAATGCACTGATACAATACAGCATGATATATTCGTTATTGCTCGTCACATCAGCAAAGTCATGATCCCCGGTCATGATGAACAGGATAAACGCAAGTAAAGTGATACCGATAAAGAATAATCCGTAATCTTCAAAGTAAGCTTTCAATCGCTCATAGTTTCTGCCAAGATATGAACCGACGAAATAATAGCCGATCCAGCCGAGCAGCACCGTATTTGCCTTAAAGAAATACGTATTATCGATCCAGCCGCTCACCACAGTGTTATGATGATAGACATACAGATAGACGATGTTGATGAGGATGGCGATAACAACTGCAGTACGCGATGAGAGCAGCTTCGGCCACAGTTTCATGATCACTACGTTCAGGATGAAGAACTTCAGGATGATCAGAATAAAGTAGCCGTACCACTGTCCTTTCAATACGTTCTCGACAAACTGTGTGATAAACGGTTTACGCAGATATATAGTCTCACTATAGCTGTAGAAGGCTCCCATCACGATATACGGGATGAAGACATACTGCAGACGGCGTCTCAAGTAGTTGTCCGGTAAGCCTTGCAGGTTCAGGGTGAAGATAAGCTGCGTGAGCATCAGAAACCCCGGCGTTCCGAAGATGAGCAGCATCCTGATCCAGTACAGCGTCTCAAGCTGTGCTGCATTGTTACTATGGGCGTTCGTATACTCCGCCAGGACATGCGTAACGACGA
Organism: Heyndrickxia coagulans DSM 1 = ATCC 7050; assembly: GCF_000290615.1. Lineage (GTDB taxonomy): Bacteria > Bacillota > Bacilli > Bacillales > Bacillaceae_C > Weizmannia > Weizmannia coagulans. Next base: position 20,435 of record NZ_ALAS01000146.1, read on the forward strand.
TCATCACGCACAGGATCACCCTTACATAGTTCAGTTCCAGTCTATATTTTTTCATATCATTTAAAACCTTTCCAGTTTTTTACGACTTTCTCAAATGAATCTCTGGTCACCAGGATACGTGGCAGCGTGTAATTATCATCATCGACATGGATCGGTGTATCCTTCAGCACATACGCATGACGGATTGCCGAGTGCTCCAGCGTATCGATGACTGCATCGTCATACTGGCCGTATGGATAGGCAAGAGAAGTGGCCTTCTTGTTAAAGTGCTGATCGAGATACTTGACGCTCCTGTCGATATCCGCATCGGCCTTGCTAGAGTGCTTCACTAGATCTGACGTCGAACGCTTCAAGTTATGCAGGTCATGTGTATGTGAATTGAACTGCCATATGCCGGATGCTTCCATCTCCTTAAGGCCCTTCAGATCGATCAACTTAAGATTGTGGAACGAGTCATCCCCTACATGACCCGTAATCACGAAACCTGTCGCCGGAATGCCGCGTTCCTTGAGGATCGGATGTGCCAGTTTTAGCACTGACTGATCCATATCGTCGAAGTTCACCCATACACAGCGCTCCGGAAACTTACCGCGCTGCTTGTCCTGAATCAACGTCTCTTCCGTAACAAAAGTCGCGTCATGTGCAATCAGCCAGTCCATCTGTGCCTCAAACTCACTATCCTTAATAGAATAGAAGTTCAGCTCTTTACTCGAAGTGAGCAGACTGATGACATTCGTAAACAGATCGTCTTTGATCAGTCGATGATAGTTGAGCGCAAGACACTGCTTAGACTCATCACTGCCCTTTGCCTCTACCAGCTGTCCATTCAGCAATAGCAGAGCAATTAGCAACAGACTAATCCATCGTTTCATAACGGCGCTGCCTCCATTTCGTCAGACTGAATGTACTCAGCAGATAGACGGTGATGACACCAACCGCTGCCAAAAGACCTATCATCGTACGCACCAGTTCACGCTTCTCCAGGTTGAAGATGATTCTGAAGAACTGAGCCACTTCAAAGTCCTGCAATGAGAATAAAGCAAAGAGGATGAACACCGATATCAGACAATATAACCATAACGTGCCTGACAGTATAAAGAGCACACACTCATTGAAGAAGTTCAAAGTAGACTTTACCGTTGGATGTTGCCTCTGTCCGGACTTGACCATGTCGCAAACTCTCCTTTCTTACGGCGCAGTGCTTTAGGAAAGGCAAACACTGCAACACACGCATTAATCAACCAATAGAAGGTTGGATACCAGCATAAGAAGAACAGATAGACGATGTTCTTGCGCTCATATCTGCTATCTATCACAAGCGACACCGTAGATTGAATGACGTTCACCGTCGTCAGAATGATAGACGCAAGGGTCAGCAAATTGACATTGTAGGCGTAGAAGTAATAATCCAGAACGTCGATGTTGATGATAGTAAAAGCCAGCAGGAATAATATGGAGTAGACCCAGATGATAGAAATAAGCAGTTCCAGGTACAATAACCATAACGGCAGGTTCGGTTGCTTGAGCATCGATTTAAACTCTCTCAAGACAACCTCGTGACCCCCTTGAGCCCATCTCAAACGCTGTTTCCATATGCCGGTGAACGTCTCAGGAACGAGCATCCAGCATAACGCACGGGGTTCATAACGGATTTCATAGTGATGCATATGGAATTTCCAGGACACTGCAATATCTTCAGTGATCATATCATCATCCCAGTACCCTACCGCTTCAAGGGCTGATTTTCTGAACAGCGTGAACACACCTGAAATCGTATTGACGTAGCCATTCAACGTCTGTGCACGCTTGATACTCCCGATGATACTTGCATATTCAACTGTCTGGATCTTGCCTAGGATAGACGACTTGTTTCTGATGCGCGGGTTGCCTGTTACAGCACCGAGCTTTGGCGCATGTCTAAAGTTGTCTATCATGAAGTAAGGCGCGGCATCATCAATAATCGTATCTGCATCGATACCCATGACGAAATCATACTGCGCATGTTTCACTACTGTATTCAGCGCATTCGCCTTACCTCTGTTCTGTTGTAAATCGATGAATCTGAAGTCATAATGATCTTTGAGCGCGTTAATTTTCTCTGCTGTATTATCGCTGCTCCCATCATTAATCAAGATAATCTCTTTCTTCGGATAAGAGAGCTTCAAGACATTGACCAACGTCTCTTCTACCGTATCCGCCTCGTTGTAACAAGGAATAAGAAAGGAAATCCCTTCATACTCATCCCTCTCTGGTGGCGTCTGCTTCAGTCTTCGCTCTATAAGTAAGAAATAGAGCACTGCACCGATAATCCATACTAAGGACATCAGTACAGGATAGACAATCAGAAACCCACCTAAGAAGTTGGCTAAACCTTTCATACTTTCACTTTCTTCCATAAATATTGCTTTATACTTTTTTAAGGTGGACCCCATCGTCAAGACACAAATTTAAAATTTTTAAGGTGGGTCAGAATCTGAAAAACAGATACTGACTAATAGAGCGTGAGGA
>NZ_ALAS01000147.1 GCF_000290615.1 Heyndrickxia coagulans DSM 1 = ATCC 7050
AGAAGCTAAGGAACTATACAGGAAAAATAGCGAAAAATTGCAAAAAGCAATTGAGAAAGTATCCCCTATATTAAGAAATTAGAACGTGTGCATGAAGAATCGTTTATTTTGGCTGATTCAATCCTATGTCTTATGGATAAAGAAAAAAATATCGATGAATACAGCAAGAAGCCTGGAAGAGCTGATAACGACCGCTGGATGGTGAATTTCAGTAAATACCGAAGAAGGACTTTTTATCTTGATCAGGATCATCCGTAAGAAAACCATCTTGCCACAACAAGAATACTCTGACACAGAAATGATTCCATCAACTTTTTGAAATACAGGATTTTCTATACGATGTATTATTTAAAGCAAGCCTCCATTCACAAAAGGATACAAAACATCTGCAATTTTAGAGAACTACATTAGGGCTTGCTGAATAAGCAAAAATTCCAGATTTGACAAGGATTTTGGCTACTTTTGTCGAATATAAAGTGTAAGGATTTCAAAGCAAACACGTAAAAAACCTTGCACTTGGAGGCTGTTACGATGTACAAAAAGACCGAACATCAATTAACTTTTGTAGATGATTTTTTTCTACC
>NZ_ALAS01000148.1 GCF_000290615.1 Heyndrickxia coagulans DSM 1 = ATCC 7050
GCTCTAATTATTTAAATTATTACATATTTAGCCGCATTTTTGGGGGGGATAGTTAAATTATCACGAAAAATTTTTACTCCTCAGAGCTGAGCCGGGATCAACCGAAAAATATAAAAAGCCCCATCATTCCTATTCCCCTTTAAAACCCGTGCCCGGGAAAACTGATTGCTTTCCGCATGCCCGTGAAATCTGATAAGATAAGGATACGAAAACAGGTTTGGAGCGATTAAAATGAAAGACGAACCGCTTGCCTACCGGATGCGGCCGCGCACGATTGATGAAGTGATCGGGCAGGGGCATCTCGTCGGCAAAAATAAAATCATATACCGGATGGTAAAAGCTCGCCAGCTTTCTTCCATGATTTTGTACGGGCCGCCGGGTGTTGGGAAAACGTCGATTGCCAGTGCCATTGCGGGAAGCACAAAATATGCATTCCGTACATTAAATGCCGTGACGAACAATAAAAAAGATATGGAGATTGTCGCTGCCGAAGCAAAAATGAGCGGCAAAGTCATTTTGCTTCTCGATGAAGTCCACCGGCTCGACAAAGCAAAACAGGATTTTTTGCTGCCGTATCTTGAGTCCGGCATGATCGTCCTGATCGGGGCCACAACGAGCAACCCGTACCATGCCATTAACCCGGCGATCCGAAGCCGCTGCCAGATTTTTGAGCTTTTCCCTTTATCGCTTGATGAGATCAAGACGGCGCTTGCCCGTGCTCTTGATGATGCGGACAGGGGCCTTGGCAAATACAAAGTGAAAATAGAGGAAGCGGCTTTTAACCATTTTGCGCAAGGCTCGAACGGCGATGTGCGCAGCGCGTTAAATGCGCTGGAACTGGCCGTCATTTCAAGCGAACCGGACAATGACGGCGTGATCCACATTACACTTGACATTGCCGAAGAATGCCTGCAGAAGAAAAGCCTTGCCCATGATAAGGACGGCGACGCGCACTATGACGTGCTGAGTGCTTTTCAAAAATCGATCCGCGGCAGCGATGCCAATGCCGCCCTCCATTATTTGGGCCGGCTGATCGAAGCCGGGGATCTGCCGAGCATTGCGCGCAGGCTCCTTGTGATTGCTTACGAAGACATCGGCCTTGCAAGCCCGCAGGCCGGCGCGCGCACCCTTGCCGCCATCGAAGCGGCAGAAAGGCTCGGCTTTCCGGAAGCGCGCATCCCGCTTGCAGCCGCGGTCATCGAATTATGCCTGTCGCCGAAATCGAATTCCGCGATGATGGCAATTGATGCCGCCCTTTCCGACATCCGTGCCGGAAAAAGCGGCGAAGTGCCCGCCCATCTGAAAGACGCCCATTATAAAAGCGCAAAACGGCTGGGGCGGGGCATCGGTTACAAATACCCGCATGATTTTGAAAACGGCTGGGTCAAACAGCAATATCTTCCGGACACCCTAAAATTTGCCCGCTATTATGACCCGAAAAAAACGGGCAAATTTGAGCAGGCACTCGCCCAAGTATATGAAAAAATTGAGTGGAACCGTCAGCCGTAAAAAAAAGAAAGCATCTGGGATGCTTTCTTTTTTCAATGTTCATCTTTTACCCTTTTTACCGGGATGTCTTTCAAAATGTCACGGACAACGAAACTGGCCATAAACAGCCCTGCGGTGGACGGAACAAACGCATTGGATGATGGCGGCATTTTCGCTTTGCGGATTTCGGCTTCCTCATTTCCGACCACTTTGCGGACATCTTCGCGGATGACGATCGGGCTTTCGTCGGAAAACACGACCGGAATGCCTTTTTTGATGCCTTCTTTTCGCAGCTTCAGGCGCACAACGCGGGCAATCGGATCGGTGTGCGTTTCGGAAATGTCTGCGATGCGGAGGCGCGTCGGGTCCATTTTATTGGCCGCCCCCATGCTGGATATAATTTTGATCTTCCGTTTCAGGCATTCTTTCATTACATGCACTTTGTAAATTATCGTATCACTCGCATCCACCACATAATCCGGCTTGTAAGAGAAAAACTGTTCAGCCGTTTCTTCCGTATAGAACATTTTTAAAGAAATCACGTCACAATCCGGATTGATATCGGCAATCCGTTTTTTCATCAAATCGGCTTTCGCCTGCCCGACGGTGGAAAGCAGCGCCGGAATCTGGCGGTTAATATTTGTAATGTCAACATCATCTTTGTCAACCAGGATTAACCTTCCGATTGCCGACCGGGCCAGAGCTTCAACCGCAAACGAGCCCACGCCGCCGACCCCGAGAACAGCAACGGTGCTGTTTTTCAGCTTTTGCAGCCCTTCCTGCCCGATCGCCAATTCATTCCGTGAAAACTGGTGCAGCAATTTTCTCATCTCCAAACATACTCATTTCTTCCCTAGATTATCCAAAAACGGCCCGGAAAGCAATACTTTATGTTCAGCTGCTTGCCGCCGGCTTTTCCGTTTTTTTATCCCTGTATACGCTCGAAAGCAACGTTCCGAAAAAAGATGCCAGCACCTGCTGAAAAAGCATGCCGGAGATGACGGGCAGCACAACCTGGGCCGGGAAAAAGGTGACGGCGATGACAGATCCGGCACTGATATTGCGCATGCCGCCGCTGTATGTCAATGTCACGATCATGCTGCGGTCAAGATGGAACAAAGCGCCGATCAGCCAGCTTAATAAATAGCCGGAAGCCGAAATAAACAGCACGGTCAAAATAATAAACAGCACATGGGCATCCATTCCCCTGAGGTACGGCGATACGACCCCGCCGTTGATCATGACGACAAGAAACATGCCGATTTTGGAAAACGGGGAAAGCACTGAAGCGGCCTTCCGCTGGGTTTCAAGCTGTGTAAACTGGCTGAACAGGATGCCGAGCAAAGACGGGATGACGATCATCGTAAAAAGGTCCTGCATGAGCGGCCAAACCTCAATATGTACACTCTTGCCGACAAACAAGAGCAAAGTAAGCGGCACAACAACCGGCGACAGCAGGGTATCGATCAAAATGACGGTTAGAACAAGCGGAATATTCCCTTTTTGCATCATAACCCATACAAAACTTGTCACACCGGTCGGAATGGCAGCCGAAAGCAAAAACCCGGTTGTCGTCAGCGGGTGCCCGGAAAAAAGCAAATGCCCCGTTCCGTAAGCAAACAGGGGCATAAAAAGATGCAACACCCCTAAAGCAAGCAAAACCGGAAATGGATGGCGGACAACCGCCCCGAGCTGCTTAAAGGTTGAGCCGATGCTCCCCGTAAAAGTCATAAAAGCAAACAGCCACGGCACTAAAAATAAAAGGCCCGTCAGCCGGTGCCCGAGCACCATCCCGATGATTAAGCTTCCCGGGATAAAAATCGGCATCATTTTGCCAAGGAAACGGTTTGCGCGATCAAAAAACGAGAAACACACAAAAATTCCTTCTTTTCCAAAAAATAAAAAACCCTCTTTTTCTAAAAGAGGGAAAAGAGTGGAATGAGCCCCGGACGTGCCGTTCTTGCAATCCTCTGTTTTGATCCCGCTCTCGAGCAGGTGGGTGCCCTGCACCAGGCTTTATGCGTCCCCGCAAAGGGCATGCACGCCGTCTGGCGACTCCGGACTCCCGATAATGAAGTGTTCGGTCAAAACGATAGGAACATATACGAACACCCCAGGACTCATTCAACTTGTTTATATCATAGCATTTTTTTCACCCGTTTTCAAACGAAAAAAGGCCCGCGGGCGGCCCGCATTTTTCCCGTCCGTACGGGATAGCGGCAGCGGGCGCGTTTTTTCGCCAAGTGGCTGGAAAAATTTCATGCCCTTTTTTCCGGGTTTTTACATCATTTTTTTGCGTTTAATTTCAATTGCAGTTCATCCAGCTGCGCCTCGCTGACCGCGCCCGGTGCATCCGTCAGCAGGCAGCTGGCGCTGGCTGTCTTCGGAAATGCAATCGTGTCGCGCAGGTTGCTGCGGCCGGCAAGGAGCATGACAATCCGGTCAAGGCCGAGTGCGATGCCCCCGTGCGGCGGCGTGCCGTAATCAAACGCATCGAGCAAAAAGCCGAACTGGGACTGTGCCTGCTCTTTTGAAAAGCCGAGCGCCTTGAACATTTTTTCCTGGATATCCCGTTTATAAATCCGGAGCGATCCGCCGCCGAGTTCATATCCGTTCAATACAATATCATAGGCCTGCGCCTTTACGCTTGCCGGATCGGTTTCCAGCTTCTCAATATCTTCTTCAAACGGCATTGTGAACGGATGGTGTGCCGCCGTATAACGCCCTGCTTCTTCGTCATATTCCAAAAGCGGCCAGTCCGTCACCCACAGGAAGTTGAATTTCGACTCGTCAATCAGGCCGAGTTCTTTGCCGAGCTTGTTCCTCAGCGCCCCGAGCGCATCGGCAACGACTGATTTTTTATCTGCCACAAACAGCAGCAAATCGCCCGTTTCTGCATTCGTCGCGGCCGCTATTTGCGATTGTTCCGCTTCTGTGAAAAATTTTGCGACCGGTCCCTTTAGCCCTTCGTTTTCCGCTTTCAACCAGGCAAGGCCTTTCGCGCCGTAACGTGCGGCAAATTCGCCGAGCGCGTCGATGTCTTTTCTCGAATATTTGCTTGCCGCCCCTTTTGCATTGATCGCTTTTACCTGCCCGCCCGAGGTGACGGCAGACGCAAATACTTTAAAACCGGCGTTTTTGACGATTTCGGATACATCAACCAGTTCCATGCCGAAGCGGGTATCCGGTTTATCCGATCCGTACCGGTTCATTGCTTCTTCGTAGGTCAGCCTTGGCAGCGGCGTTTCGATGTCAACATTTTTCACTTCTTTCATCAGCCGTTTGATCATTCTTTCCGTCATGGCCAAAATGTCTTCCTGGCTCATGAAACTTGTTTCAATATCAATTTGCGTAAATTCCGGCTGCCTGTCTGCACGCAAGTCTTCATCACGGAAACAGCGGGCAATCTGGTAATAGCGGTCAAAACCGGATATCATCAAAAGCTGCTTAAACAATTGCGGCGACTGCGGCAAGGCGTAAAATTCGCCAGGGTGCACTCGGCTCGGCACGAGATAATCACGGGCGCCTTCCGGGGTGCTTTTTGTTAAAACCGGGGTTTCTACTTCGATAAACCCTTCTTCATCGAGAAAGCCTCTGATCGACTTTGTAATCGCATGGCGCATTTTCATGGTTTCAAACATGACAGGGCGCCGCAAGTCGAGGTAACGGTATTTCAGGCGCACGTCTTCCGCCACATCCGTCTCGTTTTCAATCATAAACGGCGGGGTTTTTGCATTGTTGATGATCGCAAGGCGGTCGGCCTGAATTTCAATTTTGCCCGTTTTTAAGTTCGGATTTACCGTATTTTCGGAACGGGCGACGACTTTTCCCTCTACTTCGAGCACATACTCGTTCCTGACTTTTTCCGCAAGTTTAAAAGCTTCTTCAGAGACCGCTGTATTAAATACAATTTGGACGATGCCGGCGCGGTCGCGCAAATCGATAAAAATGAGGCCGCCCAAGTCGCGCCTTCTCTGTACCCATCCTTTCAGCACCACTTTTTCGCCAATTTGTTGTTCCGTTACATCACCGCAATAGTAAGAACGTCCTTCCATCATGCTTCCCCCCTGTTTGCCATATCTTTAAAGGCTGTAATAAACCCTTCAAGTGGCAGTTCTTTTTGTTCGCCTGTCGCCATATTTCTGACGCTTGCTTTCCCGGCCTGCAGCTCCGCTTCGCCGATGACCGCAACAAACGCGGCTTTCACCCGGTCCGCCGCTTTAAACTGTGCTTTCACTTTGCGGCCCAAATAATCCTGGTCGGCCGAGAATCCGGCCCTTCTTAATGCCTGGAGCAATTTAAAAGCAGCCGGTTTCGTCTCCTCGCCGATCGCGACAACATAGCAGTCCGTCCTGTGGCCGGCAGGAAGTTCGATGCCTTCCGCGTCCAGTGCCGCAAGCAGCCGTTCAATGCTTAGGGCAAACCCGATCCCCGGTGTTTCCGGCCCGCCCATTTCCTGCACGAGGCCGTTGTAACGCCCGCCGCCGCAAAGGGTGGTGATCGCGCCGAATCCTTCCGCATTGCTCATGATTTCAAAGCACGTATGCACATAGTAATCGAGGCCGCGCACAAGCCCGGGGTCAATTTCATAAGGGATGCCGAGCGTTGCGAGAAACTGCAAAACTTTATCAAAATAGGCTTTTGACGCATCGTTTAAATAATCCAAAATAGACGGTGCTGTTTTCATGAGCGGATGGTCATGGTCTTTTTTGCAGTCAAGAATGCGCAGCGGGTTTTGTTCAAGACGTTTTTGGCAGTCCGCGCAAAACTCCCCGATATGCGGTTTGAAATGATCAATCAGCGCTTCACGGTGCCTGAGCCGGCTTTCTTTATCGCCGAGGCTGTTGATCACAAGTTTGACATTTTTTAAACCAAGCTGTTTGTAAATGTCCATTGCGAGCGAAATGACTTCGGCATCGATGGCCGGGTCTTCGCTTCCGAGCGCTTCAACGCCGAACTGGACAAACTGGCGGAAGCGCCCTGCTTGCGGCCGTTCATAACGGAACATCGGGCCGTTGTAATACAATTTGACCGGCTGGACCGCGTTTCCGAACATTTTATGCCCGATAAAAGAACGGACGACAGGCGCTGTGCCCTCCGGCCGCAGTGTCAGGCTGCGCCCGCCCCTGTCATTGAATGTGTACATTTCTTTTTGGACGATATCCGTCGTGTCCCCGACCCCTTTTTGGAAAAGCTCGGTATATTCGAAAATCGGTGTCCGTATTTCCCGGTACTGATAGTTTTCACATATTTTTTTTGCGGTGTTCTCAATATAATTCCATTTTTCCACCTCGCCGGGCAGGATGTCCTGCGTGCCGCGCGGAATTTGAACGGTCATGGCGTACTCCTCCTTCTATTGCTGAAAAATGATGGGGTTCCATTTTTATCCTGCATGTCTAAAAAAATGAATATGAAGACGAGTATCCTCCTTCTCAGCCAATGTTTATGTAAAATAAAAAACCCCCGGTCCCTTGTCTTGTAAACAAGGGACGAGAGTTAAATTCCCGTGGTGCCACCCTAATTGAAGCGTCTGCTTCCACTTTTACAGTTAACGCCTGTAACGCCCGTCCCTACTGGATTTCCGTTCAGGACAGAACCTACAAAGTGTTCGTTCATTAAGCCGTTGCGCAGAAATGTTTTCAGCCCGGGACATTTCCTCTCTTTTCACACGGATCTTAATTACTCTTCTTTGTCATCGGTTTTGCCAATTTTACCATCTATTTTTATTATGTTACGCGTGGCACCGGCTGTTGTCAAGGCTGCCGGCAAAGTTTTTCCCCGGTTTGCGTTCAGCGCCTGAAAATGCCCTTTTTTTTCGGATCGGATTTTTCATTATGAGCGCCCCAGCTTCTTTTTTAAAAGTTTCACGTCCCCTTTTGAAAGGCCGGGTTCGATTGCTGATTCAGCGTTGAACATTTCCTGTCCGGCAATTCCCGGATCCTGGAAATTGACGCCGTAAACTTGATTAAATACATTACCTGCTGTCATATTTTTATCCGCTGCTCTCAATGCCGTTCACTCCTTCTCGTTCCATCTTTTCTATTTTTCCCTTTTTTATTTTTTCTTACCCGAAAAAAGGAGTTTTTTTACGGAGCGCGAATAACAAATAGTGCATAATTTTCCAGACAGGGATGAGGGGTGGAGATGTGAAAAAACTTTTTTTCCGGCTGTTTTTCCTGGCACTCTTTTTTCAGATTGCACCCGGCGTGATCCATGCGAGGGCGGAAGAGGCCGGGACGGTGACGCATGCGGCTGTCTACATCCGCAGCGGGCCCGGGGTGTCCTACCCGATCACAGGCAAAGCAGCCGAAAACGACACGTACACGGTTCTTCAAAAAGACGGGGATTGGTTTCAAATCCGCCTGCCGTCGGGAAATACGGGCTGGATTGCGGACTGGCTTGTGGAAACAGGCATCTCTTCCGCAAAACAAGCAGAACAAGGAAAAATCACCGCTGACCGCCTGCGCATCAGAAAAGCGCCGGACAAGTCCGCCGCAATCATTGGTACGCTTGAAAAAAACGCCGCTGTCACGGTTGCCAAGACGGAAGGCAGCTGGGTTTATATCGAAAGCGGCAATGTTTCAGGCTGGGCAGACAACCGGTATGTACAGACGGAAACAAACCGGGATGCCGGGAAAACGGCGGAAAACAATGTAAGCGCCGCGATTGTTGCCGCCTCCAGCCTGAATATCCGCCAGTCTCCTTCGCTTCAAAGCGAAACGGTGGCAACGGTGACATACGGGACGAGGCTGCAAATTACCGGAACCGACCACGGCTGGTATGAAGTCGAACTGGACGACGGCACGCACGGATGGGTCGCAGGCTTCTACGTGGCGCGCGAAAGCCAGGCAAAGCGCAGCAGTGAAGCAGAGGTGACCCTCCATTCCGGCACAAGCCTTTACAAAAGGCCCCAATCCAGCTCGGACACGGTGGGAACCGCCAAGGCAGGGGACCGTTTTCCCGTAGTTTCAGAAATGGACGGCTGGTATAAAATCAGGATGGAAAGCGGCATTTCAGCCTATATTCCGGCAAATGTCGCCCAAAAAAGCAATAAGACTGTAAAAAAAGGCATCAAGGGAAAGACGATTGTGCTTGATCCCGGGCACGGCGGAACGGATAACGGCACAACCGGCGCTTACGGCACGCTTGAAAAACTGGCGACGCTGAAAACGGCGAATGCCCTGTACGAAAAGCTGAAAAAAGCAGGCGCCCGCGTCATCCTTACCCGGAACAGCGATACGTACGTATCCTTGCCGGAAAGAACCGCCATCAGCAATACAAACCATGCCGATGCTTTTGTCAGCATTCATTTTGACAGCGCTGAAGATCCTCATACGCGCGGGCATACGACGTACTATTACCACGCGCAGGACTATAATTTCGCAAGGCTTGTCAATAACCAGATCACAAGCCGGCTCGGCACCGTTGACAGGGGCGTAAAATTCGGGGATTTCCATGTCATCCGTGAAAATACACAGCCAGCCATTTTGCTTGAACTCGGTTACTTGAGCAGCCCGGCTGAAGAAAAGCATATCGCGGAGAAATCTTTTCAAACGAAGGCGGTGGCCGGGATTTATAACGGGTTAAAAGCTTATTTTCAGTAAAAAAAAATGCCGGGGCATCCCCGGCATTTTTTATTTTTTAATGTTTGGCTGCGGCATTGCGCGTTTGATAAAGAACGACAAAATTAACGCAAACGCTGCGATCCCGGTCGCGACGAAAAAGGCATCGTTTATGCCGCTGATCGTCGCATTCACAACCGATTTTTGATATACAATATAGGAGCCAAGCACCTGTCCGTACTGGGAAGGCAGACCGGAAGCATGGGCCAGGCCCTGTCCGATGGCCGCAATTTTTTCAGACACATACGGGTTGAGGTTTGCATAGGCATTGACATAGTTTGCCGTATGGAAATCGGCACGAGTGGACATTACGGTTACGAGAAATGCCGTTCCGAGACTTCCGGCAACCGTACGGGCGGTGTTGGCCGCAGCCGTCCCATGGCTGGTCATATGAATTGGCAGCTGGTTCATCCCTTCTGTCATGATGGTCATCATAATGAAAGACATCCCAAAGCTGCGCAAAACATATAGGAACAACAAGTGGCCGTAGGAGGTCGTCATCGACAGCTTCGTAAATTCGTAAGTCGTCCAGACGGTGATAATCAAACCAAAGACAGCGAGCGGCCTTGCCCCCATCTTGTCAAACAGCCAGCCGGATATCGGCGACATAATCCCCATGATGATCGCCCCCGGCAGCATCAGCAAACCGGAATCAAGCGCTGTAAACCCGCGGATGTTTTGCAAATAAATCGGCAGCAAAATCATCCCGGCAAACATCGCCATATTCACCACCATGCTGACAATCGTCGTTAAAGTAAAGATATCATACTTGAATACACGCAAATCAAGCATCGGTTTTTCCGTCGTTAATTCCCGCCATACGAACAAAACAAGCGAGATAACGGCAATGATCAGGGAAATAACCACTTGTTTGCTGCTCCAGCCGTCATTTCCGGCTTCACTAAATCCGTACAGCAAAAATCCGAAACCGAGCGTGGAGAATATAATACCCGGAAAATCGATTTTCGGGTTTGTCGTTTTCATGACATCTTTCATCCATGCCAAAGTGACAAATATATCAATCACGCCGAACGGAATGACAATCCAGAACAAAATGTGCCAGTCGTAATGGCCGATCAGCCACCCTGACAATGTCGGGCCGATCGCCGGGGCGAAAATCATGGCAACCCCCATCATCCCCATCGCGCTACCGCGTTTTTCCGGCGGGAAGATGGTTAAGAACACCGTCATCATCAGCGGCATGATGATCCCGGCACCGGAAGCCTGGACAATGCGCCCGAGCATCAGGATCGAGAAGTTTGTCGAAATGGCGCAAAAAACCGATCCGGCCGTAAAGAGGGAAACGGCTGTAATCAGCATTTTCCGCGTGCCCCATTTACTGATCATAAATGCCGTAACCGGAACAAGGATCCCGTTTACAAGCATATATCCGGTTGACAGCCATTGCACCGTATTTGCCGTCACATTCAAGTCGTTCATAATATGCGGAATGGCGACATTCAAAAGCGTTTGGTTCAAAATCGCCACAAATGCCCCGAGCATCATGGCAGCAACAATTTTCCCCCTGCCGTGCCCTTCTTCCACTTCCCGAGGAACAGCTCGACTGGGCGCTTCCGTCGGACGTTTTTCGCCGTCCGTTCCGGCGCGGCGCGTTTCCATTTTTTCTGGCCGTGCCGCCAATCCTTCATCTGTTTTTGCCGACACCTGCGTTTCCGCTTTTTCAGGCGGTGCAGGCATTGTTTCCATTTCCGGCACCCGCTTGTCAAGAAGCGGGCTTTCCATCTTTTTCTTCCTTCCCCTGTTCCTTAATATGAGATTCAGGACAAGAAGGACAATGACCGATAAAAGAACATAACCTGCGATAAATTTTCCCATCGGATTCACCTACTTATGAATGCGCACAGTCACGTTCATGCCCGGAACCAGGTCCAGCCCGCCATAGCTGTCAAGTTTAACTTTAACAGGAATGACCTGTGTTTCTTTCGTATAATTGCCGGAGCTTCTGTCCGTCGGCATCAGGGAGAACGTGCTGGCAGTCGCTTTTCCGATTGAATCGACAGTTCCTGTCAGTCTGGTGTTCGGATAGGCATCCACGTACACGTCAACGTCCTGTCCGGTTTTCACGTCATTGAGATCCGTTTCTTTTACTTCAGCGGTGACAAACAAGCTGTCCAAATCATAGCTTTGTGCAAGCGTTGTGCCGGCTGCAACATACGTATTCGCAACCGCGAAATTTTTCACGATCGTGCCATCCGCCGGCGCTTTAATATCCATTTTCACCGTATTGGCGCCGTTTTGTACTTCAACTGTGCCGACTTTATCCCCTTTGGTAAAAGACTTGCCTTCTTTGCCGTCCCATGAAACGAGTTTGCCGGTTGCAGGGGAAGCGATGGTGACCGACTGGCCGTCAATATAGGCATTATCGGTTGTGACATAGCTGACCGAGCGGTTGTAAAAATAATATCCGGTAAAACCGCCGCCAACGAGAATAACAAGAATAATAATATTGATCAAAATCATCCGTCTTGCGTTCATAAAAAGTTTACTCCTCCTCAGATGTTAAAATTTCCAGCATTTCGTTGTGAAGCCTTAACAGATTTTCCAACTCCGCTCCATAACGTTCTGTGATCAGGTCCATTTTTTGTTTCAGCACTGTATTGCCGCCCATAAACGCTTTGAGCTTGCTTCTCCCTTTTTCGGTCAGGCAGAGGACAACGGCTCTCCGGTCATCCTTGGATGATAACCTGTTAACAAATTCCTGCTGCACAAGCCTGTCGACAATGCCGCTGACCGTGCTGTTCGTTAAATAAAGGCTGTCCGCCAGCTCATTTAATCGCATATTGGGATGAAGCGCGATGGCATTCAGCGCAAACATTTGCATCACGGTTAAACCGTGCTGTTCCGCGTCTTTCGCGGCCAAACGAAAAATGGCTTTATTCAGCCTGAAAAGCGATTTTAACAAATCATATGAACCGTTCTCCATGTATCCCCCTTCCTTTAACCTTTAAATGATTCTTTGCGAAATAATTCGCATCCGAATTATTAACGCTATCTATCTTTGCATATCCAAAGTACAATTGTCAACTATATTACACCAAAACTTTTTTGGAAACGTTTTTTTGTGAAAAGGAAAAACCCCAGATTTTTCGGGGTTTTAGCTGTTTATTTGCTTTCCAAAATGAGCGTAACCGGCCCGTCATTTACCAGCCGGACATCCATCATCTCCCCGAATCTGCCGGTTTCGACATGGACCCCCTTTTCTTCAAGCTTCCGGTTAAACAGATGGTAAAGCTTTTCCGCCTGTCCGGGCTTTGCCGCCGCCATAAAATTCGGGCGCCGCCCTTTCCGGCAATCGCCGTATAAAGTAAATTGGGAAACCGACAAAATGTCCCCGCCGGTATCCAAAAGCGACAAGTTCATTTTTCCCTGTTCATCTTCAAACACGCGGAGATGGACGATTTTGTCGGCGAGATAGGCTGCATCTTTTTCGGTATCCTCGTGCGTTACGCCGACAAGGAGGACAAAGCCTTTTGTAATGCTTCCTGCCACTTCTCCGCCTACAGTGACGCATGCTTCCTTGCTGCGTTGCAAAACAACCCGCATTTTTCTGGCTCCTTTAACTCATGATCCTTCTGACTGAATAAATATCCGGAATATGTTTAATTCTTTCCACGACCCGGTGCAGATGGCTGATGTTCTGAATGGAAATCGACATGATAATCGTAGCCATTTTGTTGCGGTCAGTGCGCCCGCTGACGGCTGAAATATTCGTTTTCGTTTCATTGACCACCTGCAGGACTTCATTGAGCAGGCCGCGGCGGTCGTACCCGGTAATTTCAATGTCGACATTATACTCTTTCCGGTCGGCCGCATCCGTTTCCCATTCGACCGGGATAAGCCGGTTTTGCGCCTCTTCGTTCTGCACGTTCGGGCAGTCGGCACGGTGGACGGAAACGCCTCTGCCTTTCGTGATAAAGCCGACAATTTCATCGCCCGGCACCGGGTTGCAACATTTCGAAAGGCGGATCAGTAAATTGTCGACGCCCTTCACGTGTACGCCTGCATCCTTTTTCCGGTGCTTTGCGGCCGGTTTCTGCTCGGAGACAATCTCCTTAATCGTTTCTTCGGAATCCCGCTGCTTCCGCCATTTTTCCGTCAGCCGGTTGGCGATTTGGCTTGCGGTGATCCCGTTGTACCCGACAGCAGCATACATATCATCTTCATTGGCAAAATTAAATTTTTCGGCAACTCTTTTGATATTGTCGGCTGCCATCACTTCTTTTACGTCGAATTCCATCGCCCGGATTTCTTTTTCCACCATCTCGCGGCCTTTTTCAATATTTTCTTCTTTCCGCTGGCGTTTGAAAAACTGGCGGATTTTGTTTTTCGCCTGCGATGTCTGGGCAAGGTTCACCCAGTCGAGGCTCGGCCCGTATGAGTGTTTTGAAGTGAGAATTTCGACAATATCGCCGGTTTTTAACTGGTAATCGAGCGTCACCATTTTGCCGTTGACTTTCGCGCCGATCGTCTTGTTGCCGATTTCCGAGTGGATCCGGTAGGCAAAATCAATTGGGACGGACCCGGACGGCAGTTCAATGACATCCCCTTTAGGCGTAAAGACAAACACCATGTCGGAAAACAGGTCGATTTTCAGCGATTCCATGAATTCTTCCGCATTATTGGTGTCATTTTGAAATTCTAGAATTTCGCGGAACCACGACAATTTTTTCTCAAAAGACGTTTTCTCATTGACCGTTTTTCCTTCTTTATATGCCCAGTGTGCGGCAACCCCGTATTCGGCAATGCGGTGCATTTCAAACGTCCGGATCTGCACTTCAAGCGGTTCGCCTTTTGGCCCGATCACCGTCGTATGGAGCGACTGGTACATGTTCGGCTTTGGCATTGCAATATAGTCTTTAAACCGGCCCGGCATCGGTTTCCAGCATGTATGGATCACACCGAGCACAGCATAACAGTCTTTGATGCTTTTCACAATAATCCTTACGGCAAGCAAGTCATAAATTTCGTTAAATTGCTTATGCTGCTGGACCATTTTCCGGTAAATTGAATAAATATGCTTCGGCCTGCCGGAAATTTCCGATTTGATGCGAATATCCGCAAGCCGTTCCTTCACTTCTTCAATGACATTTTGCAGGTACTGTTCACGCTCGGCGCGCTTCCGCTTCATCAAATTCACAATCCGGTAGTATTGCTGGGGATTTAAATAACGGAGCGAGGTGTCCTCAAGCTCCCATTTGATGGCGGAAATGCCGAGGCGGTGGGCGAGCGGCGCAAAAATTTCGAGTGTTTCATTCGCGATCCGCCGCTGTTTTTCGGGGGGAAGATGTTTCAATGTGCGCATATTGTGCAGCCGGTCTGCGAGTTTGATCAAAATGACGCGGATATCCTGCGCCATCGCGACAAACATTTTCCGGTAGTTTTCCGCCTGCTGCTCTTCGTGCGATTTATACTTAATCTTCCCGAGTTTCGTTACCCCGTCAACAAGCATCGCCACTTCATCGTTAAATTCTTCACGGAGTTCGTCAAGTGTCACATCTGTATCTTCCACAACGTCATGCAGAAAACCTGCTGCTACCGTTGAAGGATCCATCTCCAAATCCGCCAGTATCCCAGCAACCTGAATCGGGTGAATGATATACGGCTCCCCCGATTTGCGCTTCTGGCCTTCATGCGCTTTACTGGCGAACGCACAGGCATGCCGCACCATTTCAACATGTTCGTCGTTTAAATATTGTTTTGTCCTGTCAATGACGTCTTCGGCGGTCATTATTCGGTCATTCGCCATAAAAAAATCACCTTTAAACTGGAATATATGAATCGATGATTGCAATATCATATTGTCATTATTATCATGAAAAAAAAGAAGATTGTAAAGCAAATGACACAGAATGGAAGAAATTTGGCGAAAAAAGACGGTTTTTCCCGGTACAGACAAAACCATCCCGTCATTTCATCCGGATGAAGGATAAATAAAGAAACCGACAATTTTGCCGATTTCCTTACAGTTTATTCATTCTCGTATTCCATCAGGGTGAGGATATCATAGCCCTTCAATTTATCGCGGCCGTGCAAATAATTCAGTTCAATTAAAAAAGCAAGGCCGGCTACAACCCCGCCCAGTTCTTCAACAAGCCGGATGGTTGCTTCCATCGTGCCGCCTGTTGCCAAAAGATCGTCCGTAACCAAAACGCGCTGGCCTGGCCTGATCGCATCTTTATGGATCGTGAGCACCGCTTTCCCGTATTCGAGATCATATTCCGCACGGATCGTTTCCCGCGGCAGCTTGCCTTCTTTGCGGACCGGGGCAAAGCCGACGCCAAGTTCGTATGCGACCGGGCAGCCGATAATAAAGCCGCGCGCTTCAGGGCCGACGACGAGATCAATATGTTTGTCTTTCGCATACTGGACGATCTGGTCCGTCGCATATTTAAACGCCTCTCCATCATTCATCAAAGGCGTCACATCCTTAAACATCACGCCTTTCTTAGGCCAGTCGGGGACGAGTGCAATATATTGTTTTAAATCCATTTTGCTGTTTCCTCCTCATACTGTACAGCAGGCTTGATCATTTGGTCAAACCACATCTTCAGCTCATGGAAAGATGAGTACAGCAGGTCCTTTTCCATTTGATATTGTGCCAGTTTTTTCTGATACGTAAAAGATTCCTTTAAATCGCGTTTTTGTTTGGCTGCTTTTAGGGAAATAAACCCATCCTTTATTGTAACAAAATCAAGTTCAAAAAACACCTGCGAAATAAAATCGATCGTATTTCTCGACCAGCCGCGGTAAGCCGCCAGCTCATCCCCGTGCCGCTTCAGGTTGAACGTTTTCCTTTTTGCAAGAAAAGCGTAAAACCATTTAAAATGTTCGCGCGTCGGAAACGTGCTGAAAAAGTGGTTCCCGGCATGGTAAAAATACGCATAAATCCTGGCCGGCGCACCGCCTTCAAGCAGTGCCGCCATCATCTTCGGGCCTGGCGGAAGATCAAGAAACACAATATTTTTATTTGCCGGGTCAAATGCCCTTGCCTCTTCCATTGTCGCCACCGGCACAAGGTGGACGGAAAAATCCGGCAGCGGCAGTTTCCGCAATGTTTCTTTTTGGAACACAACAAAAGCCTGGCCATCTTCCGGGACGTGCCCGACCCATTGCTTTAAAGGCCTGTTGCCCCTGAAATCAAACAATTGCCAGTTTGTGATTTTGATGTCCTTTACCATCATTTGCGGCTTGCGGATATTATTCCATTCATTGATGGACAGTTCCCCGACAACCGATATGCAGGCAGAAGGGGAAATCTGCGGGGCAAGATTTCCGAGCCCGAAGCCGACTCCATCGAGCGTTGTGCCGTTTTTGGAAAGCGCCAATTTCAAATGTTTCCCGTCTGCGCCGATCGCCCGGATTTGCGGGCAATAGGCCCCATCCAGCAACAGAAGCGGCTTCGGATTCGCCGTGCCAAACGGCGAGAGCAATGCCATTTCGCGGATCGCTTCCATCCCTGCTTCTTCTATGGAAATTTCAGCGCTGATGTTTGTAACCGGCACAAACATCTCATCCGGCAATGCCGCGGCCTGTTCGTTCAGCCGGCGCCGCAGTTCATCCACATCGGATAAAGAAAGCGTCATCCCCGCCGCCATCGGATGCCCGCCAAAATGCGGCAAAATATCCCTGCATTTCGATAATTCGTTAAACATATGGAAGCCGTCAATACTGCGCGCCGATCCTTTTGCCAGCCCTGTTTCCGGATCAAAGCTGAGCACAATCGCAGGCCGGTAAAAGCGTTCTGTAAGGCGCGAGGCGACAATGCCGATTACGCCGGCATTCCATCCTTCTTTCCCGACAACAAGGACACGCGCCCCCTTTTCCACTTCTTCTTCCACCATTTCGATTGCTTCATTTGTCATCTCGTTTACGATTTTTTGCCGTTCTTTATTGAGCCCGTCAATCGTTTCAGCGAGCATCCCGGCTTCTTCTGCGTTTTCGGTCATCAGCAGTTCTGCTGCCGGTGCCGCATGTTGCAGGCGCCCGGCCGCATTTAAGCGGGGGGCGAGCACAAAGCCGATTGTTTCTTCGTTAATCTCTTCCTGGCGGATATCCGCACACCGGCACAGCGCCGCAAGCCCCGGCCGCTTTGTTGTTCTCAGCCGTTTGATGCCGTTTGCGGCAATCAGCCGGTTTTCATCCAATAGCGGCACAAGATCCGCGACCGTCCCGATAGCGGCCAGTTCTTCAAGTTGTTCCGGCACTTTGCCGTACAGCGCATGGGCGACTTTAAAAGCGACGCCTGCGCCCGACAGTTCCCGGAACGGGTATGTACTTTCCGGATGCTTCGGATGGACGATGGCAAAAGCTTCCGGCAACACCGGCCCGGGTTCGTGATGGTCCGTAATAATGAGCGGGATCCCCAGTTCGCGGGCCACTTCCGCTTCGTGGACAGCGGCAATACCGGTGTCCACGGTAATGATCAGCTGGAATCCTTCTTCAGCCGCCCGCCGGAAAGCCGCCTCATTTGGCCCGTACCCTTCTTTAAACCGGTCCGGGATATAAAATTCCGCACGGGCGCCAAGATCGTTTAAAACGGCCATCATGATCGCGGTGCTCGTTACGCCGTCCGCATCGTAATCGCCGAAGACGAGAACCGGCTCTTCCCTTTTAATCGCTTCGCGGATACGGGCGGCTGCTTTTTCCATATCATGCAGCAAAAACGGATCATGGTATTCTGCCCCTTCATGGAATAAAAAAGACCGCGCTTCTTCAACATCCGTTATGCCGCGGTTTACAAGCAATTTTGAAACAAGTGGCGAAACGTTCAATTGTTGCGAGATCGTTGCGGCTGCCTCCGGATCGGTTTCCGGCACCCGCCACCTTGTTCTTGACTGCAGCATATCCCCACCTCTTTCACAATACTTTATTATAACGTTTCGGAGGAAAACTGTCATTACAAAAAATGCAGGCTTTTCGCCTGCATTTTTCTTATACTTGCGGTTCATCCGCGCGGGTGCGCCGCGCTTTTTGAATGAGAATGGAGCCGTGTTTTTTCAGCTGCCGTTTTTTCAGTACAAACCAGATTTGTGCGGCAATGAAAACAGACGAGTATGTCCCGGTAATTAACCCGACAATCAGCGCGATCGAGAAATTTCGGATCGATTCGCTGCCGAAAATGGCGAGAGCCACGGACGTCATCAGCACGGTCAAAACGGTATTGACCGACCGGGCCAGTGTCTGGCGGATCCCGGCATTGACAATATCATGGATTTCCTTCGCCGTTTTAATTTTCCGCCGCCGGTTTAAATTGTCGCGGATCCGGTCGAATGTGACAATCGTATCGTTGATGGAATAACCGACAATCGTCAGGACCGCCGCAATGAAGGTGACGTCGACCTCGAGCCTTGTGATGCTGAAAAAGGCGATCATGAAAAAGGCGTCATGGAAGAGCGCCACGATGGAGGCAACCCCCATTCTCCATTCAAACCGGAAGGCCACGTAAATAATGATGCCGACTGCCGCCAACAGCAAAGAATACACGGCGCTTAAGGCCAGCTCTCTTCCGACTGTCGGTGAAACGGAGCTGATGCTCGGGCTCTTTCCGTATTTCTCTGTAAAATACTGGTTGATTTTTGTGCTCTTCTCTTTGTCGCTGAACGAGCCTTTCACCCGGATCACGGCATGATGCCGGTTGGCCCCCTGCATCACAATATCTTCTGATTTCAAATGCAAATGGTCGAGGTCGCGCTGAATCTCCTGCTGGCTGAGCGCATGGTTTGAACTGACTTCAATGCGCGTCCCGCTCGAAAAATCAATGCTCAGATTCAGTTTGAAAATCGAAAGGAGAATAAACCCGCCGATGATCAGCACAGCTGAAATCGCAAAGAAAATATTGCGGTGCTTGACAAAGTCGTACCAGTCAAACTTTGTTTTCAAATCATGCGTATCAACGTTTTCAGCAATATCGTGGATCGCCGATTTTTTCACGCCGAACCAGTGCGGCCGTTTTTTCAGGAAATTGCTGTTTACCCAGAGGCCGAGCAGCCATCTGGAACCGTAAACAGCCGTCAGAAAGCTCAGCAGAATACTGATAATTAATGTTGTCGCAAATCCCCTGATTGAACTTGTCCCGAAATAAAAGAGAATGATGGCCGCAAGAATGGTCGTGATGTTGGAATCAAAAATGGCCACGAACGATGACTTGTTCCCCGCCCGGAACGCCGATTTCACACTTTTGCCGACGCGCAGTTCTTCTTTGATCCGCTCATAGGTGATAATATTGGCGTCGACCGCCATCCCGACCCCGAGGACAAGCGCAGCAATCCCGGGAAGCGTCAGTACCGCGCCCATTAAACGGTAAACGAGCAAAATCAGGAAAATATAAACGGACAGCGTAATGCATGCGATAAAACCCGGAAAACGGTAGTAGCCGATCATAAAGAGAAAAATGGCTGCAACGCCGATTATTCCGGCAAGAATTGTATCATGCAGCGCTTCCTGGCCGAAAGACGCGCCGACAGATGTCGAATAGATTTCGTGCAGCTTCACCGGAAGCGCCCCTGCATTCAGCAGGTCTGCAAGATTGGACGCCTCTTTTACCGTAAAGTTCCCGGTAATTTCAACCTGGTCTGTATTTAAAACAGAATTTACACTCGGATTTGACAAAAATTTCGGATTTTTCTTTGCCACTTCTTTTTTATAGGAATCGCCTTTTTGAAAGTCCATCCAAATGACAAGCTGGTTGTTCGGCGCCATCGCCAGGATTTTTTTCGTGACATTGGCAAACTTTTTCCGGCTCTTTAACTGCAGGACAACATCCGGTTTGCCGTTCTGGTCAAATGACTGTTTCGCTTTACCCTGTACAAGGTCCGTCCCGTCCATCATCACTTTGTCATTGACGTCACGGAAAGTTAGGTTCGCGGTTGTCGAAAGCATCTTTCTCGCTTCGTTCTGGTCTTTCACCCCGGCAAGCTGGACGCGGATCCGGTTGTTGCCTTCGACTGAGATCTGCGGTTCGCTGACGCCAAGGGCATTCACGCGCCGGTCCAAAGCGGCTGCCGTATCCGCAAGCGCGGCTTTATCAATCTTCTGCCCTTTTTTGACCGGTTCCACTTTGTAAAGCACTTCAAACCCGCCCCGTAAATCAAGGCCAAGGTTAATTTTTTTCACAACTTTATCCGTCGTTCCCCCTATTAATCCCGCAAACAGCAGGACAATGAGAAAGAAGGCAACGATGCGGCTCCTTTTCACCATTATGTACAGCCTCCTAGCGAATCAAAACATGTAGCATGCCGAAAATACATGCTTCCGGCAATATCATTTCTATTATGATGCAGGGCAAAAAGCGTGTCAATTTTTCTTATTATTCCGCATGCAGCAGCAGGATGCCCGGTTTTGCTTATTTGCCCGCTTATTCTTCCGTCCTTTCCCCGTTAAAAAGCGCATCCAGCTCCTTTTCGTCCAGCTCGGCAAACCAGTTTGGCGAACGGTAAGCTTCCACGGTTTTAAAACTCATCAAATCGCCGGGCTTAACCGTTAAAACGTCGGAAACAAGCGCATACATGCGGACATGCGCCGGATCCGGATTTTTCCACACTTTCCGGATTAAATATTCCCAGACATCCCTTGCTTCAAAAGACCCGTAGCCGAAGACGGCCAGTTCTTCCGCCTTGCTTTTAACCGCAGGTTCAAGTTTTTTATAGTATTTTTCATACGGATGGCGGTCCTTCACACGTTCTGCCCCTTTCCTGAGCATTGATGTATTCTTGTCCATTACCGTGCATATACATCATTGTATAGGAAAATTGCAGATTTGAGAAGGCAGGTTAACAGAATGTCCAAGTTTTTAAGGGGAACGATTATATTGCTCGCCGCAGGTTTTGTAACAAGGGTGCTTGGATTTATCAACCGGATTGTCATTGCCCGGTCGCTCGGGGAAACGGGCGTCGGGCTCCATCAGATGGCTTTCCCGACCTTAATGCTCGTCATTACGGTAACCCAGCTCGGGCTGCCGGTCGCGATCTCGAAATGCATTGCCGAAGCAGACGCGGTCGGAGACAGGGTAAAAATCAAGAAGATCCTTGTCATTTCCTTAACGGTTACCATTTCGCTGTCGGCCGTTTTTACGCCCGGGCTGATTTTACTGGCGCCGTATCTGGCTGACCATTTATTCACAGATCCGCGCGTCTATTACCCGCTTGCCGCCATCACGCCAATTATCCCGATTGTAGCGGTTTCCGCTGTATTGCGCGGCTATTTCCAGGGGAAGCAAAACATGAAGCCTTTTGCCGTCTCACAGGTCATCGAGCAAAGTGTGCGGATTATGCTGATTGCGTTTTTTGCCAATTTGCTTCTGCCGTACGGGATTGAATATGCGGCAGCCGGCGTAATGTTTGCATCCATATTGGGCGAACTGTCATCCCTTCTTTATATGTTTACGATGTTTAAATTGAAAAAGCAGATCCGCGTCCGCAAACATTTTTTCAAAGCCGTAAAATCAGGGAAAGACACGTTTTACGAACTGATGCGCGTGGCGGTTCCGACCGTCTGGAGCCGGCTGATCGGCAATTTCTCCTGGTTCCTCGAGCCGATTGTCGTCTCCCACTGCCTGACCCTTGCCGGTGTCGCTTCACATCTTGCAACAAAACAGTACGGTTCTTTAACCGGCTTTGCCATGCCGCTGTTGATGCTGCCGTCTTTTGTGACGGTTTCCTTGTCAACCGCCCTTGTGCCTGCGATCAGCGAAGCCAATTCAAGGAAAAATGCCAGGCTTGTTGAACACAGGCTCCAGCAGGCATTGCGTTTTTCCCTTTTAACCGGCGGCATCTCGGTTGTCATCCTGTATGTCTTTGCGGAACCGCTCATGCAGGCGATGTATGGGACGGCAAACGGGGCACAGTTTATCAAAATCATGGCGCCGTTTTTTATTTTTCAAGCATGCCAGGCACCGCTCCAGGCCGCACTGCAGGCTTTGGATCTGGCAAAAGCGGCGATGATCAACAGCATCATCGGGGCAGTCGTGAAATTGGGCACCATTTTTGTCCTTGCTTCCCGACCGGAGTTCGGGATCAACGGCGCCGCGATCGGCATCATGGCGGGAATGGTGCTTGTGACCTTTCTTCATTTTGCAACCGTTTTGAAAAAAATCCAGTTTACCCTGTATGTCCATGACTGGGCCAAGCTTCTGGCTGTTTCGGTCGTTTCCGGCGCATTCGGGCACTGGTGGTTCACCGGTATAATGGCGCAAGACGCATCTTTCCTGCGGCTTTTAGCGGGCATTTGTTTGACCGTGGCTGTTTATGCTCTGCTGCTTGTGATGACAAAATTGATCCGCCGGTCCGATCTCATGTATGTTCCGATCCTGAATAAATGGCTATAAAAAGAGCAATAGGCCCTGCATGTTCCGGCCGGGCTTATTGCACATCATCCAGATCAATATAAAACTCGCCATCCTGATAACTGCAAAACGAAATCCGGCTGATATCCCCGTACCCTCTTTTTTGCAGCTCGCTGCGCAGCCATGCTTCGGTCTTGTTGCTTTTCTTTAAATTGTTTTGCTGGATTTTCCCTCCGACAATGAGCGGTTCCGTATAGGATGCCGGTTTGTTTTTGTTTTTGCTTTTTTTCACCACTGACAGCTCCCCGGAAGTTTCCAGAATCGCAAATTCCACATCCGCAATATTGTCAATATCTTTTGAACGGAGCTGCATCAAAAGGTCGTCAAAATTGTAACGCTGCTTGCGCATTTCTTTTTCATCGATTTTTCCTTTACTGATGAGAATGCTCGGCTTGCCGTCAATCAGCTTGCGGAACCGGTTGCTGTGGAGCGAGAAAAGCGCCAGCGCGATTTGGATGCCGAGCAGGACAACCATCGGCAAAAGGGTATTTACAACGGGCTCACTGTGGTTTTCAATGGCAACGACCGCCATCTCCCCGATCATGATAAACACAACAAGATCCAAAACGCTCAGTTCGCCGATCTCCCTTTTTCCCATCAACCGGAAAATAATAAGAATGGCAAAATACATCAGCAGTGTCCGAAAAAAAATAATCAATAAATTTTCCAACGCCAATCCCCCCGTTCGGTCAAAATCATGTATTTAGTATGCGCAGCATGCTTAAAAAACTCTCAAAAATCTTTTGCTCGGTTCTTTTTGCTGTTTCCAGGCATATGCTTGTACTGAGGAAAAAAGCTTGCCAAAGGGGGAGAATGAAAATCGGAGCGCAAAAATATAGCATCGGCCTTGTTTACGGGCTGGGCGCCATTTTTGTCCTGCTTGCCATATCAAGCCTCGTGATTTCACTGATTCTGCGGTTTTCAGATATGACGGAGCATGCTTTGCATATGGCGGTCACGATGATTTCTTTTTTCAGTTTATTTCTCGGGGGGCTCGTCGGGGGCGGAAAAGGGAAAAAGAAAGGGTGGCTTCTCGGCAGTTTGACGGGGATCCTCTACACAGCGATTGTTTTTCTCGTCCAGTATCTTGGTTATAATGAACTCTTTACAGTGAAACAGGCCATTTATCATGCTTGCTATATTGTTGCCGCCGCAATGGGGGGCATTTTAGGGGTCAACCTCTTCTCGGGAAGGTCGCGGGAAACCTGAAAAAAGCGCCGCATCGCGCGGCGCTTTTTTTATTTCTTTTCCCCGGCATTTTTTTCTGCCGCTTTTTTGTCTACTTTCTGGCTTTCGGCTTTTGCTTTTTTCGCTGCAACGGATTCCGTCACTTCACGGATCGCCGAGCGGTCAAACGTCAACCGCGTGCCATCGCCGCATCTTAAGACGACTTTATTTTCATCAATCGAATCCACAGTTGCATGCAAGCCGCCGATAGTGACAATTTTGTCCCCTTTCGCCAGATTGCTCTGCATCTGCTGGATGTTTTTCTGCCTTTTTTGCTGTGGCCTGATGAGCAGGAAATAAAACAGCACAAACAGAATCACCAAAGGCAGTAACTGGGCCCACGCCATCTGAATCCTCCCTTCTTAAGTTGCTTGTATTAGAAATTTTTTGCATCCGGACGGTTAAATCCGTATTGCTCAAAAAATTCTTCCTTGAAATCAAGCAGCCGGTCTTCGCGGATCGCCTGCCTTACATTTTCCATTAATTTTAACAAAAAATATAAATTATGGTAAGTGGTCAGACGAATTCCGAAAGTTTCGCCACATTTAATCAAATGCCGGATGTAAGCGCGTGAGTAGTGCCGGCATGTATAACAGTCGCAATGCTCATCAAGCGGGCGGAAATCGCGGGCGTACTGTGCGTTTTTGACAACAAGCCGGCCGGTTGATGTCATCACCGTGCCGTTCCTTGCAATCCGGGTTGGCAGCACGCAGTCGAACATGTCAATGCCGCGGATGGCGCCGTCAATCAAAGAATCGGGCGAACCGACCCCCATTAAATAACGCGGCTTGTCCGACGGAAGTAGCGGTGTTGTAAATGCGAGCATCCGGTTCATCACGTCCTTCGGCTCGCCGACGGACAGGCCGCCGATCGCATAGCCCGGGAAGCCGAGAGACACAAGGGCATTTGCGCTTTCAAGCCGCAAATCTTCATACGCGCCACCCTGTACGATCCCGAACAAGCCCTGCACACCGGGGCGCGCATGCGCACGGAGACAGCGCTCCGCCCAGCGCGCTGTCCTTTCCACCGACTGTTTCATATATTCATAAGAAGCAGGGTACGGCGGGCACTCATCGAATGCCATCATGATATCGGAACCGAGCGCATTCTGGATTTCCATTGATTTTTCCGGAGACAAAAACAGCTTGTCCCCGTTTAAATGGTTCCGGAAATGGACGCCTTCTTCCGTAATGTCCCGGATCTTGCTCAAGCTGAAGACCTGGAACCCGCCTGAATCGGTCAGGATCGCCTGGTCCCAGTTCATAAATTTGTGCAGCCCGCCTGCCTCTTTAACAATATCATGCCCGGGGCGCAGCCACAAATGATATGTATTGCTCAAAATGGTGCCGGCCCCCATTGTTTTCAATTCTTCCGGCGACATCGTCTTCACCGTGGCGAGCGTTCCGACCGGCATGAACATCGGGGTATCATAGGTGCCATGCGGCGTATGGAGTTTTCCGAGGCGGGCGCCTGTATGTTTTTCCGTTTTGATCAGTTCATAAGTAATGGCAGCCAAGTGATGCGCTCCTTCCACTATTTAATCAGCATCGCATCCCCGAAACTGAAGAAACGGTATTTTTCTTTTACCGCCGTCTCGTAGGCATGCAAAATATTTTCCCTCCCTGCCAATGCGCTTACCATCATAATAAGCGTCGACTTCGGCAGGTGGAAATTGGTGATCAGGGCATCAATTGCTTTATATTGATAACCCGGATAAATAAAAATATCCGTCCATCCGCTTGAGGCGGCAATTTTTCCACCATGGGCGCTTGCCACCGTTTCAAGTGTGCGGGTGGAGGTGGTGCCGACAGAGACCACACGGCCGCCGTTTTCTTTTACTTCCATAATCGTGCGGGCCGCTTCTTCTGATACCTGGTAAAATTCCGCATGCATATCATGGTTTTCAATATTTTCCTCATTGACGGGACGGAAGGTGCCAAGGCCGACATGGAGCGTAATATAGACTATTTTCACGCCCATTGCTTCAATTTTTTTCAATAACGCTTCCGTGAAATGGAGCCCGGCCGTCGGCGCAGCGGCAGAACCCGGTTCTTTTGCATACACGGTCTGGTAGCGGTCCTGGTCCTCGAGCTGTTCTTTAATATAGGGCGGCAGCGGCATTTTTCCGAGTTCATTCAGCACTTCGTAAAAAATCCCTTCGTACCGGAATTTCATTACCCGGCCGCCATGGTCCAGCTCCTCCGCACAAACGGCGGAAAGCTTTCCGTCGCCAAACCGGACAACCGTCCCTGTTTTCACACGTTTTGCCGGTTTGACAAGGGTTTCCCACCGGTCTCCTTCGAGCTGTTTTAAAAGCAGCACCTCAATTTTTGCGCCTGTTTCGTCTTTTATGCCGATCAGCCTTGCCGGCAATACTTTTGTATTGTTCAGGACAAGGCAGTCCCCCGGGCGCAGGTATTGCGTAATGTTTTTAAATACGCTGTGTTCAATTTCCCCTGTTTTTTTATCCAGCACCATCAGCCGGCTGTCCGAACGGTTTTTTAAAGGCGTTTGGGCAATCAGCTCTTCCGGCAGGTCATAATCAAATAAATCGAGTTTCATTGTTGCTTCCCCTTCGTTTTGAATTCCATTTGCGGCTACTTGAACCGTCCAATGATATATAATAACACACTTAAGATCACGCTTAAAAGGATCGATGTTGCGATTGGAAAATAAAAGGTTGTGTTCCCTTTTTTAATGAGGATATCGCCGGGCAGCCGGCCGATTTTCGTAAACTGCAACAACAGGCCGAGAGCAAAAAGAATCACGGCGATGGTCATCAGCACTTTTCCAAATCCGCTCATTCCGGCACCTCCATATGAAAATGCGCATAGCAAAGCGGGGTCGCTACCCTGCCGCGCGGCGTTCGCTGCAAAAAGCCAATTTGCAGCAAATACGGCTCATATACATCTTCAATCGTTTCCCTTTCTTCCCCGATGCTGGCCGCAATCGTGTCGAGCCCGACAGGACCGCCCCGGAAGCGCTCTATGATCGCTTTTAACAGTTTATGATCAATATGGTCAAGCCCGCGTTTGTCAACTTGCAAAAGTTCAAGGGCATAATTGGCGATCTCAAGGGTTACCTTTCCGTCTCCTTTGACCTGGGCAAAGTCGCGCACCCTTCTTAACAACCGGTTCGCAATCCGCGGCGTGCCCCGCGAACGCCTTGCAATTTCCGCCGCCCCCTCAGGCTCAATCGCCGTCTCAAGGATGCCGGCTGTCCGCAGCACAATTTCCGCCAGTTGCGCTTCGTTATAATATTCGAGCCGGCTGATCACCCCGAACCGGTCGCGCAGCGGTGCTGAAACCGAACCAGCCCTTGTCGTCGCCCCGATCAAAGTAAACGGGGGCAAATCAAGGCGGATGGAGCGGGCACCCGATCCTTTACCGATTACGATATCAAGGCAAAAGTCTTCCATTGCCGGGTACAGCACTTCTTCAATCGCTTTCGGCAGGCGGTGGATTTCGTCAATAAACAGCACTTCCCCCGGTTCAAGCGCGGTTAACACGCTGGCAAGATCGCCCGGCCGCTCGATGGCAGGCCCTGAAGTCGTCCGGATGTTCGCGCCCATTTCGTTTGCGATCACGGCGGCAAGCGTCGTTTTGCCAAGCCCCGGCGGACCGTAAAGCAGCACATGATCGAGTGTTTCGCGCCGTCCTTTTGCCGCTTCAATAAACACGGCTAAATTATGCTTCACTTCATCCTGGCCGATATATTGCGCAAGGGTTTGCGGCCTGAGGCTCATTTCAAAGGAAACTTCCTGTTCGTTTGCCTCGCCGGAAACTACGCGGTCTTCCATGCTCTCCCCTCCTCCATTATTTTACCATTGCTTTTAAAGCGAGTTTAATATATTCATCCGCAGAAAGCACTTCTTCCGGAAGTTCAGGCACCACTTTCGCGATTTCTTTTTCCGAGTAGCCGAGCGCCGCCAGAGCGAGCACCGCTTCTTCGAGGTTTTGGTTGCCGGAAGCAGGCGCCGCTTTTTCCCCGCCCACATCATCCGGCATCTCCGGCACGAGGCCTTGCAGCTTTCCTTTCAGATCAAGAATCATCTGCCTTGCCGTTTTTTTGCCGACACCGGGGAATTTGACAAGGAAAGATTCATTTTCATTCTCGATGGCGTCAACGACCTGCTGCGGCTGCCCGTACGCTAGAATGGCAAGCGCCCCTTTTGGCCCGATGCCGGAAACATTAAGCAGCTTTTGAAACAGCGCCCGTTCTTCCGCCGTTTCAAAACCGTAAAGCGCGATCAAATCTTCGCGCACATGCTGGTATGTAAAAATTTTTCGTTCCTGCCCGATGCTTTTTGAAAAAATATACGGGTTCGGCGCCAGCAGCCGGTAGCCGATCCCCCCGTTTTCCACGACAACGTAATCCGGGCTCACGGAATCAATGATGCCTTTAATATATTCGTACAACCTTCCCACACGCTCCTCAAAAACTTGCTATCCCATATTGTACCACAGAACGCAACCGTTTTGGGAACGAATGTCCGGTCTTGCCCTTTTTTCCGGCCGGATGGTTCCTAAAGATGAGGCGCTTTTCCTGTTTCCATGGCGGAAGGAAACCGGCATCCGGAGACAGATGAGTGTCCGTCCGGCATACCGGGCCGCCGCTGCCTCCGGACGGGCTTCCCCGGATTTTCAGCTGGAACAATCGCCCGGGTTTAAATGGCACGATTAGCCGCAGTGCATCGGTTTAAAATAGCACGGGCCACACTCCACATTGTAGCCGGTTTGATACAGGCCTAACCGGCTTTGCCGCAAAAAAGGCACTTTCTGCACCCGGCCGGGCCGGGTGCAGAAAGTGCCTGGGACATTATAATTCGGCGTTATGGTAAATTTCCTTTACATCGTCATCGTCTTCCAGCCTGTCCAGCAATCGCTCCATCTTTTCTTTTTGCGCTTCATCCAAAGCAATTGTGTTTTGCGGCACCATGGTGATTTCTGCCCGGGCAAATGTAAAGCCTTTTTCCTCCAGATTCTTCTTCACATCCATGAATTGCTCCGGGTCTGTATAAATTTCAAACACTTCATCGCTCGTTTCCATTTCCTCGGCGCCTGCTTCAATCACGGCAAGCAGCATTCCGTCTTCATCTATCTCGAGCCCTTCTCGCTCGATGACAAGATACCCTTTCCGGTCAAACAGGAAAGACACGCATCCGTTTTCGCCGAGATTTCCGCCGTTGCGCGAAAAAGCAACACGGACATTCGAAGCGGTCCGGTTTTTATTATCGGTTAAAGCCGTGACCATGACGGCAACGCCGCCCGGCCCGTACCCTTCATATGTTATTTCCTCGTAATGTTCGGCGTTTTGGCTGCCGTTTGCTTTCTCGATGGCGCGTTTAATATTGTCATTCGGCATATTGGCGGCCTTTGCCTTTTCAATGACCAGGCGGAGGCTTGAATTTGCTTCCGGATCAGGCCCGTTTTTCGCCGCTACATAAATTTCCTTTGCCAGTTTTTGAAAGATTTTTCCGCGCTTTGCATCCTGCGCATTTTTTCTGCCCTGAATATTTTTCCATTTGGAATGGCCGGACATGGCCATCACTCCTTTCTGACAGCGCTGATACAGTCCACTATTACTATACCATACTCGCCCGAAAGGAGGATGAAAATCGTTATGCCGGCGGGGAGCGCCCCTGGTTTTCCGTTATGCTTGCAAACGCCTTTTTACTTCTTTTTGAAACCGGGCGCGTTCCCCGAACTGCCCAATTGAAAGCAGGGAAAGATGCGGCCAGTACTGCTCTTTTTCTTTTTTGCCGCTTCCAGCAAAACGGTTCCACTCCCTTAAAACATCCGTCGGGTAAAGAAGCGCCTCCAGAAAAGTTTCCCGGTCCGGCGCGCCGTCCAGCATTCCCCAGTTTTCAAGGGCGGCAAGCGACCATGAAGCAGCGGGCAAAACCCGGTTGCAAAACTGGAGATCATCAGTCCAGGCCGGGGCAAGGCGGGCAAGGTCAAAATCAATCAAATACAGTTTCCCGTTTTTCGCACGCAAAAAATTATGGTGGGCAACATCGCCGTGCGTGATGCAGTACGGCGGGTGGTGAAGCCAATGCTGTTTTTTTTCGAGCCGGTTTAACGCCTCGCCTGCCCATCTTTCGTACGCGGTGAAATACGTTTCCGGCAAATATCGGACAATCTGTTCTTTGTTTTCAAGAAATGCACGGTACCGCGCCTGCCATTTTCTCAGCTGAAAAAAGCGTGGAAATTCCATTTTTACGGCTTGCGGAAAATGTGCAGTCTTTTCGTGATACTGTTTTAACAGGCGGAAAGCGGCGCGGATGTCTTCTTCCGTCCCGAAGTTGAAACCGGCCGGGTCTTCTTCAATGTATGCCATAAAGCCAAAAGTTTTGCCTTGAAAGGGGCTGCCGCTTTCATCTTCCAGAAAACGGCAAGTTTGAGTGAAACCGCTTTTCTGCAGTTCCGATGTAAGCAGCATTTGCCGTTTAAGGCGCGCATCGGAACCATATTGCTTCATCATCACTTTTTTTGTCTTTGTCCAGACAAGCCACACCCGGTCGCGCAACCTGCGCCAGTGAACAATGGGTTCCTGCAGCATGGTTTCCGCATAAAGAAGGAGACGTTTGGTTTCGTCTCCTTCTTGTCTTCCGCCGCCCATTATTTTTCTTCTTCGCCGGAAGGATCCCGGGTTTCCTGCGGCTGGTCCGTTTTTTCGCCCCGGTCATAGCCGAACGGGGCCTGCATCCCGTACGGTTCCTGCACGCCGTATGGCGGTTGTGGCATCCCGTATGGCGGTTGTGGCATCCCGTATGGCGGTTGCGGCATGCCGCCAAATGGTTCCTGCATGCCGTACGGTTGCGCCGCCATCCCGTACGATTCCTGCATGCCGGCGTACGGTTGCTTTTGGCACCCGCATGGCTGCGGCTGGTGCGGCGGGTACGGGGCGTACTGCGGCATGGTTTGCGGCGGCATGTACTGCGGCATATAAGCGGGGCTTTCTGAAGCAGCGCCGTATAAAGGAGCCTGCTGCGCTCCCCATTGCGGCACGGCGGCAGGATGTTGCGCAGAAACCCCTGCCTGCATACTGGGGCCATACGGGTAAGGAGAAGATGAAGAAGATTCTTCTTCCCATTCGTAACCCGGCATCACTTGCTGCCCCTCCTGCCACGCCGGCTGCTGTTGCGGCATAAATCCTGCCGGCGCGGACATCACCGGCATTTGCGGATAGGCCATCGGGTACGGCATTGGATACGGGACTTGCGGATAAGACATGCTGAAAGGATGCGGGAAAAATCCGGCGTGCATGTCCTCTCCCCCGCAGCCGCAATCGTATACCGGCATCACGGGCGGACACGGATTGTATGGTACATACATTTCCGGGCACTCTTCCTTTACCGGCATGGTGTAGTGCATGCTTTCCGACGATTCGCTTTCATGGTGCTTCGGCGGCGGTGCCGCTGTATGGGTTTCGATTTCAGCCATATTGGTCACATAGTAATTATGGATGTCAATTTCAGGAATGACCGGTTGCGGCATTACCGGCTTATAAATCGTTTCTTTTTTTTCAACCACTTTTTCTTTCACCGGCATTTCTTTCGGTCCCGCCGCTTTTGGCAACTCTTTTTGAACCGGCATTTCTTTCGCCACAGGCATCTTTACCTCAGGCATTTGCTCGTACGGATGGGTCACGAGCGGCATTTCTTTTATGCCCGCGTGGCCCGTGTAGCCTGCATGGCCTGTATGTGTCTCTTTTTTTACCATGCCGCCCGTTGTCGGGACTTTAATTTTCATGCCGGGCATAATCATTTCCGGATTGGATAATTGCGCATTCAATTTTTTCAGTTCGTCAAAATCGACGTCATATTTTTTAGCGATTTTCCAAAGCGTATCGCCTTTTTGCACGATATGGATTTTCACACATTTCCCCTCCTCAAGGCTTAAGTCCATACATTCTATGTGGTGCCGGGCAAAATGCGATTGATTTTACATAAAAACTTATGAACGTCCCGCGTCCTTTATGCACTAAAAGGATTGATTCTTTTATCCGGGCGCCTTCGTATGATAAAATCCGAATGAGGCCGAATGAATGGGAGGAAACGCTGTTGGCAGGAAAGAAAAAAATTCCCGGGGAAAAAAGGCGGCATTTGATCCTCGAATGGCTGCAGAATAGCCGGGAGCCGATTACGGGCGGGGAGCTGGCGAAAAGGACAAATGTGAGCCGGCAGATTATTGTAAACGATATTACGCTCCTGAAAGCGAAAAACGAGCCGATCCTGGCAACGAGCCAGGGATATTTGTACATACACCCCGCCGGTGCGGAAAACAAAGTGGAAAAAACGCTTGTTTGCATGCATACGCGCGAACAGGTTGCACAGGAGCTGAATTTGCTCGTGGACCACGGGGTGACCGTAAAAGATGTCAAAGTGGAGCATCCGGTATACGGCGATCTGACCGCCTCGATTATGGTCTCCACCCGCGCAGAAGTGGCCCGGTTTATCCGCCGCATTGAAGAAACAAATGCCAGCTACTTATCCGAATTAACGGGCGGCATCCACCTGCATACGGTTGAAGCCACAAGCGGGCGACAGCTTGAAGAAGCGGAACAGGCGCTGAAAGAAGCCGGCATTTTATTTGCAGAAAATGAAAAAGAGCTGCCCTGAACATAAAGGACAGCTCTTTTTTATCTCCCATCCGGCCTAAAAAACCGGGTTTAAAGCTTGTTTTGCAAAAAAATAATAAGCCCGGGTTCCAGCCGAGCTTATCAAAACAATATTGAAGAAGCGGCCATCATTCATCCGCCATATACCTGTAATAGGTCCCGAGTTCTTTCACGGTGCAGCCGAGCGCATGGATTTCCTCAAGCGAAAAGCGGACAAGCTTTTCCTCTAAGGAGTGGTTCAGATCAATCATAAAAAAGTAGTTTCCAAGCCCCGTCTTTAACGGTCGCGATTCAAGCTTGCTCAAGTTAATCTTTCGCCAAGCAAAGGCAGACAACACCTGGTACAGCGAGCCGGCCTTGTCCGTCGGCAGTGTGACCATGATCGTCGATTTCAGGAAATCAGGCGTTTTTTCGATATGAAGCTCCTCATTTGAAAGGACAATGAATCTCGTATGGTTAAACGGATAATCATGGATGGCACGCCTGACGATTTCAAGGCCGTACAGTTCCGCTGCCATTTCATTGGCGACCGCCCCCCATTTCAGTTCCGGGTGTTCGCTCACATATTTCGCAGCAGCGGCCGTAGAGCCCATTGGTTCCACTTCCGCATGCTGGAATTCCCGGCGCAGAAACTGGTGGCACTGCGCAAGCGCATGGGAATGGGAAATGATTTTTTCCGTTTCTCGCCAGGCGCCGGCATTTGCAGGATGAACCATAAAATGCTGCTCGATCGGCACAATGATTTCCGCACGGATCGGCGGCAGTTCTTCATGATACAAGTAATCGACCGTTAAATTCACCGAACCTTCCAGGGCATTTTCAAGCGGAACAACCGCCATATCCACCTGTTTTGCCTTAACGGCTTCCAGGCATTCCGGAATCGTCCGGTACGCAACCCGGCTGGCCTCCGGGAACACTGACTGGACAGCGATATCGGTAAACGTCGCTTCCGGCCCGAAAAAAGCTGCTTTCATTTCCTCTCCCCCGCCGGGCGGAGTTCTAGGCTCCGGACCCTAATATTTCTACTTTATTGACAAACTCAAATGCCTGCAGTTCTTCCAGCAGATCATTTAAACTCCTGTTGATCCCGGACACATTCAGCGAGACAGTGACATTTGCCCGCCCCTGTATCGGAATCGTCTGGTGAATCGTTAAAATATTGCATGAATAAGACGCAATGATCCTTAAAATTTCGGATAATGTCCCGGACCGGTCTTCCAAATAAAAAAACAAGGTCACAATTTTTTCTTTTACAACTGAATGGAACGGAAAAACGGTATCGCGGTATTTATAAAAAGCGCTGCGGCTTAAGCCCGCTTTTTTCGCCGCGTCCCCGACTGATACCGCTTGTCCCCTTTCCAGCAGTTCTTTCGCCTGAAGTGTTTTGATCATCGCTTCCGGCAAAACATCCTCACGCACCAAGATAAACTTATGCTCTGCTTTCTTTTCCAAAATGCCCTTTCCTCCACTCGGAGCCGGGATTCCCCGGCCCAGCACGGTTAATCTACAAATTCAAACTCAAAATCCAAGAGGCGGACGGTATCGCCGTTTTTCGCGCCGCGTGCACGGAGCGCGTCATCAATGCCCATTCCGCGCAGCTGGCGGGCAAATCTCCGGACAGACTCGTCATGGCTGAAATTCGTCATTTTAAACAGCTTCTCAACTTTTTCCCCGTGGATGACGAAGCTGCCGTCTGGATCGCGTGTAATGGTAAAATCAGCCTTTTCTTTTTCATGCTTGTACAATACACGGGACGGTTCCGCATCCGGTTCTTCGCCGGCGTGAAGCGGGAAGGCAGGTGTTTCATCGAGCAAATCGGCAATCGCAAACAAAACATCCCTTAATCCCTTGCGCGTCACCGCGGAAATCGGGAAGACGCGTGCGGCATCATCGCCCAGCTTCTCTTTAAATGCCGCCAGATTTTCTTCCGCGCCCGGAAGGTCCATTTTATTGGCAATAATGAGCTGCGGGCGCTCAGAAAGGCGTTCATGATAAGCTTTCAGTTCTTTGTTGATCGTCAAATAATCTTCATACGGGTCGCGCCCTTCCACCGCCGCCATGTCAATAACGTGGACGATCACCCGTGTCCGTTCGATATGGCGCAAAAACTGGTGGCCGAGCCCGACGCCTTCGTGCGCGCCTTCAATCAGCCCCGGCAGATCGGCCATGACAAAACTTCTGCCGTCCTCCGTCTCGACTACACCGAGATTCGGCACAAGCGTCGTAAAATGGTATTCCGCAATTTTCGGGCGTGCCGAAGAGACAACGGAAAGCAAGGTTGATTTCCCGACGCTCGGAAAACCGACAAGGCCGACATCGGCTAGCAGTTTCAGTTCAAGGACAATATAACGTTCCTGGCCCGGTTCGCCGTTCTCGGCAATTTCCGGTGCGGGATTGGCCGGTGTCGCAAAGCGGATATTGCCCCTGCCGCCGCGCCCGCCTTTGGCAATCACTGCCCGTTCCCCGTGGCGCGTTAAATCGGCAATCGTTTGCTTTGTATCGTCATCGATGACGACCGTACCCGGCGGCACCTTGACAATCATGTCTTCCGCCCCGCGGCCGTGTTTTCCTTTGCTCATGCCGTTTTCGCCGTGGTCCGCTTTAAAATGGCGCTTGTAGCGGAAGTCCATGAGCGTCCGCAACCCTTCATCGACTTCAAAAATAACATCGCCGCCGCGGCCGCCGTCTCCTCCGGCAGGGCCGCCCATCGGCACATATTTCTCGCGGCGGAATGCGACCATCCCGTTGCCGCCGTCCCCGCCTTTCACATAAATTTTCACCTGGTCCACAAACATAAAAGATAAAACCACCTTTGCAATTGCTGTATCGTTAGGCTTTCGGAAAGATTATTTCAACCGGGAAAGCGGATGCCGGGTATGCGTGGATCACGTTCATCCCCGGGCAATCGTTTTCCAGAAACCCGGCAAGCAGTCCGCGCTTTTTTATTGTTCCGCTAAACTCGAAAAAGAAACGGGCACCGGATGGCAAAGTGCTGACCGACATATATAACCGGTTGTCCCCGTTTGGATCGGCTGCTTCCTCAACAGCCGCGAGAAAATGATTCATCCAGCCGGTCAGCTCCCCGTCATCCGGGAGCGCATTCCGGTCTACATCCAATATTTCATATGCAATCTGCACCGTGTGCCCTTCCCAGTTATATGTAAGCAAAAGTTCGGCAAATTCCGGCCGATGCAAATTTGATAATTTTGACTCCTGCTGCGTTTCCCGGATAATGTCTTCCACAATATTTTTGACTTTTTCCATCTTGTTCAAGCTGGCGTATCCTTTGATCAGCTGCACCTTGTTCAGCCAGTCATGCCTGGCGTGGCGAAGCACGTCAACCGTCGTCCATTCCCGCATTTTCATAGCTCCCGTTCTCCGAAATAGGTTATGTTTAAGTATAGCAAAAATTGCCCCAGGTTGCACGGGGCGCGAATGGATAGCGCACTCGCCAGGCGGGTGCGGCAGCGCGGTTTTTGTACGTTTTTCGGTACAGACGCGGCGTTTGTACTGACGGAAAATGCAAAAGCCCCGGGCCGCGAATATCGCAGCCCGGGGCTTTATGGGTCAGGCTTCTTGTGCCACCGGATATACGCTCACTTTTTTCTTGTCGCGGCCGAGGCGTTCAAAACGCACAACGCCGTCAACTTTCGCAAACAAAGTGTCGTCGCCCCCGCGACCGACGTTTTCGCCCGGAAAGACTTTCGTCCCGCGCTGGCGGTAAAGGATCGAGCCGCCTGTTACGAACTGCCCGTCCGCACGTTTTGCGCCGAGGCGTTTTGCGATCGAGTCACGGCCGTTTTTCGTGGAGCCGACCCCTTTTTTGGAAGCGAAAAACTGAAGATCTAATTTCAACATGATGCTCACCTCCTATTCAAAGGTTATATGGATAAATTCGCCGTATTCCCGTTCTATCGTCTCGAGGGATACAACCATGCCTTCAAGCAGAATCTGCACTTTTGCCGCCTGTTCTTCCGGCAGCTGCGCAGGGATTTTGCATTCCAAAAGGCCGCTTTCGGACTGGCGGATTTCAGGTTCAACCCCCGCCACTTCCATAATGGCGTTCACCGTCCCGAAAGAAACAGCGGAAGCGCCGGCACAGACAATGTCCTGGCCGTATCCGGCAAATTCGGCATGGCCGCTCATTTCAAAAGACGAGATGTTCCCATTCTTTTTGCGTTTGATGCGGACCCGGATCATGCCGCGTGCACCTTACGCATTGATTTTTTCAATGACCACTTTTGTGTACGGCTGACGGTGGCCTTGTTTTTTATGGTAATTTTTCTTCGCTTTATATTTGAACACAACGATTTTTTTCGCACGGCCGTGTTTTTCCACTTTACCCGTAACCGTAGCGCCTTCAACAACAGGGCTGCCGACTTTTACCGATTCGCCGCCGACAAAAAGAACGCGGTCAAATGTAACAGATTCGCCTTCTGCTGCATCCAATTTTTCAATGTATACAGCCTGGCCTTCTTCTACTTTGATTTGTTTCCCGCCGGTTTCAATAATTGCGTACATCACTGCACCTCCTTAAGACTCAGACTCGCCAAAGACAGGCGTTTTACGAAGCGTAAAAACTTGGAAAGCCTGTTCCTGAGCGGTTGTAGCACAGGGCGCTACAAACATAACATACTGATGGTAACACACACTTTTTCCTTTGTCAATTGGGATCTTTGCCTTTTGCGGCAAGCGCGGACAGGGGCCCGAACTGCCGGATGGCATAAAACGGATGCGCATCGCGGGAGATGTGAAAAAACAGTTTCATGCCGAGCAGGTTTTCCAGCCGCTTTAAGTGTACCCCCGTTTCCCCGCAAAAACAATCTTTCACATCTTGCGTGCATTCAATCAAAACGGCTTCGTAATCCGCGTGCGGCGCTTCCCACAGCTCGCGTTCGAGGCGGAAAGCAAGCGTCTCGGGGCTTTCGATTTTGCCGCTGCCCCCGCAGACCGGGCAAACGGAAAGCAGTGCCTCGGGGAGCGATTTGCGCGTTTTCTTGCGTGTCATTTGCAAAATGCCGAGCTCCGTAAAACCGGTGATACGGGTTTGCTTCTCGTCGTTTTCCAGCTCTTTTTCTAGCGCCGCCCTCACTTGCGCGCGCTGTTCATCGCGCTGCATATCGATAAAATCAACGAGAATGATGCCGCCGTAATCGCGCAGTTTCAGCTGGCGGCCGATTTCTTTCGCCGCAAGCAGATTCGTTTTCAGCACCGTCTCGGCCTGGTCCGTTGTGCCCGTATATTTTCCGGTATTCACATCGATGATGGTGAGCGCTTCTGCTTCGTCGATGACAAGATAGGCGCCGTTTTCAAGCCAGACCACTCTTTTCAACGCATCCTCAAGCGCCCGGTCGATACGGTAGCGGGTAAAAATATTCTGTCTTCCGCTATAGAGCTCAAACGACCAGTCCAGTTCCGGCCGGCCCGCAAGCAATGCTTTCAGGCGGGCAAGCGCCTCCGCATCGTCCGCAATCACCATGCCGCTTTTTAAACGGGCAAGTTCGCGGAAAATTTCCGCTTCCACCGTGCTTTTTTCGTGCAGAACAGCCGGCGCTTTCAGTTGTGCCGCCTTTTCGAGCAGGCTTTTGTACCGAAGCCTGAGGGATTTTAGTTCATCGAGCCACCCGTCCCCGCCGGCATGGATGGCCGCGGTCCGGACAATAATCCCTTCCTGCGGTTCAAGCGCTTTGCGGGCCCAGGCCCGCCACTTGTTCCGGTCCGCATCATCCGCTTTTTTGGAAACAGCCGTGTACTTTCCTTCCGGCAGATACACAATCTGTTCCCCCGAAAGCTCAATGATGCCGGTCAGAAGCGGCCCTTTTTGCCCTGTTTCATCTTTTTTCACCTGGACCATGACCGTCTGCCCGGGCGAAAGATAAGCGGAAATCGCGGCATTTGGATTTTTGCCGTGCACAAAAGCGGGAAGCCGGCTGATATGCAAGTAACCGTGCCGGCCTCCGCCGATATCGATAAACGCGGCATTGATGCCGGGTTTGACGTCCGCCACCTTGCCGAGATAAATATTCCCGACTTTTGCCGCGCCGCCCGGCTGCCGGATGCGGATGGCGGATACTTCGCCGTTTTCCATGACCGCATACCGTTTTTCCCTTGTTTTCACATTGATGATGATTGACCTGTCCAAAAATTCCACCACACTGTCTTCGCTTTCAGCCGCTTCTATTGCGATTGCCATCAATAATTATACAGTATATCGCTTACTTTCGCATTGGTTTGCTTCTCGGAAAAAAAGGCGTGAAGGAGTTCATTTTCATCGAGTTTCCCGACTTCCATCCCGTTTTTAAGGACAATGAGCGGATGTTTGCGCCCGCGTTTAAAGCTTTCAAGCACTTCATACAAGTATGCGCCCGCATCCACTTCGATCGTTTCCAGATGGCGGAGCGGTTCCCTTTTTCCGTAATACCGTTCAAGCAGGAAACGGATAAAAACAAAGTAAAGCTGTTTCCATTCTTTCCAAAGTGCGGCATATAAATAAACGACGATCGCCCAGACGTTCAAATTTGCCGGCGCATTCAACAGGGCGGCCGCATGAAAAAGGAACAGCGCGATAAACGAACAACAAATCGTCATCCGGAATGCGCGCAAAAAAGGATAGACCGTGGAAAACGCCATATTCAGCAGTTTCCCGCCGTCAAGCGGCCAAATCGGGAGCAAATTAAAAAAAAGAATGGCCCGGTTCCACTCCCCGATTTGTGTATACATCTGCCCGGGCAAGATATCGAAACGGAACAACACGTGCGCGAAAACAGCGATCCAAATATGCTGGAGGGGGCCTGCAAGTGTCACGATCAGTTCTTCTTTCAGCGGGCGGTTTCCGTGTTCCTCCGTTTCAGCGACGCCGCCGAACGGCAAAATGGCAATTCTTTTAACCCGCCATGAAAAATATTGCGCCGCAACCGCGTGCCCCATTTCGTGGATGAAAATGATCGCAAACAGCAGGATGAGATCCTGGAAACGGGCGGTAACAGCTGCAATGGCGGCCACGGCCCAGAAAAGGGGATGGATTTTGATTTTTTTCAGAAGCCAAAACCGCTCATTCAAATTTAATCACCTGGATCGGGTCGATAAAACCGCCGTCTTTTTTAAGCGCAAAATAAAATTCCCCTTTTTCCCCGCTGCTTCGCGCCGTGCCGACCTTTTCGCCCGTCTTGAGGCTGTCATACTGGCCCACATCAATT
Organism: Heyndrickxia coagulans DSM 1 = ATCC 7050; assembly: GCF_000290615.1. Lineage (GTDB taxonomy): Bacteria > Bacillota > Bacilli > Bacillales > Bacillaceae_C > Weizmannia > Weizmannia coagulans. Next base: position 39,516 of record NZ_ALAS01000148.1, read on the forward strand.
TTGCTGAGGTTTGCGTACCATGTTTCCGTTGAATCGGCATGCTGGATAATGACGGTATTGCCCAGTTTCGGCTTTTTCCCGGCAAAAATGACCGTCCCGCCGCTCATCGCTTTTACGCTTGCGCCCGGCTTTGTTTCAATCGTAACCCCTCTTCCATCGGCTGAAAAACTGGTCAGAACTTTTCCCGATACCGGCATCGCATATTGCGAATCTTCATTGGAAGCAGCGGTTTCCGTTTTTGACGATTTTTCCGGAAAGAGCGCGACCGGCTTGCCAAACTTTTTTTCATACCAGGCGGCTGCTTTTGCAAATTGAAATTCGGACGCCATTACCTGTTTGACGGCGGCTTTCGGTTTGTCAAATTCCGGACGTTCCGATTTAAACAGAATTGCCACAGCGAGGACAAGGCAGGCAGAAGCCAGAATTTTAAATAGCACCGTTTCTTTTTTAAAAAGCGGATGCGGCGTTTTGCCCGGCGGTTCATATACATGTGTGCCTTCATCCTTAATCAGGCTCGCATAGACCGTTTCTTTGCCGTTATAAGCCTGTTTCATCGTTTTTCTCCGCTTCGCCATTTGCCTCCGGATTTCATCGGCGCGGTTTCCCAATCGATTCACCCCTTCTGTACAGGCATTCGTTTATTACCAATGTATGACCTGTCCAAAGCGGTTAGAACCGGGAACAAAACAAGCCGCCCTGATCGTTTGGAAAAACGTTCAGAAACGGCTCTGCCATTAAGAAGATTTCGAACTAAATAATTTTTTAAAGCGCGCAAACATGCCGGGTTTCTGGTCTTCAAGCGGCATTAAAGGCACCGTTTCCCCCAAAATCCGGCGGGCAATATTCCGGTAGGCAAGGGATGCGCGGTTCGTCGGATTTAGCGCAATCGGTTCGCCCTGGTTCGAGGCGCGGATCACTTCTTCATCATCGGCTACAATCCCGATCAAATCGATCGATAAATGGTTTGTCACTTCATCGATGTCCAGCATGTCCCCGCTTTTCATCATATGGCTCCGGATCCGGTTGATGATCAGTTTCGGTGGCTCGATATGTTCTTCCTTTTCCAAAAGCCCGACGATCCGGTCGGCATCCCTTACCGCCGAGATTTCCGGCGTTGTCACAACAATCGCCTGGTCAGCACCCGCCACTGCATTTTTATATCCCTGCTCAATGCCGGCCGGGCAGTCAATCAGAATATAATCGTAATCCTGTTTTAACCCGTGGATCAATTGTTTCATTTGTTCCGGCGTGACGGCGGATTTGTCGCTTGTCTGGGCAGCCGGCAGCAAAAAGAGCTTGTCATCGAAACGCTTGTCCTTTACGATTGCCTGGTGGATTTTACAGCGGCCTTCTACGACATCGACCAGATCGTAGATAATCCGGTTTTCAAGCCCCAGCAGGACATCAAGATTACGGAGCCCGATGTCTGTATCGACAAGGCAGACTTTCTTTCCGAGAAGCGCGAGCGCTGTCCCGAGGTTTGCCGATGTCGTCGTTTTGCCGACGCCGCCTTTTCCGGATGTGATGACAATCGCTTCACCCATATGAGAACCCTCCTTTTAATCTTGTCATATTCGGCCGCAAATATTTCAAAACTTGCAATTTATCAATGATAATATGGTCCGATTCATCTATGTAAGCACATTCCATCTCATGCCGGCCCTCTTCCCCGTAATCATCAGGGGCCCGGTTCAGGCAATTGGCAATCCGGATTTGGGATGGAACCATATTGGAAGCGACAACAACGGCGTCCCTTCTCCCACTGTAGCCGGCATGCGCAATGCCGCGGAGGTTTCCCATGATAAAAATATTGCCGTTTGCAATCACGGTACCACCCGGATTGACATTGCCGATAAGCAAAAGATCGCCTTCCGCCTTTAACACCTGCCCGGACCGGACGATGGTGGTGACAGGCACAATTTCATTTTCCGCTTTTTCGCGCGCAGCCGCTTCTTTTGTGATGACATTGCTGATGATTTCATCGACAACAAGGTTCCGCCGGGAACGCACAAGGCTTTTGATCTCCTCTTCCTGACCGGGCGTCAAATAACGGTTGCCAAGCTGAATTTTGACGGCAAGAATCGGGCTGTTCTCTTCCTCATCGGCAGCCTGGGCCAGTAATTTTTGCTCTAACTCCGCCTTTAAAGCTTGAAAGGAGCATTGGTCGTTTAAATGCAGCACAATTCCGTCTTTCGTGCCTTTTATGGTTACATTTTGCGTTTTTTTCATTTCAAACTGCTCACCTCAACGGCTGATAAATGAAACGGCATCCATCCGAAATGGCTTTCAGACGGCGTTTTTCGGCCCGGCACGCAAGAATAAGCCTCCGTGCGTGCGGTTCCGGCTGGTTTCGGCCCGCAAACCCCTTTGCTTTTTCCACTCCCCCTTGTCCGGATAATTCGACAAAAAGGCAGGGAATCCTTCTTTCCCATTTTAACAGATTTTCTCCCCGCCGGTTATTCCTTTTCTTCTTCCCTTGCGCGCCGCTTTAAAAAATTTCCCATCGGATACCATGCCAAAATAAAAAAAGCGGCGTTTAAGATCAAAGTCGGCCAAAGCCTGAACAAGAGAAAATCGTCAAATCCCATCACCTGCGGATTAATTAAAGCATTGATGCCATAGACCAAAAATTCGACAATCGCCATGTTTAAGACTGCCACAAGCGTGCCGGTAAAAATATTGGATTGGAGGATCCTGTCCATTTTTTCTGTCAGGTAAACCGCAAGCGGATAGAAAAACAGATAAATGCCCAAAATGCCCGTGTAAAAAGCATCAAACAGCATGCCGAATACAAAGGCATAAATGATGGAGAGCCTTTTGCGGTAATGCATCCCCATTAAAATCAGCATCACGAGCAGAAAATGGGGAACGATGGTAAATTTTCCGCCAAAAGAACGGGCCGCAAAAAATTGGGCAAATAAACTTTCAGCAATATAGCACAGGCTTAAAATCAGAGGGAGCACGATACGTTTCATCACTGCCCTCCTCCCGTGCCGCCCGCGTTGAATTTTTGTGTTTTCCGGTTGATGACGAGCACTTCGCGGACATCATAAAAATTGGCTGCCGGCTTGACATAAGCGGTTTGCGTCAGCCCGTTTTCATCCGGGGTCACTTTTTCGATGTCACCAATCAGAAGCCCGCTCGGAAACATGCCGCTTAAACCGGATGTCACGACATGATCGCCTTTTTTGACTTTGATATTAAAATCAAGCTGTTTCAAAAGCAGCATTTTGGTTTTTTTGTCGTACCCTTCGATTAATCCGTAAGCATCTTTTTTGGCATTTTGCACTTTGGCGGATACGCGGTTCGTTTCATCGGGCGAGCTCAAAAGTTCGACGGTTGAATAAAATTTGTCGACCTGCGTGACTTTTCCGAGGAAACCACCTGAAGTGACGACGGCCATGTTTTTGGCAACGCCGTTGACTTCGCCTTTATCAATCACCACTTGCTCGTACCAATTATCCGGGTTGCGTGCAATGACCTGGGCCTGAATGGACTCTGAATCTCCGAGACTGTTTTTTTCCTTTATAATAGATCTCAAATTTTCATTTTCTTTTTTTAGTTCGTGATTTTGCGCTTCCAGGCTTGTCAACTGTTCCAAATGGGATTTCAGTTTTTTGTTTTCGGTATATGTATTTTTTAAGTCCTCGATATTGTCAAAAAAACCGGCAAGGGCATTGGCAGGTTTGGCAATGACGGACTGGCCGAGCCCGACGATATCGCGCACAAACTGTTCCGGTTTTGAAATCCGGTCGCGTTCCCTGATGGAAAACCCGATCATGGCGACAAGCAGGATAACACTGATTAAAAGGACGATCAATCGTTTATTCAAAAAAAACTGTGGCATAAAATCCACTCCCATAACACTTTGTTCCGGCCATTCCCGGATTGAAAACCATTCTCCCGCCAGGAAAGCCGGCAGGAGAATGAGTTAACAGGACACTGACATTCTTCTTATTTAGAATCTTTTGCTTTGTTTTTAAACAGTTCAATATTTTCGAGCGCGCCGCCTGTTCCGATTGCTACGCAGTCAAGCGGGTTTTCGGCAATGAGCACCGGCATTTCGGTTTCTTTGCTGATGACATGGTCGAGGTTGCGCAACAGGGCACCCCCACCTGTCAGGACGATGCCGCGGTCCATAATATCAGCTGCCAGTTCAGGCGGTGTCTGTTCAAGCGTGTATTTGACCGCATCGACAATGGCATACACCGTGTCGTGCAGCGCATCGGCCACCTCATCCGCGGAAATCGTGATCGTCTTCGGCAAACCGGTCAGCAAATCCCGGCCCCTGATATCCATCGGTTCGATCCCCTCCGGCTCGCCTGCTGAACCAATTTCCATTTTAATTTGTTCTGCGGTCCGGTCCCCGATTAAAAGATTATAATTTTTGCGGATATAACTGATGATCGCTTCATCCATTTCATCCCCGGCCACCCGGATCGACTGGCTTGTCACAATCCCGCCCAGCGAAATAATCGCCACTTCCGTTGTGCCGCCGCCGATATCGACAACCATGCTTCCGGTCGGCTCCCAGACAGGCAGCCCGGCGCCGATCGCTGCTGCAAAAGGCTCTTCAATCGTAAAAGCATCCCTTGCCCCGGCCTGGCGGGTTGCATCAATCACCGCGCGCTCTTCCACCGCCGTGATGCCGGACGGAACGCAGACCATGACATACGGATTTTTTGAAAAAAAGCCTTTTTTATTTGTGGCCTGCTGAATATAATACTTCATCATCGCAGCCGTCGTTTCATAATCCGCAATCACGCCGTCTTTCATCGGCCGCGTCGCCACGATGTTTCCCGGCGTCCTGCCGATCATTTTTTTCGCGGCATCCCCGACTGCGACAATTTGTTTCGTATCCGTCTGGATAGCCACAACGGAAGGTTCCCGCACGACAATTCCTTTCCCTTTTATAAAAACCAATGTATTGGCTGTCCCAAGATCAATCCCCAGGTCTTTACTTCCGAACATGGATGTATCTCCCTTTCTTCACGATAAATTTTCATCACCAGTTGGTGCCATACTTTTGCTTATTTATGGATGCCGCTTTGAAAATGCATCCGGATTCAGGCTTTCCGGCGCAGTGCCGGCCGTAAAAATCATACGATTTATTATATCGTAACCATAAAAAAATTCAAAGCCTTACAAATACCCTTTTTCTCTCAGGCTCACAAATTTTTTCTCACCGATGATCAAATGGTCAAGAATCTCAATCCCCATTATTTTACCACATTCGGCAAGCCGTTTGGTAACTTCGATATCTTCTTGTATGTGTCAAGTTTTTCTCGACAAGGTTTAAATATCGGGTATTCCAAGACACTCTTTTTGTACACTTTCGGCTACCGTGCTTTACTT